>JAJRRK010000005.1 GCA_024279555.1 Campylobacterales bacterium
GGACTACCATGACAATTCACTCAAAGAGATGGAATATACCGATTCACTGGTGAAAGCGATCAAAAACTTCATCGGTACTTCCATGTCCGAAGAGGGTAGGCTCTCAGGAAAAAGTACGCTCTTCCTGCATAGTGCGAAGTCAAAATTACAGAAGTTCCTTGACAGGCACTACGCGTGAAGGGCTGCCTAACCCTTAACTCCCACAACAACTGCCGCCCTTGCGGCTCTCTTTTTTGGAAAAATAGGGCTTTGCCATGAACCAAATCACAAATCCCCACAAGATAATGCTGCTGAGTATGGCAACGATGCCGCCGTGCTCTTGCATATGAACAAGCGAAGCGGGATTGATGTTGGACGCATCAAAGATCGCATCAAGCCCGAGTCCAAAGAGTATACTGCCGATAATGATACTGCCAAGGTAGATGTAGAGCGAACGAGTACCCAGCATCTTTTTAACTACGCCGATGGTGACGGTATTGGTCGCAGGACCGGCAGAGAGGAATACAAAGGCCGCTCCCGCGCTTACCCCGCTAAGCATCAAGCCTGCGGCAATGGGAAGCGAAGCGGTGGCACAGACATACATCGGCACGGCAATGGCGATCACAATGAGGTAGCTCAGCCAGCCATAGTGCGCAAGTATCTCACTGAGGTTGTCAGGGATAGCGACGGTTATGAGCGCACCGATAAGAAGCCCCCAAAAGAGCGGTTTGGCGATGTCGCCAAGGAGGGTGACAAATCCGTATCGAAGCGCCGCAGTCAAAGAGAAGCCTTTTTGCTCGTCACCCTCACAGCAAGCAGTGGTGCTGCAGCAAGAAGTTTCTTCTTTAGGGAGCGTTGAGGGCTGAGCGCTAAGTGTTGAGAAGGAGAGGTTCTGGGCACTAGATGGTTGTTGAGCCGAAAAACCTATACCGCTTCTTTTGGACTCATCGCTACTATCTTTATCAAACAAATTGGTCAATATCCCTGCTGTGATGGCGATGATTATGGAGGTGACAATACGGTAAAGCGTAAAGATCGACCCAAATATCCCGTAAGTAGCCAATATGGAATCAACACCCGTAATGGGTGTAGAGATGAGGAATGAGAGGGTTGCCCCTTTGCTTGCACCGCTTTTTTTGATCGCCGTTGCCAGGGGGATCACCCCGCATGAGCAGACGGGCAGAGGAATGCCAAAGAGGGTTGACTTGACCACTGAGCCGATGTTGTCTTTACCAAGATGTTTGGTCACAAGGCTTTCAGGAACGATCTCATGCAAGATGCCTGCAAAAAGCAGCCCGAAAAGAATGTAGGGTGCCATAGCGTAGCTTAGCTCGATGAGTGCATCCCAAAATTGAATGATGTATTCCATTTGCAGTTCCTAATATGCTTTTGAGAAATTTATAACATAAGTTTACTGTTAGAAGTTGTAGCTGGCGATGAGACGAAACTGGTCATAATCGGTCATACCGTCATCTTTGTGATCGATAAGCGCATAGGCGGCGGTAATGCTTATCTGTTCATTGTGATGTAACCGGTACGTACCTGACCTTTGGCATGCAGTGCAGTATCGTATGTACCGAGGATACTTCTGACGCTTTGTGTTTGCACCTTGGGTGTAATATCCAAGGTGTTTTGTTGTATTGCCTGTGCGTACATGGAGACCTCATCGGAAACTCCATAAGTATCAATAATCATTATCAATAACAGTATTGAGACCAAACGTATTCTTTGCATCTTTTCCCTTTTGTGTGATATGTCGAATGATGAAGAGAAGACTACTCGTGTTTCTCTATTTCGATCTTCTCTGCCTCTTCTTTACGCAGGGCGATGAGTGTCCCTCCCACTTCTACTTCCATGGTCTGTTTGGCAAGGGAGCACCCTTTGACCGTAAGCTCTTCGCCACGCATCACGCCAAATGATGCGAGTCTGTCCTTCAAGGGTTTATCCGCATGTATGCGGATGATTTTGGCTTTGTCATCTTTATGCAGTTCATGTAGTCTCATCTTATCCTCCTGTGATCATGCGTGTAGTGTGATAGGCAAAGAAACTGAGTATCCACGCCGTTGCCGTGGTCATGATAAAAAGGTAGACCAGATACTTCCAGCTGCCCGATTCTCTGGCAAAGACTGCCGATGCCGCAAAGCAGGGCAGGTAGATCATGACAAAGACAATAAATGCAATGGCAGCAGGTAGAGGGATTTGTGCGCGGATCTGTGCCATGAGGCTGTCATCTTCAGGGTCAATCTGATCTCCAAGCGAGTAGAGTACACCAAGGGTGGAGACTACCACCTCTTTGGCTGCCAGCCCCGCTTCGAGTGCAACGGACATACGCCAGTCAAACCCAAGCGGTGCAAAGAAGGGTTCTGTTGCTTTCCCTACCTTGCCCAGATAGCTCTCTTCAAGGAGTTTTGATGAGAGTTCGTTCTCTAAAGCTGCTTTGCGCTCAGGTGTCTGTGCCTGTTCGATAGTGGTCTGGTAAGTTGCTTCCAGTTGAGGATCCTTGGGATAGTTGCTTGCAAACCATACCAGTACCGAAGCGGCAAGAATGAATGTTCCCGCTTTTTTCAGGTAGCTTTTCGCCTGTCCGTAAACTGTGTGCCAGATGAGTTTGAAAGAGGGCATGCGGTACTTTGGCATCTCCATTACAAAGGGTTCATCATTGCCCTTGAAGACAAACATCTTCAACGCTTTTGCCATCAATAGCCCTAGCAGCGCACCGGAGATGTAGATGAGAAAGAGAATGTTGCCTGCTTGCTCCTTTCCAAAGAAGGCGCCGGCAAAGAGCACATAAATGGGCAGTCGTGCCCCACAGCTCATAAAACCGATGATAAAGAGGGTGATGAGCCTGTCTTTTTCATTTTTGAGTGTTCGTGCCGCCATGTAGGCGGGTACGGAGCACCCAAATCCGGTTACAAGAGGAATGAAACTCTTCCCGTGCAGTCCGAACTTGTGAAAGAATCCATCGAGCAAGAATGCCACACGGCTCATATAGCCGGTCGTCTCCAGCAGGGCGATCCCGATGAAGAGAATGACGATGTTGGGCAGGAACATAATGACCGCTCCCACACCGCCTATCATACCGTCTGCAATGAGCGAAGCCATTTCACCGTTACCCAGCATCTTTCTTGCGCTGTCTGCCAGCCAGACAAACCCCGCGTCTATCCAGTCCATAGGGATGGCGCCCAGTTCGAATGTCAACTGAAACAGCAGCCACATAAAGAACAAAAAGAGCGGTACACCCAGCCATTTGTTGATGAGCAGGTTGTCAATCTTTTGCGTGAGGTTCTTTGCCCGCATTGACTTGACCGACATCACCTCCATCTTCGCCCCTTTGGCCAAAGCGAAGTGCTCATCGGCGAAGATCTCTTCAAGGTCTTTGGTACCGTAGTGGAGGTAGATATGCTCGAGTGAATCGCGCAGAATCGGTAAAAGCTCTATCCAGATGGGTTCATCATGCATTTTCTTGTAGATATCTTCATCTTCCTGCAGCAGTTTGACGGCAAGATGTCGGTAGGGGAGGTTGCTTTTGTACTTCTTCTCTTCAAGGAAAGAGACGATGCGGTCTATCTCCTCTTCGATGGGGTCTGAGTAGACCACTTTAGCCGTGGTCTCCAGCTTTTCATACACTTCGACGATGGCGCGTTTAAGCTCCTCGATGCCCTCTTTGGTGGTGGCTGAGGTTTTGATGACAGGTACACCCAAAATGGCACTGAGCTGCTTCTCGTCTATCTCGATGCCCTCTTTCTTTGCCTCGTCTATCATGTTGAGTACAACGATCACTTTGCGTCCGGTTTCAAGCAGTTGAGTGGTGAAGAGGAGGTTTCTTTGAAGATTAGTCGCATCGACGACATTGACGATGATGTCGTACTCGTCACTCTGAAGAAAGCTTTTGGTGACCTTCTCTTCGATGGTGTACTCGGTCAGCGAATAGGCACCGGGTAGGTCTATGATGTGTACTTCGTATTCTTTGCAAGCATGCTCATCACAAAGGTTGAAGACTACTTCTGTTTTATCGACCGTCACCCCGGAAAAGTTGCCGACTTTGAGTTTGGCATTGGAGATAGCATTGATGAGCGAGGACTTTCCGACATTGGGCTGTCCCGCCAGCGCTACGGTGATCTTTTCCATATGATTATTTATCCTTATCGTTTCATAAAAGTATTACTAAAGTAAAATGAAAATAGTTATCATTTATGTTTTATGGGAGAAATATACTCTTTATTACCTTAAAGAGGGTTAAAAATGACAGTGGTTATCAAAAAGTAGATAAAGGGAAAAAGAGGTGAATGAAATAAAAAAAGAGTGCAAAATGTAAGTTGATGTTTAAATAAGAGGAAAAGAATGCAGGGCAGATGCCCCGCAAAGATTACAAGTTTAGATTAAAACTTGTAAGTCAGATAAAGCTGAATTTCGTCAGTGTTGTCTGTTGAAGAACCACCGGCAGCTAAGTTTGTAGTCTCCTCAGTAGCGATGTATGCGATTTGAGCATTCAGACCCATAACATCAGTTCCAAGAACAATTGCAATCTCATCGAGATCTACAGTATCGTCAAACCCAAGACCTGCAGCACCGAGAGGAGCCAAGAACTCTTTGGCATCTTTGATACTTGTATATTGTGCAGAAATCTTTGTGTCTTTAAAGATAGATACCTCACCAAGAGTATAGTCAGCTCCAACTGCTACTGTTGTCGCACCCGCTTGACCTACATAACCGTAGTTCCACCATGCTTCAGTGTAGAGTTTAGACTGTCCAGAGTGTTTTCCTGAGTTACCCCAACCTGCACCGCTCAGCATTGTTGCTGTGTTAGATACAGAGATAGCTGTTTTACCTGCAGCAGTGTCATCTACGTCAGAGTATGCAGCCCAAACATTAAGCGCATCTATACCATAACCAATTTTTGCTGCCCATGCAGAAGAGTCTTCATATGGGTTTACACCAAGAGCAGTTACTGTTTTGTTTTCAAGTGTACTGTCTGTACCAATCCATGCATACTGTGCACCCAGGGTAAAGCCGGATACTTTCGCATCAGCCTGTACCCATACCGCCTGAGCAACGTCCATTACATCGTAGTACCATGCTTGACCTGTGATGGCATCAGTAAAGTTGTAGATGGCTGCAACAGCCCATGCGCCTTTGTCAATACCAAGAACCGGGAAGTACCCGCTTGAACCAGTGAATCCACCGGCACTTGCTTCACCAGTATAAACACCACCAGCATTTGTTACACCATCGAATGTAGTGATTCTAGGGCCGTTACCGTTACCGTCATAGATGTAGGCAGCAACAAGTGTCAGGTTGTCGATAGGATTAGCCAGCGCTACAGCCGCATCAAAAGTATTTTGTGCAATTGTCCACTGCTCTGAGAATGCAAGTGGTGTATCAAGTGCCTGACGACCAAGAACAGTTGTCAGTTTACCGTCGAACATTGTACCAGTGATGTTCAAAGTGTCGATCCAAAGCGCGTCACCTACGCTTGTAAATGAACCAGCTGGATTATCGATAGCATCTGCTCCAGCATAAAGCCATACACCAGAGACAACAGAGTCGTCAAGACCAAGTGTCGCAAGACCAGTCAGACCGGCATTAACCTTCCAGTTGCTGTTGATTGCATAGCCGATATCAGCAGAAACTGCTGCTTGACCTTGAGCAGCAGCCTGATCAAAGATTGATGCACCTGCAACGCTACTGTTTGTTTTATAGTAAAGTTTTGCGTCTCCACCGAATGTCCAAGGTGATGTCTCAACTACCGGAGCCGCTGCCGGCTCAACAGGAGCAATGTCCCCACCTGCAAATGCAGAACTTACTGCGATTGCAGCTACCAAACTAAGTTTTGTAAACTTCATGTTTTTTCCTTTGTATTGTTTTTACGGAGCAATTGTAACATAAAGATTAATGAAAAGTCAATAGCTTATTAACTTTTTACGAAAAAAGGTGAATAAAAGGGGACTATTTACGTTCAGGAGGGCGTTTGATGTTATGAAATATGGAAGAAAACAGGAGCGTCTGGAAGATGAATAAGGGTTTTTTATAAGTTAATGGTTAATAAATGGAGTTCAGCTATACATATGTCTAAAAAAATCCCTGACATACTCATAGCCCGAATAGAGTGTCAATGCTACAGCGATCCAAAGCAGGAGTGTGGCACCCGGCCAGTGCATCAGGAGAAAACCAATGGCGATCATCTGCACAACGGTCTTAACCTTGCCCATCCATGATGCGGAGATGTCCAAGCCCTGTGAGACTGCAGAGACACGGAGCCCTGTGATGAAGAGTTCACGGGTGAGGATGAGAAAGATCGCCCAGGGGGAGGCGACGCCCTGCATCATAAGCCCAAGAAAGCCTGCGAGGGTAAGCATTTTGTCTGCCAGCGGGTCAAGAATGGAACCGAGCACGGTGACTTGGTCGAATGTGCGTGCGATGTAGCCGTCAAAAAAATCGGTGGCAGAAGCGACCACAAATATGAAGGCGGCAAAGTAGTTGAGCCAGCTTGGATGGATGCCTGCAAAGAAGGATGCGTCCTGGTTGACAAGGAAGAGGAACATCAGCGGTGCGAGCAGCAGGCGGATGAAGGCGAGGATGTTGGGGATGTTGACTATTTTAATTTTCATCTAAACTGCTTCCTTAAAAATATTTCTATATTATCTATAGTTTGGTATATGTTCATTTCTTTTTTTCTTTGTAGCAGCACAAAGAAAAGAAAGAAACGAACCAAAGAAAAAAAGAAAAGCTGAAGCAGCTGACGCGTTAGCAAGAAACTGCCTCTCATTGTAATCTGGTGAGTCCAGCAAACTGCATGTCAAGAGAAAATATTTAATATTAAAGACTTCTTTAAGGATAGAGTTGTCATCGTGCTAAATACTTATCTAAACGTCGTTCCTCCGTCTACCACAAGTGTCTGGCCTGTGATCCAGCTGGCGTCATCGGTGCAGAGGAAGTAGACGGCACCGGCGAGATCTTCTGGAGCACCCATGCGGTTGAGGGCAGAGCGTTTGATGGTTTCGGCTTTGACCTCTTCATAGTTGGTGAAGGCGCGGAGTGCATCCGTTTCGATGGGACCGCCGCTGACGGCATTGACACGGATGCCCATTTCGCCCAGTTCTACGGCTGCGTAGCGGCTCATCGCTTCTACTGCCGCTTTATTGGTGCCGTGACCGGCATAGTTGTCAATATAGATAAGGTTACCGGTGGAGGAGAGGGTGACGATGGCGCCGCCGCCAACCTTTTCCATGCGTTTTGCCGCTTCCTGTGAACCGGCGACAAAGGCGCCGACAGTGGCAGTGTAGATATTGGTCAGTCCCTTTTTGGGGCGTAGTTTCATGAACTTGCCGTATCCGCCGACAACGGAACGACCGTAGATCATGGCATTGCTGACAAAGAAGTCGACACGCTCGAAGTCTTCGTCAATGGCTTCAAAGAGGGGTTTGAACTGGTCGGTGTCGAGAATGTCAAGCGGATAGGCTTTGGCTTTGATGCCATACTTACTCTCAAGATCGGCAGCGATCTGATCTGCTGCTTCTTTGTTGGAGTTGTAGGTGAATGCCACATTGACCCCGTTGCTTGCAAATTTCTCTGCACACGCCTTTCCTATGCCTTTGGTCGCGCCGGTAATGACGACGGTCTTCCCTTTCATTTCACCCATTATGCTACTCCTACGATGTTGTATTGTTTCATGACCTGTTCAATCTTCTTCATATTCTCGCTGCTTGGCGGTACGAGCGGCAGTCTGTACTCCAGTGTCTCCGTCAGGCCAGCAATATACATCGCCGCCTTGATGGGGATGGGGTTACTTTCACAGAAAAGCACTTTGTTGATGGCGAACAGCTCATCGTTGATCGCCTTAGCGGTCTTGAAGTCGCCTGCAAGCGCGGCATGTGCCAGTTTGGCTTTCATATCGGGAAGCAGGTTTGCCGTGACCGATGTGATCCCTTTGCCGCCGCTTGCCATGATGGGGAAGTCGATAGCATCATCGCCGCTGAAGACATAGAGATCAGGTACTTTTGCCAGAAGCTCTACGGTTCGCTCAATAGAGCCGGTCGCCTCTTTGATACCCATGATATTGGGTACATCGTCAAAGAGCCGCTTGACAGTGTCCGGAAGGATGTCCACACCGGTACGTCCGGGAACATTGTAGAGCATGAAGGGGACTGAAACCGCTTCGGCGATGGCTTTGTAGTGCTGGTAAAGCCCTTCCTGACTGGGTTTGTTGTAGTAGGGGCTCACAGAGAAAAGCGCGTCCACACCGCACTGCTCGGCATGCTTGGCGATGTCGATGGCTTCATGCGTGGCGTTGCTGCCTGCACCTGCAAGCACTTTGGTCTTCGTGCCTTTACAAACCTCTACAGCGATTTCGATGCATCGTTTGTGTTCGTCATGGCTGAGCGTGGCACTCTCGCCGGTCGTACCAACAGGACAGACCGCATCGATGTGGTTGTCGATCTGCCGCTGGATAAGCTTGGCGTAAGTAGCTTCGTCAAGCTTGCCGTTTTTCAAAGGGGTAATGAGTGCAGTGGTCGCACCGGTGATGTAGTCGTTCATTCTTTTTCCTGCTGTTTGGCTTCTTCGTGTTTTTTCAGTATTACGGTCGTGGAGTGGTCATGGTTGAAGTACTGCTTCGCCACCCGCACGATATCTTTGAGTGTTATTTTATCCAAATTCTCTTCATATTCAAGTAAAGGGGTCAGGTCGCCTTTGGCAAGATAGTCCCCGTAAAGACTGGCGACATTGTTGGAGGCTTCAAGAGAGTAGATGAACTCCGCTTTGGTGTTGATCTTGACTTTGTCGAGTTCTGCTTGGGTGACTTCACCCTTTTTGAGTTTTTCAAGTTCATTGAGTACCTCTTTTTCGACCTCTTCTACGTTGACACCGGGATTGACCATTGCCATAATGAGGAACACACCGGGGTCTTTCATCTCCATGTTGTAACCGTAAATCTGGTTGACCAGATGCTTTTCATGCACAAGCGTACGCTCAAAACGGGAGCTCTTGCCCGCACTGAGAATATGGCTGATGGCAGAGAGTACCACCTGGTCTTTGTGCGCATAATTGGGGATGGGGTAGGCGATGGCAATGGTGTCGACCTGATTGCTCTCTTTGTGGAGTACGGCACGCTTGGCACCGTCGACCTTGGGTTCAGTGGCGTTGACCTCCGGGACAGGTTGTGTATTCTTGATGGATCCAAACTGCTTTTGTGCCTCTTGAAACACGGTTTCAGGGTTAATATCTCCCGCAACGACGAGAATGGCATTGTTCGGCTGGTAGTACTGGCGGTAGAAGGTGCGGATATCTTCTATTTTCCAGCGTTGGATGTCTTCCATGAAACCGATGGGCAGCCAGTGGTAGGGGTGGTAGATATAGTGGGTATTGAAGAGTCTGAAGTAGAGGTAGCCCATGGGGTTGTTGTCGGTACGCAGTCGGCGCTCTTCGGCAACGACATCGCGCTCTCTTTGAAACTCTTCGTCATCAAGTTTGAGATTGTGCATCAATTCGGCAAAAAGTTCGAATGTCATGCCGAGATTCTTGGAAGCGGTTTTGATGTAGTAGTGTGTTTTGTCAAAACCTGTCGCGGCATTGTTGACCCCGCCTTTGCTTTTGACGATGACATCGAACTCGCCCTCTTTGAGCTTTTGGGTCGACTTGAAGCTGAGGTGTTCGAGCATGTGCGCCATGCCGCTGCTTTTGCCCATGCGTTCATTGCGGCTGCCTACTTTGTAGTAGATGTCTGTCGTGATAACGCCTGAGTTGTTGTCCATAGGGATGACAACCACCTGTAGTCCGTTGTCGAGTGTTTTGGTGTAGTGTTTGGGCAGTGAATTTGCCATGAGTGCTCCTGAGATGAAAAATAGCGCGAGGGCTATTTTTTGAGTGAAGAGTGAAGAGTGAAGAGTGAAGAGTGATGGTATGTATCGCTTTGCGATACTTTTATAGATGATAGGAATATTCAATGGTGCTCCTCATATAACCTTGTATGTAGGGACTGTTCTTTCAAATTGTTTGTCCTGTAGTCAAAGCTTTTCGAAAGAAAAGCAAATCGACACTCTTCACTCTTCGTTCTTCACTCTTCATTATATGATCGCCATTCGCTTCCGATGGCTTCTGAGATGTGATTGTACCCGTCTTTCTTTAACAGTTCGACCAGTCCGTCGTTGATCTCTTTGATAAGGGCAGGGCCTCTGTAGACAAGCATGCTGTAAACCTGTACAAGTGAAGCGCCTGCTTTGATGCGTCGATAGGCCTCTTCTGCGGAGTCGATACCGCCTACGGAGATGAGCAGAGTCTTGCCGTAGAGCTCTTTGGCGACGGCTCGGAAGAGTTCGTAGCTCTTCTGGGTCAAGAGTGCGCCGCTGATACCGCCAAAGTCTTTGGCGTGTGGTGTCAGAGAGTAGTCGATGGTGGTGTTGGTAGCGATGATGCCTACGGCACCTGCTTCGACCGCCGTGGTACAGAGTGCGATGGCATCTTCGGGTGTCATATCGGGTGCGATCTTGAGCAAAACGGGCTGGTCGGTGATGGCTTTTGCCATGGCGAAGATATCTTTGATGAACTGTTCATTTTGCAGGTCTCTGAGTCCCGGGGTATTGGGTGAAGAGATGTTGATGACGATGTAGTCGCCATAGTCCTTGAAGGCATGAAAGAGGGTTTCGTAGTCCTCAAGCGCTTTATCTTCCGGTGTCACTTTGTTTTTGCCGATGTTGATGCCGATGGGGTAGTCGAAGAAGTAGAGCTTGTTGAGTTGTTCGAGCATATAGCCCATACCGTAGTTGTTGAAGCCCATGGCATTCTGGATGGAACGGTCTTCTATGAGACGGAAAAGGCGTGGTTTCGGGTTGCCTTCCTGCGGTTTGGGAGTGACTGTACCGATCTCGGTGAAACCAAAGCCCATGGTCGGCATGGCGGTAATGTACTGTCCGTTCTTGTCAAAACCCGCACCGAGCCCCACAGGGTTGTGGAAGGTGCGTCCAAAGAACTTCTGTGTGAGCATGGGGTCCTTGACGAAGAACTTTTTGCTAAAGTGGCGCATGAGGGGTGGGCAGTACTGTACACTGCGAAGTCCGAGACCTGCAAGGGTATGTGCGGTCTCCGGATCGAACTTGAAGAGGATCGTTTTGAGGGTTTCGTAGCTGAATAGTGACAAGGTGTGCTCCGTTCGGGTATTGTTGTGTTGTAACCGAAATATAATAAGTGCATGTATATACCGGTCGATTTAGAGGTGCCCTTTAGGGTGTCTATCTGTTACAATTATTGAAAAGGATTATACCCAAACCTCAATAAAAGTAGTGTAGCGAAAGTGTTGCACCCTCAATATGGTCAAGCCCCTCTATATTCTGTACAAGGTTGTAGTGGTAGCCGATGTCGATGTCGACGGTATCGGTGGCATAGATGATGAAGCCTGCCTGTCCGCCGTAACTGTAGTCGTTACTGTCGTCTATGTTATCATTCTGGTAGTGCAGATAGTTGACATTGACTCCCAGATAGGGGCGGAGTTTGGGGGTGCCGAAGAGATCATCGAGTGGGATGTAGTCGACATTGAGCCCGGCAGATCCGTAGTCGTTGCCGTACTCGAAGAGAAAGGTGGTACGCCAGCGCAGTGTCTGTTTACCGACGTGGAAGGCAGCTGTGGTGTGGGTGGTGTCGTCGATGCCGGTCAGTGAGGCTTCATGGTAGTTGATGCTTGCTCCTATGAAAGGAAACTGCTCTTCTGCACCCAGGTACAGTGGCAGCAGGAGCAGCAAAAGAAGTCTTCTCACTATGCCTTCTCCCATACTGTACCTTCGGGGGTATCCATAATGGCAATGCCCATGGCGGTGAGTTCGTCGCGGATAGCATCAGAGGTGGTGAAGTCCTTGGCTTTTTTGGCTTCGGTACGTTTGTCAAGCAGGGCTTCAATCTTCTCTTTGAGTGCCTTATCGACACCTATTTGAAAGTAGCTGAACGGTTCTTTGCCGCCAAAGCCGAGCAGTTCGTCAATGAAGGCGATGTTTGCCAGTGTCTCTTCCTTGAGTGCTTTGTCTTTGGGATTGGCGTCAAGTTTCTCATTGGTCTGTGCGACCATCTCATCGATGATGGAGAGGGCGATAGAGATGTTGAGGTCATCACCCATGGCATCAAGCAGTGCTTTTTTAAATGTTTTATTGACAGAAGAGGCTTTGCCTGGAAGCACACGTTTTTTGAGACGGTAGAGTTTGTCCAGCCGTTTTTTGGCTGTTTGCAGATCCTCTTCATTGAAGTTAAAATCGTTTCGGTAATGCACGGAGTTGAGGTAGTAACGCAGCACTTCACCGTCATAGACTTCAAGGGCATCTTTGAGGAAAAAGGAATTACCTAAACTCTTGCTCATCTTCTCTCCGTCTATCTGTACGAAACCGTTGTGCATCCAGTATTTGGCAAGTTCGTGTCCTGTGGCACAGCGGCTCTGTGCCGCTTCGTTCTCATGATGGGGAAAGAGCAGGTCGGCACCGCCGCCGTGGATGTCGATGCTGTATTCGCCGTTGCCTTGAAAATGGGCTTCGATCATGGCTGAACACTCAATGTGCCAGCCGGGACGTCCTGCTGAGAAAGGGGCATCGAAGCAGATGTCCTCTTCGCCTTTGCAGGCTTTCCACAGGGCGAAGTCCTTGGGGTTGCGTTTTTCGCTGCTGTGCTCGACACGGCTCTGTGTGTCGTCATCGGTCACTTTATGGGAGATGTCACCGTAGTGGCTGTCTTTGGATGTGTCGAAATAGACATCGCCGTTATTGACCACATAGGCGAAGTCTTTGTCAATGAGGGTCTGTATCATATTTTTGATAGCGTCGAGCGATTCGGTCGCTTTGGGTTCGATGTCGGCACGTTGCACACCCAGTGCCGCCATTTCACTCAGGTAGCGGTCGATATAGTACGTGGTGATCTCCTGCATGCTTTTGCCCGTCTCTTCGACTTTTTTGATGATCTTGTCATCAATATCGGTGAAGTTCTTTGCCAGGGTCACTTGGTAGCCGAGTGCTCTAAGGGTACGGGTGAGTAGATCGAAGGCAAGAGAGCTTCGTGCATGACCAAGATGGGCATCGTCATAGACGGTTGGACCGCAGACATAGATAGAGACTGCCGGAGGTTTGATGGGTTCGAAAGGACGTTTGGTCTTGGTGACACTGTCGAAAATAGTCATCATAGTATAAAAGCACCTTGTGTATGAATGGTGTGATTATAGCAAATTTGGGTAAAGGTGAGTTCTAAGTGGAAAAAATGTAGAATTTTGTCACCAAATCAGACAAAGCCAAACCCGTTGTGAGGCGGGGACGGAAAGTTTCAGATCTTGTACTTCAAGATGGCTGGACTGCTAATGACACTTTGCCATTAGGAAACAAAATGTCCAATCTACATAAAGTCATTGTAAATATCTTTACCGGAGAGAAGATTGTTCTTCCCAAACCGATCAAGAAAGAGATCGAGGTATTCGAGAACAGTGTGATGATCGCCGAACTCAACAAAGAAGGGTATATCCGTTATGCCAACCGCCGGTTTGTTGAGCTGTCAGGGTATGACAAGCATACATTGATCGGAGCACACCACTACATCGATAAGCATCCAGATATGCCTTTGGGGCTTTACCGTGCCTGTGAAGAGATTGCCTCTGAGAAAAAAATATGGCGTGGATATGTGAAGCATTTGAGAAAGGACGGATCGTTCTACTGGAGTCTGACCTATATGCAGCCCAGAATTGATAGTAAAGGAGAGATTACCGGTTACACGATCACCAGAAAAAAAGCCTATCCTGAAGCGATCATGGAGATGAGCATCAAGTATGAGAAGATGCAGGGGAAGGAGTTCATTGGAAATGACTTCTTCCTGCGCGGTGAGCTTTACCACGGAGATGAACTGGCTACGTTCGAATCACGTGCTTAGCGGATAAGGGTTAGTATCCAACCGTTCAGTTCATAGATTATCAAAGCGAACAGCGGCATGACTGCCAGAAAATAGAGGGAACGTCTATGCAGTATGATGTGCCTGAACTTTCCGAACCCCACCTCCTTAACTGTAAAGATGAAGAGTACCCATCCCCCGATACTCCCTGCCAGTGCCAGACCTGCCGCGCCCATAGGGTGCATGAGGATCAGTGAAGCAGTCACGGAGGTAATGAGCGAATAGACAGCGATCTTGGCAGCTTTTCTGTGCCGGTGTGAGGCGTAGAGAAAAAGTGAGAAGAGTTTCGCCAGACCAAAAGGGAGCAGACCGATCATATACATCTGAAGGACAAAAACAGTCTGAAGGGTCTCGGCCTGGGTAAACTTGCCGCGTTCAAAAAGCAGCCAGACGATCGGTTCTGCCAGGAGTATTCCCCCGATCATCGCGGCACCGAGCAGAAATGAGAGCAGCCAGAACGCCTGTGTAAGATTCTCATAGGCTTTCTCCTCCTGACCATTCTTGAGTGCCTTGGAGACAGTAGGGAAGAGTACTGTCGCTGTGGCAATGGCGATGATGGCAAGGGGCAGCTGGAAGATACGGTTGGCATAGAAGAGGAATGAGACCGATCCGGTCATGAGGAAGGTTGCCAGAATGGTATCGACAAAAGCGGAGATCTGAGGGGTGGAGTTTCCGAGGATGCCGGGTAGGAAAAGGTTTTTAAAATGAATCTCCTCCTCTTTGACATCTTTTTTATTGCGGTACTTCCATCCGCCAAAAAGCAGGCGGTCGAGTTTGAAATGGTGGAGGGTGATGAGGTGCGCTCCTACCTGCAGCACTCCTCCGATAAGCACGGCAAAACTGACTGCATAGGCAACGGTTTGGGGTTCCTCCTTCATGTAGATCCAAAGTGCACAAATCATCGAAATGTTCAGTAGTGCAGTAGACATGGCAGTCGTGGCGAAGTGCTCCTTGTACTGCAGTAGAGTTGCCAAAAAAGTGACGATGAAGATGAGGTCAAGATACCAAAAGTTGATAGCAGTCAGCGGCGCGGTCTGTTCAATGAGTTCCCAACTCCACCCCCAGGCGAGCAGCTTGGTCATTGGTTCAGGGAAGAGGGTGATCACGAGCGAGAAGGCGAATAAAAAGAGCAGAAAGCGCAAAAAGATGGAGGTAGCGAAAACCCCCTTGTTTTTTGAAGCGATAAAGGAGGGCATGAACGCCTGTGTAAACGCCCCTTCGGCAAAGATACGTCTAAACAGGTTGGGCAGTTTGAAGGCAACAAAGAACATATCCGACCAGACTGAAGCCCCCAGTGCGGAAGCCATCAGCACATCGCGTCCCAGCCCTGTAATGCGGGAGAGTAGGATGCCGAAACTGTTGGTAAATATCGATCGTAGACGCATAATGCCCTTTGTATAGTTTGGTGTATTTTATCGTAATGTTGGTTTGAAGTAAAAATATGACAATATGACATGTTTTTGGTGAGTAGATGTGAAGTGAGGGTATACTTTTGTCATCACTGTGTCATTCCCGTGAACACGGGAATCTAAAGATCCCCGATCAGGTCGGGGATGACATCCAATGTCGACAAGGAGAAGAGATGATCGTAGGAATCGAAGGAACGGTAGAACGGAAAGATCCGACCTATTTGCATATCAATGTCAATGGGCTCATCTATGAGGTGCATGTCTCCATCAACACCTCCAATGCCGTCAATGAAAGCAGGGTGAAGCTCTATGTGACGCAGATCATCCGTGAGGATACCAATGCGCTGTACGGATTCAGGGAGATGAATGAGAAGAAGATGTTCGATACACTCATCAAGATCAACGGTGTCGGCCCCAAAGTAGGGTTGGCTGTCTGTTCGACCTTTACACCGGAGACCTTTGCCCGAGTGGTCAGTAGCAAGGATGTGGGGATGCTTAAACGGGTTCCCGGCATCGGTCCCAAGGCGGCAAGCCGCATTTTGGTAGAGTTGGCGGACTTTATTGTAGACGGCAGTGAAGAGAGCGGCAGCAGCGGTGCGATGGGTGAAGCGGTGATGGCACTGGAGAGCCTGGGCTTCAAAAAAGAGGCGATACAAAAAGCACTTGCCGGTGTCAGTGGCGACACGGCGACGATGGTCAAAGAGGGCTTGAAGAAGCTGCAGCGATTATGATTTTGCTATAATAGCGAAAGATATTTTGAAGGAGCCAAGATGAGTTTGAATGATATAATTGATGAGGCGCTCTCTTTGAAGCCTCAAGAAAGATATGTAATCATTGAAAACCTGATCAACAGTCTTGATGTACCAGATAGCAAGATAGAAGAAGCATGGATCGTAGAATCTGAAAAGAGAGTAGAAGCACTCAAGAAAGGAAAACTTGAAATGATCAGTGAAGAGGTGTTTTTCAGCTCATGAAACTTCTCTTTTCGGTTTTGGCACAGTTGGAATTTTCAGATGCGAAAGCATACTATGAATTGCAACAGGAAGGGCTGGGAAAGAGCTTTGAAGAGCATATACATGAAAATACCGATATGATCAAACGGTTTCCTCTGTTGTATCCAAAAGTAACCGATCATCTACACAAGGTGGTGTTGCATAAATTTCCATATAGTTTGTATTATTTCATTGAAGATGAGACTATTGTCGTGGTCTCAATAGCGCATCAGCACAGGAAACCATTCTATACGACACCCTCCTAATGTTTTGTAAAGACCAATTCTCCCACAGGTTGCCCAATATGCTCTGAGACGACACTGCATTTGACAATGAAAAGGTAGTAGAGTGTACGATCGCAGACATCGTAGAGACTTTCATAGTTGCCCATTCCTTTGGCAAGAACGATGTCGGCTTCTTCGAAAAGTTTTTTTGAGCGTGTATTGGCATAACCAAGGTCAAAGCCCGGTGTGGGCACACCTGTGTCGACAATTGTTGCAACATCTTCCAAAAGTGCTGCTTCTTTCACCGTAACATCATTGATGATGGGCGCACCTCTGACAAAGTAGAAAACTTCAATATCATAGATCTCTTTGATTTTTTTGATAAGGAGTTTGTCAAAAATATGCTCTCCGGTATTGTCACCGATATAGACCATTGTCTTTGCCCAAGCAAGCTCTTTCTCAAAAGTTTCAAAATCATCAATACCGAAATGGCGGTGAAAATGGCTTGCTATGGTCTCGTTGAGGTCAAGCTGCTTTTGGGCACCAAAGTCAATGACATTGCCGATGACCGCAAACTTGACTGCATCATGCAGGCTTTTCACGATAGAAGTATCGACACCGAGTGCCATCTGTGTGGCGATCTGTTTTGCTTTGGCAACCGGGTCGTCTATGCCGGTAATTTCGGCAATTTTTTGGTAGGTCTCCTTGGCGATCTGCGGCGGGGTGCGGTCGAGATCTTGTTGTATGAGGATCTCAGCGGTAGAGTCAAGCAGTTTTTTTGCTGTAGCATCGTCGACTTCCAGCAGTTTGGCGACTTTGAGGGTCTGGTTCATAATGCAGGTGATACAGTCTGGTTTGATGGTCATACACTTGTGCCTTGGAGTGGTTTTTGGGTATTATATCGTCCAAACTTTACAGGAAGGAAAGTCTTATCAAACGGTTCATCGTTAAAATTCTGCTACTTTTTTACCTTTTGTCGAGCTACCTTAGTGCGACACACATTCACAGCAGTGATGAAGCGCATGCTGACAGTTGCTCTGTCTGTATTGTGGCAAAGACGCTTCAAAGTGTCGATGTTATTCAGGCAGATATCTCTCTGGCAGAACTGCCTCATATCCATGCTCATCGTAATGTACTTCACCTGAGACTTTCTCTTTCTGTATACATGGGCTATTTCTCTACGGCTCCACCTTCTGTTTCTTAAAATATTCAAACAATATCGTCTTAACAATTATCAGAAATATCAAACAGAAGGACTATACCATGAAAAAAATTACCCCCTTTGTGTGGGCATTTGTCTGCTCAAGTCTGCCGGTTCTGGCAGAAAATGCTTTTATACATCTTGAGTACCAAAATATGGATTTTGCCGGTTCGAAACAAAAGAAACAGGGACAAAGTTATGTGGTACATACAGGATATAAATATGAAACAGGACTCTATGAAGCTGCATGGTCTAAGACTAAGACCGAAACATTCCAGCCACCACTGCCAAATGATCTGAAAGTGGACAAGTATTATCTCAAATATACATATGCAATGGATAAGGAACAGTCATTGTCACTGAACTATGCAGCGATCTCGGACAATCTTGCCAAAGAGACTGATGGTGGGCATATCTACGGGCTTTCCTACCGTTATAAAAATATGAAGTTCAGTCAGTACCTAAGTGACTACAAGAATTTTAATGTCTATCAGACCGAACTTGGCTATCTGTTCAAGTCGATGTTTAAGCAGTGGAAAGTGGCTGCAAGACTGAATGCAACTTATATTTATCTTCAAGACAGAAAGAGTAACGATTTCAGTGCCCAAGCAAAAGAAGACTACTTTACCCCCTCACTGATGATCCATGCTGTGTATGACAAATGGCATGTCGGTGCGGGTGCTTATATGGGCAAGCGTATCTTTGCAGTCATGCATGACGGATTTGGCGTACAGCATCATGCCATGGAGTTTGACCGGACATTTATGGTTGCAGCAGGCAGACATTTTGGAGCGTATGATATTACGCTCAAATATCTCTATATGCGAGCTAACGAGGTTCCTTTGTACAATCCGAATGTGAAGATCGATAGTGTGATCTTCAGTGTCGGTTATCGGTTCTAGTGTGCAGCTTTTTTCAGACTCTCTTTGTAGAGATGGCTGGCACTCTGATAGTAGGTGATGATCTCTTTCTCTTCATCGGGTGTGATGGTTTCGGGAGTGTATTTGACACTTCTGAGTTTGAGTGTGTCTATCTTCTCTTTGTGTGAGTGCTTGTCGGGTGTCAGGTAGTAGAGGTAGCCGTTTTTGACATATCCGAGTTTTTGGTAGTTTCCAACGAATGCCCTTTGTCTGAAGGTATCAGAAAGAATGTTGTTGCCGTAAAATTTCGCTTGATAGTTCAAGCCCAGAATATTGAAAATCGTAGGCATGGTATCGACTTGTGAAGCGAGTTTGGAGACAGTCTGCGGTTTGATGATATGGGGTGCATAAATAATCAAAGGAATTTTGTAACGGTAGAGCGGCAGTGATGTTTTGCCTGCACTGCCGCCGTTGTGGTCGGAAATGATGACAAAAATAGTATTGTCAAACCACGGTTTGGTTTTGGCCTGTTCCAAAAAAGTATGGATGGCATAGTCAGTGTATTTGACCGCACCGTTTCGACCGGTATGGCTTGGAATGTCGATCTTTCCATCAGGATAGGTATAGGGGCGGTGGTTGGATGTGGTCATGACAAAAGAAAAGAAGGGTTTGTGTGCCGCGTAGGATTTGTCTGCCTCTTTGGATACTTTCTTGAGAAGGTCTTCATCGCAGACACCCCACACATTGGCAAACGTCACTTCATCATCTGTAAAATCAAAGCGGTCAACGACCTCAAAACCGTTCCCGGAGAAGAAGGCGTTCATGTTGTCAAAATAGCCGTGACCTGCGTAGATGAATTTATTCTCGTAGCCTTTGGATTTGAGGATTTTTCCAACAGAGTCGAGTGTATTGTTCACGGGCCGTTTGACGATGCTTCGCCCCGGTGTTGGAGGGACGCTCAGGGTGACAGCCTCCATTCCTCTGACCGTTCGGGTTCCCGTGGCATAAAGATTGTCAAAGAAAAGAGAATGTTTCGTCAACGCATCCAGATGCGGAGTGAGATGGTGTACATTACCATAGATACCCATATATTCCGCACTGAGACTCTCTACCATGATCAAAATGATATTGTAATGTTTTTCCGGATGGTTTGAGGTAAATACTTTGGGGTTTTGTCATCAAAGTGCTCCAGCTTTTTCAGGTTTGCCATCACTTCTGAAATGGAAAGTGTTTTGTAAAACTCATCATAGTCAAGTTCATTGTGTCTGAAAGCGGAGAAGAGAGAATAGGTACCGTTTTTTGCCAGTTCGTTGTTGTAGATGTTGCCGGAAACATTGCTAAGTCCCTGTTTGTCCAGTACAATAAAAGCAATGAGAGGCAGCAGCAGAAACGGAACGCCTCTTTTTAGACGCTGCATGAGAGTAGAACGGTCACGGATCTCCAAAAGGTGCTTTCTGAAAAGATAAATCACTCCCGCACTTACAGCGGCTATTGCGGAGAGAATTGCGGGTAGAGGGTAGGACTCTTGAATGTTTTTGATCACTTCATGGGTATAGACAAGATAGTCGACGGCGATGAAGTTAAAGCGTTTGCCAAACTCTTCCCAGAAAAAATACTCGCTTACACCCCCAAAGAGCATGGCAAATACAATAGAAACGGCGATCAGTGTCAAAATGATCTTGTGTATCTTGGTGTTGAAAAACTTCTGTGGGATGACAATCAGATAGATGACCAGCGGGATAAAGTAGTAAGAGGCCGCCACAAGATCATAAAAGAGACCGCTACCGAATGTTTTAAGCAGGGTAGTCAGGTGCATATCGACATCTTCAATATTCATGCCAAGCAGTACAAGGCGCGTTAGAAAGCTGACTACGATAAAACCAAAGATCATAAAATAAAGAAAAGAGAATCTGTTCTGTGACATGGGAGTTACCTTATTTGATTAGGAAGAATAAATGAAAAAAGATTATAGCGTAACATCATTAACTATGCAGAAGGTTTCAACACCCGTGTCGCTTTGACAAAACAGTTGCGGTATTTGCCGTGGGTAATAGGTGAGATGATGATCCCTTTCTTTTTGGAAGCGGCATGGATAAACTCCCCATTGCCCAGATAGATGCCCACATGGGTGACAGGGATGCCGCGCTTCTTGTCAGTCAGGAAGAAGAGCAGGTCGCCTTTTTCAAGCTGGGAAAGATCGACAGGTTTTCCCTGTTTGGACTGCGCCCATGCGGTACGGGGAAGGTTGATGCCATGTTTTTTGTAAAGGTACTGCACATAGCCTGAACAGTCGAAGCCTTTAGGGGTCGTGCCACCCCAGACATATTTGCCGCCCTTGAAGTATTTGGCATAATTGAGCAGTGCTTCCTTATCCGTTCTGCTCAGATGATAGTTTTTTCCCTCTTTTTTTGCAGCGGCACTCGCCTTGGCGATGCGCTCTGCCGCGGCTTTGGCCGCCTGTGCCGCACGGGCAAGGTTCTCTTCTTTGTGCAGCTCGTCATAGATTGCCTGCATTGAAAACTCTTTGGCATCCTGCATCAGACAGGCGTTGTTGCATTTTTTGAGCTTTTTCTCCTCTACTACATTTCCTTTTTTGTCAGTGATCAAAAAAAGATTGGCAGCAGTCAGTGACAATGGCAGGAGTAAAAACGTAAATTTGAATGGCTTCATATTTCTATTTTAACACAAAAAGGGAAATAGGGGATAGATAACAAGCAGCAGGGAGGAGGGAGCAGGTAGTAATGTGTAGTGTATCTACAGACAAACGACTTGACAAAAGTTCAATCCTGTGTCAAAATCACTCATCACTCATCACTCATCACTCATCACTCATCACTCATCACTCATCACTCATCACTCATCACTCATCACTCATTTAGTGGTGTGTCCCGCAGAAATTCGCATCACACCCGTGTACCTTACCGGAGTATTTTGAGTTGTTGACAAAGAATTTCAAGAGGCGCTTTTTGTTATGTTTGAAAAGTGCGTTTTTGAGAGAGGCAAGAGCTTTGGGTTTACCCTTGTGTATCTTTTCTAGTTTTCCTTTGGTATTAAAAAAGAAATCCCAGTCGTCTTCATCGAGCTGTTTTGCCATATAAAACGGGGTACCGTGACAGGGGGTACAGAGTTTGGTGACAGTGCGAAAGGCTTTAGTGTCATACTTCTCTGCTGCAATGCTTACAACGCTTGCAGACAGAAAAAGTGAGAGGAAGAGTAGTGAACGATACATAAAAACTCCTTATGTGTGGCAATAAAACAGTATACGAAAGATATGTGCAGTTGTTGTGTAGCGGATTAATATTTTATTGTGTCTGTCATGATGAAAAAGAGATAACAAACGAGGCTTACCATAGCCGATAACCGATACTGATATTAAAAGAATTACGATCAACATCTACTGTACGAGAAGTATACAAATAGTTATCATCTATTTCATGACTATATGAGCATAGGATAAACCATTGATCGTTCAGTTGATAAAAAAGTGTACTTGAGAGTGCTTTGATCTTGTGGTAGTTCACAAATTTTGTATCACTGTAGCTATACGAAGCGTTGAGATACAAAGATTTGGTAAAAAAATAGCCACTGCCAATATACAGTGAGGTGATATTTTGTAACGGCTCCGTAGTCGGTACATCATTGATAAAAGTGTAGTGAGCCCCGGCAAAGATAGAGAACTTTGAAACAGGATAATAGACTGCAAAAGAGTAGAGTGTAAAGTCGGTTTTGTTTCCGGTAAAGTCGTAAGTAGGAAATCGAACTGCAGCACCCAGAGAAAATTT
Source organism: Campylobacterales bacterium (assembly GCA_024279555.1). Classification (GTDB taxonomy): domain Bacteria; phylum Campylobacterota; class Campylobacteria; order Campylobacterales; family Sulfurovaceae; genus Sulfurovum. The sequence goes on from JAJRRK010000005.1 coordinate 22,344, forward strand.
GAAATTTTCCGTTGGTTTGAAGCGCCTTTTGATTTTGAACGTAGTGTCGGTCATACTTCGGTTTGGGTGGCTGGTAATATATCCGGTGTGAAGCGTGTAGATCCAGTTATCGAGTACATAGCTTGCCTGTAACTTTAGAGTATGTTGTTCTTTTCTTTCAATATGGTCGTCATCAAAACGATACCCGTAACCTAAAAGGATATCTAGATTACCACTGTCTCTCTCTTGAGGGAAAAAGAGTTTTTTTGTGGAACAACCACTACTGTCTACTTCCGTAAGAAAAGGGGTATCAAGACACTTGTCTTGTGTATCCGGAACACCGTCCATATCTTGATCAGATATCGAATCGGCATAAAGAATTGCGCTACATAGCGTAAGAAAAGTCAGTAACTTAATCAGCATCGTTGTCCTCATGTTGATTGTTAATCTCATTGTACACATTCTCCTCAATTTGGTTTTCTGTATGATTTTCGATCTGATCATCAATACTCTGTTGCGTTTGGTTTTCAATCTGCTCATCTATTTGTGCATCAATTTTCTCTTTTGCCCGTGTCTCAATATGATGCACTAAAGTAGATTGAGTATGTTCAAATTGGTTTTGTTTTGTTTGATGTGCAGATGTATGTTTTGTGTTATGGACATGTTTGTTGTTGTGCCTTTCTTTATGAAAAGGCGTTTTTTGTCGCTTAGGTGTAACCTCTCTAATCACCTTTTGGCTACGACGGCTTTTTGTGATAAATTTGAGTTTTTTAATCGCTTCAATGCGTTCTTGATGTTGCATATTAATAATTTGCCGTTTAAATGCATTCATCAGTTTAAAACGTTCTTGAACAGGCGCTTTGCGAATAGCCTCTATTTGCGCATCTATAGAGTTTGCATATAGAATCAAAGAAAACAAAAATATGGAAAACAGCACTTTCATGATGTTCCCTTTGAAAGATCGCTAAAATCAAGTGCGATACATGTGCCTACATCGACCTTGGAGTCGATTTTGACTTTAATATTAAGTTCTGAAGTGAGTTTTTGGACGATATGAAGTCCTAACCCAAGTCCGCGGTCTTGCTCTTTGTAGTAGCGCTGCATCACCGCTTTAGTATTAGACATACCTTTTCCTGTATCCTCGATATAGAGTGTCTCTTTGGAGATGCGCAACATCACTTTACCGTTTGGTTTGTTGTATTTTGCTGCATTGGTGAGTAGATTGTCAAGAATACGGGTTAGCAGTTCACTGTTTGTCTGTTTTTTGAGCGTATTTTCTTGCTCAAAAGTAAATGTAATGTGGGGATAGAGATTTTGTATAAAACGCATGCGTTTTTGTGTCAATAGGGCAATATCAACACATTCACTATGTAGAGGAGAGTGGTGTAGAAAACTTTTGAGGTTATTTTGCAAAAGTAAGATCGTATCGATACTATGGTTGATGCGCTGTATAAAGATATTGCTTTCGTATTGATCTTGAAACATTTTGAGATTGAGCACTATAGAGGAAATGGGTGTATTGAAGTCATGCAGTATATCTTTAATAAATTCGTCGTTAATGCGCAGCGCCTGTCGTATGGGCTTGAGACTGTAGAAGGTAAAAAAGAGTGCAACTCCCATTAATAAAATCGTGGCAAGTATGAATTTGAGCCATAATGAACGGCGAATAGCATGGAGGTCATGTGTATAGAGATGATGAGGATAGATGATTCGGACATTATACTTTTTGGATTTTGGTACAGGGAAATAGGCGCTGATATTTTGATCATCATAAAGTTCGTTGAGTCTTTTCTCCCCTTTAGGAGTAAATTCAAAGTCAAATTGCGTACATTCATAAGTATAGCTGCATAACTGCATTGTTTTTAAGAGGCTTTGGTTGTACTCGCGTTTTTCTGTATGGTAGAGCTCTAAAAAGAGGAGGACAAGAAGTATCTCAAGAAGAGAAAAAAAGACCCAAAAATTTTTGAGCAGCGATTCTCTTTCATAATTCTTCAAGCAAGTATCCTCGGCCTCTTATGTTTTTAATGTCTATATTGAGTTTCTGTTTAATCTTTGTAAGTGCAACACGCAAGGCGGTATCGGAGGGATGGTCTAAGCACTCATAAAACATCTCTTTGGTGACGATTTGACCGCAATGGTAAAGCAGTTTTTCAAAAATTTTGATCTGCACATTGGCAAGATCGACGATTTCACCGTCAACTCTGACGATACGCGAACGAGTATCGTAAATAATATTTTTGTAAGTAAGCGTTGTCTGTTTAAACTTGGATTGAATACGAATCAGCAGCTCCGCCGGATCAAAAGGCTTCTTGATATAGTCGATCGCACCAAGATCAAACCCTTTCGCAATGGTTCGCATATCGGTTAATGCGGTAATGAAAATCGTGGGTGTTTGATCTTCTGCAAAACGCAAAGAGGAGAGTAGATCAAGACTGTTACCGTCAGGAAGATTAATGTCCAGAAGATACAGGTCGTATCTCTTCTCAAAACTGAGTGTTTCGGCTTCATCTATAGCGTATGCAATATCTACATCGTAACTAGCATCTTTAAGAAAGTCTTGTAGTGTTTCGCTCAATATGCGGTCGTCTTCAAGTAGAAGTATTTTCATCTGTTTTGTCTATTTTAGTTATTAGGATAGATCATTATACATGATGTAATGTTAACACTTTGTAAAGAGATGATGGGAAAAGTAAAGGAAGGTATCGGTTTCTTTTTTCATAGGCGGGGAGAAGGAGACAAACCCCGCCAAGTTTAGTCGCCGTTTGGACCGTTATGGCAGTCGTAACAACTCACCTGATGTCCTTTGGCAAAGTTCTTTTGACCCCATTCGGTTGAGAAGCTGCGCGTTGTCCATGTTTTAGAGAGGACGCTTCCTCTGTAATCTTGTCCATGACACGCTTTGCACTGTGCCGCATTTTGTTCGGCTGCATGCTCATGTCCTTCAACCCAGCTTTGTCCTACCGGGTGCATACCGTGCGGTCCGCCGTTAATCGTATTGGGGATACTCGCATGACATGCGCTACACTCTCCGATTGTTCCGCTGTGTCCTTGTATACCCTGGCTTAACAGATTGTCTGCCGTATGGGCAGGATAGATGGCATGTGTTGCCCCATGACACGCTTCACACTGTAGTCCTCCGTGACCTTTACTGAACCGATACAGGCTGTATCCTTGCATCGGTGTATTTGGAAGTGTTGCAAAGTTACTGTTAACAGCACTTCTGAGTGTCCCGTTTGCCAATACGGCAGAGGTGTCTCTGACAGGATTACCGTTGGCATCTTTGTAGTGGCACGCTTGACAGTTTGGCTCATCCAGCCAACCTTCTCGTGTTGCGTCGCCTACAGCATGCATGTCTCCGTGACAGCTTTGACACTGCATCGCATTGTTGCCGTTAGCATCTTTGGCATCTCCCATGGCCCCTCTGAGACATTTTGTTTGAGAACCGGGATGACAGGCATAACAGGCACTTCGATTGTTGCTATCGCCTAAGAGCATCATATTGTTTTCAGGATCTTTGACCATTGCATGCAAGCCGTGTATTGCGGAAGTAAACGCTTTAATGTTTACACCGGGTTCCCAACCGATACCGACATTGGGAAGCGCGTTGGATTTGTGGCAGGCAGCACAGAGGATAGGCGTACCGTTTTGTGCTGTTGCTTCAAGTCCGCTGGCATTATAGTCATACCCTTTTTGCTGCAACAGCGTAAGGTAATCGGAAACGGCAGAGGGGAATTTCTCGTCGTGCAATCTAAGAATATTGAATTTGAAATCTTTTTCCGGATCGGGATTGTTTGCCCATCCTGCCGAAGGTTTTGCATCGGCAAGAGAGTTGCTGGTGTGGCAGCGTTTACAATCCATCTCGTCACTCACGGGCAGTACGGTATTTGCCGTTGCCAAGATGTTGCCCTGCGCATCTTTGGCGACTACCTTGACAAGCGGATAGTAGTTTTTGCTTCCGTCATCATTGTACGGTGTTATCGGAATGCCTTCTGCTTCCCACCATCCGTGTGTTGCGTTAAAAGTGAGTGTTTGCGGCGTAGTAGAAGGTGTTTTCTTTCCGGTTAGTCCCGTATCGGCAGCCAGCACAACGCCAAAGAGCTTGTCGGCATACTGCCAAAAGTTTGTTTTATTGCTACTTGAAGTGTTGATCTTGCCGTCTGTACCCGTTGTTGCCTCATAGGTGATGATGACACCTGATGTCACAAGTCCGCCGTTTTTATCTTTGAGTTGTGCATGGAGGTTGTTGTAGGGCGGGAGAATAGAAAATACGGAGAAGTCGTTACCGTCCATACAGTGCATCCCAAGATCATTCCATGCCGTTAGTGTATAACCTCCATTAGTATTTCCGCTATTGTTGACGTACGCCACAGCGTCAGGTATTCCATCATCATCAGAATCGTCATGAATATCCGGTATACCGTTATGGTTGTCGTCATCATAAGCATCTACGGTTCCGTCATGATCATTATCTTCATATACATCTACGATACCGTTGTGGTTGTTATCCATCACGGGTGTATCATCAGAAAGTGCTAAAGTGGTGTCATTAATGACAACATTTTTTGAAACATCGGAAACATGATCGCCATTGGTATCAGGAATTTCATTGGGCGAAAGTGCTAACGGGATATGTCCTATATCGATATTTTTATTTACTCTTATCGTGTTGTGTCCATTAAAACTAATAGGTGTGATGACTCGATTTGCATCATCATTTTCGTTTGTTGTCATGACGATACGACATGCTTTCCCTGTTGGCACTTGAAGTGAAAAGGGGTGTTGATTAGTACCGTTTTGCGTGGAAGAGGTACTATGATAGCTACCGTCTTCACAAAAAGCTTCGATAAAAGTTCCGGGTACCGTACCTGTGATCGTAGATGAGGCAGTATTCCCTGCAGGATTTGAGATATCTGTCTCTGCCGTTCCACCTCCTCCGCAGCCGATAAGCAACGGAATTGTTGCCATACTCAGTAGTAAGGATCTTCGTTTCATAATTTTCTCCTCTGTAGAATTTTTATTTTTAACAGTATCAGTATAGTAGAGGTGGCATTACCGATATGTTATTGGAGTGTTAGTAGTTCATTACCTCTGAATATGCGTTTTTATACGATTTGGTTACGAATGCGGTATAATGCGCCCTATGGATTATAAGATTATCATTGTAGGGGGTGGGGCGAGTGCATTGATGCTTGCATCACTGCTTCCCAAAAGTACTGCAACCGTGATTGAACACAATCCCGGTGTCGGTGCCAAAATCAAGATTTCCGGTGGAGGAAAATGCAATATCACCAACCGGAAAATGGATGCTTCTTTCTATCTTGGTGATGATGTGTTCATCTCCAGAGTACTTGAAGTATTCGATGAGAAGAGAGTGCTCAGATGGTTGGAGAAACGAGGGTTGGAGCCTGTTTTGCGAAAAGGAAACCAGTATTTCTGTCCCCATAGTGCGGACGAACTTCTGAACCTGTTGCGCAAAGAGAGCAGAAAGCAGAAGTTCCTTCTGAACGAACAGGTGCTTGATGTGCGCAAACGTGGTGAGCAGTTTGTTGTCAGAACAAACCGTCGCTCTCTCAGCTGTGAACGGGTCATCGTCGCTTCAGGAGGCTTGAGTTTTCCCAGACTCGGGGCGAGCGGTATCGGATATGAGATTGCGGAGTATTTTGGGCATACTATTGAGAGAACGGCACCGGCACTGGTGGGATTTACGGTACAGAAGGAACAGTTCTTCTTCAAGGAGCTTAGCGGAAGCTCGACGGATGTGGTCTTTACCGTGGGGGATCAGCGCTGTGCAGGATCACTCCTTTTTGCCCATAAAGGGATCAGCGGGCCGGCGGTGCTCGATGCTTCGCTCTATTGGAAGAAGGGAAAAATAGTGATCGATTTTTTGCCTGGGTTTGACTGGAAGAGCCTGCAAAAAAGCAAGAAACAGCTCAGCTCTCTGCTGCCGATGCCCAAACGTGTTACTAAGGCGTTTTTGCTACAATTGAACATTGAAGACCAGGTTGGTTGTGCCGTTTCTTCTGAAGCGATGAAGGTGCTGCAGGTACTCAACCATTATGCGTTTGCGCCCGCAGGAACCTTCGGTTATGCCAAAGCGGAAGTGACCAGGGGCGGTGTGGCAACGGAGGAGGTCGATGCGTTGACGATGGAGAGCAAAAAGCAAAAGGGGCTTTTCTTCATCGGTGAGGTGCTTGATGTGACAGGGAGACTGGGAGGTTACAATTTTCAGTGGGCCTTTTCAAGTGCCTATGTCTGTGCACTTGAGATTAAAAAACAAGGGAGAAGAAGTGAAAATAAAGGGTTTACTGGCAGTGGCGGGAGCATTGCTTTTGAGCGGATGTGTAGGCATGAAGGACAGTGAGGGATGGCATAGTGGACAAAAAAGTGAGTTCATGCAGATCCTTGCGAGTGACAAATACGCTTCTTTGTGTGACCAGAGAGGGCTTTATGAGAAGGTTCGCAAGACAAAAGATTCGAAGCTGATGAGCAAGCTGCTTGTCGCCTATACGGACAATCTTGCCAACAGTTGTATCGATATTCCGTCATTCAAGTCGGCACAGGATGAACGTAAATCACGTACGTTTAAAACACACTATGAGATTTACCGGCAGAAGGTCGATCCGGCACAGATCAAAATGCAACTGGCAGCGGGATGGTCTATAGAGAAGATTCTCAAACCCTATGTGCCGACCTACAGAGAGTGGGACAGACTGTTGAGTGCCTATCGTTCACTGCAGCGGCAGGAGGGTGCCGACCCTGTTCTGGTACACAAAGTGCGTTTGAACCTCGAGCGTGTCAAGCTGCTCAAACCTGAGACCAGCAAGAACTATGCGCTCGTGAATATTCCCGAATACCGTGTGCGGATCATCGAGAACGGCAAAACGATGTTGAGTATGAAGGTGATCGTTGGAAAGACCCGTCTGCAGACACCGATCTTTGGACAGGATCTGAAGTATATTGTCGTCAATCCTCAGTGGAACGTACCTGACTCCATCGCCCGAAACGAGATCATTCCCAAAACACTCAAAAACCCGAACTATTTGAAAAAACAGCGTCTGGTGATCCGTCGTGATTACAACCTCGATTCACCGGCGCTCAGTTTCAATGCGGTCAATCCCCGTGCCTATGTAGGGGGGAAGGGACCTGTACCGTTCAAATTCATCGAGCCGCCGTCAAAACGTAATGGTCTGGGGCGTGTAAAATTCCTTTTCCCCAACCACTATTCTGTCTATATGCATGATACACAGAGCAAACATCTCTTTAAGCGAAAAGTACGTACCTACAGCCATGGTTGTGTCCGTCTTGAGAGACCCAATGAGCTGCTGAAGTATATCATAGAGCACTATACGAACCTTAGCTGGGAAGAGGCCAAAGAGAAGTATGACAGTCTTAAAACACACTATATAGCCATTACAAAGCGGCTTCCTGTGCATACAGCCTACTTTACCACCTATATTGATGATGACGGTACACTCCGTGTATTCAAAGATATCTACGGTTATGACAGGCTTCAGAAACTGAAGTTCTAAAGGCTGAACGAGGATGAGAAGGATAGGGCTGCTACTGGCTGATATCCTTGTTTCTGTACTGCTGTTATGCTCTTTTGTTTTGCTCTTTCTCTATCGGTCAGACTACAGGCCTCCCAGGGTAGTTCCGACAGAGGTTCAGCCTAAGATGCAGACAATGGAACATAACGAGAGCAACGGCACCACACTATTTCCGCCGGATCTGAACGTAACGCGTTCTCTCCTGAATGAGTTCAATGTCAGTGAGGTCAACAGGAGTGTGACGATGAGTCTGGAAGAGATCATGCGGCTCTCACAGGAGGTAGCGATGCAGGAGTATCTGGAACGGAGTAAATATGTCTATACACCGCTGAAGCAGCGCCTTGAAGCTATTGGTGGCAAAAAGGGCGATCCTGTCTACATCCGCATCTTCAAAAGCGAGGCAATGCTGGAAGTGTGGATGGAAGTGAACGGTATCTACAGACACCTCAAGGACTATCCTGTATGTGCCTATTCGGGGCACCTGGGACCCAAGCTCAAAGAGGGGGACAGGCAGGCACCGGAGGGATTCTACCGTGTCTACAAAAAACAGCTCAATCCCCACAGTAAGTTCCATCTGGCGTTCAATCTCGGCTACCCCAACGCCTACGACCGTGCCCATCACCGCAGCGGCTCCTACCTGATGGTGCACGGCAATTGTGTTTCCATCGGCTGTTATGCGATGACCGACAGAAAGATCGAGGAGATCTACGGACTTGTCAGAGCAGCATTAAACAATGGCGAGAGGTATGTGACGGTACATATTTTCCCTTTTCAAATGGATGATGAAACGATGGCACACTACAGCAACCACCGATGGTACGACTTCTGGACAAAGCTCAAAGAGGGCTACGATTATTTTGAAGCCGAAGAGCGTCCACCCCATGTAGAGGTGGTCAACGGAGACTATGTGATCAGTGAAGCGAAGGAATAGCCCCTTTATGATAGAATATTCCAATTTAAAAATGGTGGAACAATGGCATCTAAAGAGATAGACTATAACGGAAATTCATTCAAGCTTTCCTATGAGATGGTCAATCCTTCACAGGAGGAGGCAGTGTTGATCCTGCATGGCTGGGGGAGCAACAAGGAGATCATGAAGCAGGCATTTGGGAAGCTACTGCCGGAGTTTAAGCATATCTACCTCGATATGCCCGGTTTTGGCAAAAGCAGCAACGATGTGGTGCTTCAGACAGAGGATTATGCACAGATCGTACGGCTGTTCCTTGAGACGCTGGATGTCACACCCCAAGTGGTGATGGGGCACTCCTTTGGCGGCAAGGTTGCCACGCTGCTTAACCCGCCCTGTCTGGTACTGCTCTCCTCTTCGGGTGTTCTCGTACCTAAGCCTCTTTCGGTGCGTATTAAGATCGCGCTGACCAAAGTGCTCAAGGCTGTGGGGATTTCCAAGCTTGGCAGGCTCTTTGCTTCCAAAGATGTCGAGGGGATGAGCCATGAGATGTACGAGACATTCAAAAATGTGGTTAATGAAGATTTTGAAGAGAACTTCTCCAAAGTAAGCGGCAAGGGACTGCTGTTCTGGGGCAAGGCAGATACCGCTACCCCGCTTTGGACGGCGGAGAAGATCGCACAGATGATCCCTAATGCCACGCTTTATCCGTTGGAGGGAGACCACTACTTCTTTTTACACCATGCGCCCTTCATCGCACAGACCGTCACAGACCAATGCAAGGATCACCATTGATGCAGATACTCAACCTCATAGGCTACTTCGTTTTTCTACTCGCGATGGGCTACTACGCCATCACCAACCTCCAGTGGTACAGCTACAAGCTTGAACGCGTACTCTTTCACCATACCAAAGGCTGGTGGCACTTTGCCTACTTCCTGATCCCGTACGGTATCTATATGCTGGCAGACTATGCCACCGACTACGCCTTTGTGGTCGCATTTGCCTATGTGGGACTGCTCTACTACTGGTACAGAGGATTGGACAAACCGCTGGTATGGACAGGACGGGTCAAGCGTTTCTACGCGGTGATGGTGCTCTTTGGGCTCTTCATCACTTTTGCCTTTGGACATTTTGGGGTGATCATTCCTATTTTCTTGGCGTACTTCATTTCGACATTCATCGAAAAGATGCTCTTCAACGGTTTCAAGGTCAAAGCAAAGAAAAAGCTTGAAAGCATGGAACAGCTTCAGGTAGTGGGCATTACCGCCAGCTACGGAAAGACAAGCATCAAGAACTTTGCCGCCCATCTGCTCTCTGCCAAGTACCACACCTATGCCACCCCGCGCTCGGTCAATACCCTCGGCGGGGTAATGAAAGATATCAACGACGATCTGCCTGCGGACACCGAGGTTTATGTAGTAGAGATGGGAGCCAGAGGGGAGGGTGACATCGCTGAGATTTCCACCTTCGTCAACCCGCACTATGTGGTGGTGGGCAAGATCGGCCCTGCACATATCGAGTACTTCAAGAGTATGGAGAATATCCGCAATACCAAGATGGA
>JAJRRK010000113.1 GCA_024279555.1 Campylobacterales bacterium
GGCAAAGGTACATTGCATTTGGACGGTATCAAAACACTGGTACTCGATGAAGCGGACAGAATGCTTGATATGGGTTTCTATGATGATATTCTCAAGATTACCAAAACCTTACCCCTCAAAAGACAGACACTTCTCTTCTCCGCCACCTTTCCCCAGAAGATGGAAACACTGGCGACAACACTGCTGCATAACCCTGTCATCATCAAAGTCGATACCCTGCAGTCACAAACTAAAATAGAGGAGTCTGTCTATATCACTCCGCACAAAGATGAGGCACTTCGTGCGCTTATCCAACAGGAGAGACCTGATTCGCTGCTGATCTTTGCCAATACCAAAGCGGACGTGATCACTTTGGCAGAACAACTCGAAACAAAGGGGCACGATGTCATCGCGCTGCATGGCGACCTCGACCAGCCTCAACGGGACGAAGCGGTCATCCTTTTTTCCAATGGTTCCAAGCGAATCATGGTAGCGACCGATGTGGCTTCACGCGGACTTGACATCACCGGGATCGATATGGTCATCAACTACGATCTGCCCTTCGATGAAGAGGTCTATACCCATCGCATTGGCCGTACCGGTCGTGCCGATGCTACTGGGACTGCCATCTCACTTTATACTCCGGGAAGCCTTAAAACAGACTATGTTCTGGAAAGGGCAGCCGAGAAGAAGCTTGCAAAACAGGAAGGGAAACCCTATCTCATGCGTTCACCCTTTGAAACCATAGGAATCAACGGAGGCAAACGCACCAAACTGCGCAAGGGAGATATACTCGGTACACTCTGCAAGGAGATCGGTATCGACAATGCGCAGATAGGCAAAATAGACATCACTGAGCGGCAATCCTATGTGGCGCTGCATCGTGACATCGCGGACAAAGTACTCAAAGCACTGAAACGTCTGAAGATCAAAAAGAAGAAGTATGTGGCGTGGAGGGTTTCATAAAATAATCAGAATATATTGTGCGAGATAGTCGCACCTACTCCTCCAAAATCTTCTCTTTACGCTTCTGCCTCACGATATAGAAAATCGTAATGAAGACAACAGAGATCAGAGCAATCAGCGTCGCAGTATGCAGATACTCGGAGATAAGCGCCTCATTGGAGCCCAGCAGATAGCCTAACGCCACCAATACGATCACCCAAATGCCCGCACCCAAAGCAGAGTAGAAGACAAAACGGGTAAGGTTCATCCGTGCCAGTCCGGCAGGCAGTGATATGAGCTGGCGGATACCGGGAATGAGTCTGCCGTTGAAAGTGGAGAGCTCTCCGTGTTTTTGAAAAAAAGCTTCAAGTTTGTCCAGCGTCTCTGGTTTGATGAAGAAATATCTGCCGTATTTGAGCAGAAATGGCCTTCCAAAATGCATGGCAATATAATAGTTGAAGAGAGCGCCCGCTACTGATCCGACGATACCCACCAGTACCACCATATAGAGGTTCATCTCACCTTTGTAGGCGAGATAGCCTGCGGGGATCATGATCACTTCGCTGGGAAAAGGGAAAAAAGTACTCTCAAGGAACATCAGAAGAAAGATGCCCCAGTAGCCCATATCGCCGATCGCATCAACGAGAAAAGCGGCAACATCGTGGATCATCGGTCGGTACTGTTATTCGCTGTAGGCACCGACGGCGGTCAGACGCTTGTAGCGCTGATCGAGAAGTTCATCAATGGAGAGCTCTTTGAGCTGTTTGACCTGCTCAAGGAAATAGGTTTTGAGCACTTCAGCTGCCGTGGTCTTGTCACGGTGTGCACCGATCAGCGGCTCATCGAGCACATCGTCGATCAGACCGTGTTCTTTGAGGTCGTTGGGTGTGATCTTGAGTGCTTTGGTTGCGGTCTCTACCTTGCTGGGATCGTTCCAGAGAATCGCGGAACACCCTTCCGGAGAGATGACTGCAAAGACAGAGTAACGCATCATCGCAAGCTTATCGCCTACGCCAATGGCAAGCGCACCACCCGATCCGCCTTCACCGATGACCACAGAGACCATCGGAACTTTCATGGCGGCAAATTCAAAGAGGTTACGGGCGATCGCTTCGCTCTGTCCACGCTCTTCGGCACCAAGACCGGGATAGGCACCCGGAGTGTCGATAAGCATCAGTACGGGAATGTTGAACTTCTCTGCAAGGCGTACGGCACGGAGGGCTTTTCGGTATCCCTCAGGATTGGGCATACCGAAGTTACGCTTGATCTTGTTCTTGACCCCACGCCCTTTCTGTTCTCCGATCACCATTGTCTTCTGCCCGTCGATATAGCCGATATAGCAAAGGATCGCAGGGTCATCCCGGAACGCTCGGTCGCCGTGGATCTCATAGGCATCATCGAGGATCATTTTGATGTAGTCAAGCGCATAGGGTCTGTCGGGGTGTCTGGCAAGCTGCAGTTTCTGGTAGTCACTCAGGGAACCAAAGGTTTTTTCCACCTCTTTTTGCAGCTCTTTTTGCAGCTTCTCTACCAGTTCCGTATTGGCAACAGCATGAGCAGATACGATCTCTTCCTGTATCTTCTCAATCTTGCTCTCAAAATCCAGATAGGTTGCCATCACAGAACCTCACTATACTTTTTTAAAGATGACGACACCGTTTGTCCCGCCAAATCCAAAGGAGTTACTCATGACGACATTGACATCGGCTTTACGCGCTTCGTTGGGTACATAGTCGAGATCGCAGTTCTCATCAGGAGTGGTGTAGTTGATAGTCGGAGGCAGTACACCGTCGCGCATTGCCATCAGTGAAACAACTGCTTCTATGGCACCTGCGGCACCAAGGCAGTGTCCTACCTGCCCTTTGATAGAGCTCACGGGAGGACAGTTCTCTTTGCCACCGAAGAGTTCTTTGAGCGCACCCGTTTCGTTCTTGTCGTTGATAGGGGTAGAGGTACCGTGTGCATTGACATAGTCTACCTTCGGTTTGCCTGCCATTTCATAAGCCATCTTCATCGCACGAAGCGGACCGTCCATCGTCGGTGTCGTAATATGGTTGGCATCACCACTCTCACCAAATCCGATCAGTTCGCCGTAAATGTGGGCACCGCGTGCTACCGCATCTTCATACGTTTCAAGTACCAGTGCGGCGGCACCTTCACCCATTACAAAACCGTCACGGTCTTTGTCGAACGGTCTGGAGGCAGACTGAGGATCATCGTTGCGTGTAGAGAGTGCTTTCATCGCTGCAAACCCGCCGACACCCGCCGCACAAATCGCCGCTTCGGCACCAACAACCAGCATCTTGTCAGCCGTACCGATCATAATGGACTTCGCCGCTTCACCAATGGCATGGGTTCCCGCAGCACAGGCAGTCACTGAGGAGAGATTAGGTCCTCTGAGAGTTTCATAAATCGAAACAAATCCACCCAACATATTGACAAGCGAAGAGGGGATAAAGAACGGGGAGATACGTCTTGGACCTCTGGTTTCGGCGATCACGGAGTTCTTTTCGATGTTGATCAACCCGCCGATACCCGATGCGGAAGCCACACCGAAACGATCACGGTCGACATCTTCAGGCAGTTTGGCATCCGCCATCGCCTCTTTGGCAGCCGAAAGACCGAGTTGAATGAAGCGATCAGCCTTTTTGACCTCTTTGGCATCCATCACAGTTGTCGGGTCGAAATCGGTGATCTCCCCTGCAATCTTCACCGTATGTTTTTCCGTATCGAAAGACTCGATCAGCTTGATACCGCATTTGCCCTCTACGATCGCAGAGAATGCACTCTCTTTGTCCAACCCCAGAGAGTTGATCATCCCCAAACCTGTTACCACTACTCTTTTCACTGCTTCTCCTGTCTGTCTGCTTACATAAGATATAGGTGAATATTCATCTCAAACACTCATCTATCTCTTAACATCCCTCCCAAAGGAAGGGATAAGGCTTACGCCTGAGCGTTCTCGATGAACTTAATAGCGTCCGCGACGGTTGCGATCGCCTCTGCCTGATCATCAGGGATCTCAATATCGAACTTCTCTTCAAGTGCCATAACCAACTCAACGACATCAAGACTGTCAGCCCCAAGATCCTCTACGAATTTAGACTCTTCTTTCACCTCATCCGGGCTCACGTTCAGTTGCTCTACAACTACTTCTTTTACATCATCAAACAATGCCATTGATTACTCCTTAAGTGTGTTAAAATACGTACAAGTATAGCAAAAAATTGATAAAAAGCCTCTATTCTTGCTATTTATTTTGTCCAAGCAACTGTTTTTTCACAAACGGATCATGCAGGTTTTTTCCCTGAAGCATCAAGGTGCGCATCTCATCATAGGGTATCATTCCTTTTTGCCGCTTCTCGTATGCAGCAAATCCATACCCCATCGGGGTCGAGTCTGTCCGTGAATACCAGGCATCTTGTACATCCAGCCACTTTTGAGTATCGACGGTCTTGGTCACAGCTTTGGCACCATTAACTGTATGTGTTTTCTGCCAGAGCACCAGACACCCGATGTCATCAAAGAAATAGGTATTGCCCTCAGGCGTTATCAACTCCGCCATATAGGGCATTGCTTCAATCTCCATGTTACACTCCGAACAGCGGTAGGCTTTGGGGGTGATATCGATGGGTTTGCGGGCGGTGTTATCTTTATAGACATAGCGTGCCCCCTCATCAGTACCAAATGCCAGAAGCAGTACCACAATAATGGCAATAACCGTTGCAAAAGTCAAAAGGTTCAAAAGGATCTTTCTCATAACAATACTCCGTTTTTGAGATAGTATATCACGACATAGCTGCTGCACAGCATGATGAATAACGTAAGCAATAATAGCGCATTTCGCTTCAAGGCTTTCGAAGGTTTGTGAAAAAACTTTGCAAGTACTGCCTGATCAATCACACTAAAAACTCCCCACAATAGAGACCCCCAGAGTATGTAACCGACATAGTGGTAATGACCCTGCAACATACAGAAGGGGCATTTATGCGTCGGGATCTGGTAAATATAGGTACCGAAAAAGTAGACTACTGCATAGTAGGCAATGACCAGGAATAGCCCTGCTGCAAATAGACTCACCAGTGCCATATTGTTGAGAATTGTAAGTACGATCAGTATATAGAGCAGAAAAAAGAGTATTAAAAGTTTCGGAATATCCAATCCCAAAGGCAGTCCGTTTCGCCCCGCCGTCTGCCCAAAGATAACCGAACAGCAACTGACGGGCTTGATAGTCTCGATATGGATGAAGTAGAGGATATCAAGTGCGAACTCCACTCCCAATAGCAGAAATATTAATACAAACAGCCACAATTTTATTTTGAACCAAGGATAATTCTTGGCTTCAAGATCAAGCCGGTTGATGCTCAGCCAAACACCGCCAAGAAAGAGAATAACAATCTTCAACCCCAGCAACGGGTAGCCGTAAGCATTTGCTTTGATCACCCCTGCCCCACACATTGCTCCGGGTACAAGATCGGAGAGTCGATCAATAGTGTAGACAAAATAGGGAAGCAGTAGGATCTTGAGTATCAGTACGAAAAAAATGATACTCATTACCAGATAGGAACGATTCTCCAGTTTGAACTGTGTGGCGGTAAAAGCATTGAAGTCCCATTTTCTTAAAAGTTCTACTGTAACAAGAAAAGCGACCACAAGCAGCAAAAACAGTACTGTTTCCGATAACAGATAGACAATAACTTCGTTGCTCAGGAGTATCTCATTCATGTCGATCGTACCATACCCTTGTCACACTTCATACTCCACGATCGTCCCCTCTGCCATATGCAACACCCTGCTTTTGAAAGGAAGCTTTTCAAAGAGCGGATCGTGGGTAGCAACAATAATCGTCTTGCCCATCTCATGCAGTGTACGGAGTATTTCGATGAGCTTTTCGGCGTTACGCTTGTCGAGGTTTGCTGTCGGTTCATCACAGAGGATCAGTGCGGGGTCGTGCACCAGCGCTCTGGCAATGGCACAGCGCTGCTTCTCTCCCCCCGAAAGTAATGTAACCGGTTGAGAAGCCTTATGTTCGATCGCGGCAAGTACCATACTGCGCATGACCATCTGCTTGACAGTCTCAAGTGCCATACCGGTATTGACCAGAGGTGCCATGACATTCTCCTCTACACTCAGAGATTCCAGCAGATTAAAATGCTGAAAAACCACACCAATGGTCTTGGCACGGTAGGAGGATGCATGCAGGTCAGGCAGTTTGGAGACCAGATCTCCGCCGACGACAATCTTCCCGCCAGTGGGTTTATCCAGTGCAGCAATCAGTGAGAGCAGCGTTGACTTCCCACTGCCGCTGACACCGTTTAGTATGACACACTCCCCTCTTTTCACCTGCAACGAGACAGACTCAAGTACACTACAGGCTTTGGACGTTCCCCCATCGAATACTTTGCTGACCTGCTCCAATACTACCACTATATTCTCCTCATCACAGCATTGCCTCTTTGGGCGGAGTCACAGCGATCTTCCATACCGGTATCAGTACGGCTGCCAAAAACGGCACTGCATAAAATAGAAAAATAGACCCCAATACCCCCACAGGTATCACCGGTGTAAAAGTGACATGATTGGGGAGGTTCGCTCCACCCAAGAAGATACGACTCAGAAGCGGTGCATCGCAGAGAAAAACATAACAATATGCCGCAGCAACTCCGAGGATAAAGCTGACTAATACAATGACGATATTTTCGAAAAATTTCAGCTTGAGCACATCACGGATGCTCCATCCGACTGCACGCAGGATACCTATCTCTTTGCGCTCACTCGAGTAGACCATCGCATAACGCTGATAGAGGATAAGCACAAAGGTGATGATGGTCACCAAATAGAGGATCAAAAAGAGTCCCCCTTTATAGTTGTAGAGGTTCTCGTATGCTTTGGCAATCTCTCGCTTATCCGTCACACGCACATCATAAAAGAGCAGATGGAGCTTGGCGATAATGTTGTCCCACTCTGCATCATTGGGAACATTGAAGGTAATATCCGTTACTTCATCCTCACCGATACCAAAGATCTCACGTGCCAGATCAATGGGCATGATAACCATATCGTTGGCGATCAGATTCGTCTGCTTGGGAAGAACCTGGTAGATCTTGACCTTTTTAAATGTCCCTTTAGGGGTTTTAAATGTGAAGTAATCCTTGAAATAGTGTGCTTCAAGAAAATGTTTTACTCCCTGTCCCACAAGCATACTCTCTTCTGAAAGAAACGCTTTCATATCCAACCCATCGATGAGCTCTTTCAAAGCTCTGCTGCCAGCATCGTCAAAAAAGTCTACACCGACTACCAAAAAGGCATTCTCTCTCGGCGCAAAGAAGTAGCGTCCATAGATTCTCGGGGAGACCGAATCCACCCCCTGGATATCCATGATCTTTTCCACCCATGCAACCGGTGTCTTAGCAGGCTCTCCGGCTTCGATCCTTGTCACAGTAAAATCTGATTTACGCTCCAGTGTTTCCATCAGAGTATGCTGTAAAGAGGCGGAGAGGAACAGTACACTACTGAGCAAGAAAATGACAATCACAGAAATCAGTACCGCACCAATATGCTTACTCTTCTGTTTGAAAAGCAACAGCGAAAGAAAGTGCAGGAACGTACCTCTCATCATTTTCTTCTACCGTGCATAGACCAGATCCATTCTGTCAATGGACTGCATCCCCGGATAGGCAGGATGATGTGCATCCTGCATAAACAGAAGTCGCGGCTCATACCAGGAGACACTCAAAGAGGGAGAAACAATCCCCGTGACCGAAACGAGTCTTTGCAGCATCTGATCGGAGTCCGAATGGTACGAGACAACAGCATGCAGAAGCACTGCCAAGACCAATGCAGCCAATATACCAAAGAGAAACAGAAGTGATTTGGTCATTGGGTTATGCCATCCAGCGCCATCACCATCGTGTCAGTAATCTCATGAAAGCGCACAATCGCTTTGCCATGGTGCTCCTGCATGAAAGTCTTCGCTTCCTTTTGACTCTCGAAGGGAACAAGTTCATGTCCCATAGGACCGAAAACATCCGGATCCACTACATACCATGCCGCTTTAGCAGGAATCGCTTTCAGTGTATAGTAGTCACTTACTGTCATTTTCGAGACTGTCTTGCGGTCATAGGGGAAGTCACCGTCAAAGATATAGTACTTCATCATATCTTTGACCCCGTCAAAGTAGTGGATATGACCGTTCACTTCCATCATCGCCGCCCACTTGGGGTACTTGGAGACAAACATACCGCAGACGGGACATTTGGCATCTTCAGGTACGGCGATATGCTGTTTGTGCGTATCGGTCTTACCGTACTTCAGATAGTAGGCGACCGCTTCGCGCTTGCTTTTCGAGAGGGGGCGGCAGGCATTACTAGTGGCAAGCCGTTCCATCACCGATTCGATCTCCCCCTTCGCCGAGGGAAGCTTGTGGAAATCACAGAGTACGTTGACAATACGTTCGCCCTTTTGGGAAAGTTTGATCGATTTGGCATCAAGGGTCTGCTGTGCGAAAAGCGGCACCATACCCATGAGTACGATAAAAATACTATGGCGCATTAACTTCCTTTGATGGTCGGTATTGTCCGGAGACAACACCCTGCATGATTATCTGTTTTTCAGATAAAGCCCAACAGCTTGAAGCTGTTTACCGTTGAGACCTTTACAAAGTTTGTTCTCAACAATATATGCTTTTGCGTCTGCTGTAGTTGCAAATTTTTTATCTGTCTTTTGACACATTTTACCATACATCATCTCACCTTTTTTTGCCATCATTGCCTGCTTTTGGGCAATCATCTTGCTATCTTTAGCAAACTCCTTTTGGGCTGCCTCTAGTGCACCGTTGAAATCGGTCACTTTCCCACCGTTAGCTTTGGCAAAGACTTCTGCATCAGCCTTGTTGGCAAATGCATATTTGCTCACGGTAGTCATTGTCCCTTTTTTTGAGGAGCCGACAACATAGGTCGCCTCTTTGACGGGGATGAATTTCAAGGAAACCACATCGACCACTTGAATATTCGTCACCTTTGCAGCCTTTTGCATATCTTCGACCAAACAGTGCATCGAACAGTACTGCTTGACCTTACCGTCAACAGTGGCTGCATGGTTGGTCTTGTAGAACATCGGCAGGGTCATCCCGCACTCAGGGCAGAACGCTTTTGCTTTTCCTTTCTGCAGCAGCGTTGCCTCTCCTGCAGGAACAGACTGAAACATTTTCATCATCTTCTTTCCCTGCACAGACGTCTTCATCGCCGCACC
>JAJRRK010000114.1 GCA_024279555.1 Campylobacterales bacterium
ATCAAACGCATCGAAAAAGATGTCGGTGCCAAACTTATCACGCAGGTCATCCCTACCCGCATAGAAGTGCAGAACAACCGTCAGGATGAACTCATAGAGAAGATCGCCAACACGCAGATCACCGACAAGGCGATCGAACTGGTCAAGACACTCCAGCACGACCTTGACATCGTCACCATCGCGCATCTGCTTGCTTCGATGATACAGAGTGAGAATGCGGTCAAAGGCAAGGACATCATCGGTCTGGGACTCGAAGAGGTAGAACTGCTCATCGAACGTGCCATGCAGCAGCGTGGAAACGACAGAGGTAGAGGACGTGGTAATTACCGCGGCAACAATCACAGACGCAGGAACAACGGCAGCGGTAACCGCCACAGCAGGAACGGCCGCTCAAGCCGCAACGGCGGGAACAGAGGGTAAACACCCAATTCCTGCTTTACAGCTCCGATGACCGGGACTGTTTTTCTCATGTTTAAAGAATCTCTCCATATTTTAAACGATATTAATTTTCCTTTAATATGATTTTTTGTAGAATTACATTATTCAAAAACTACAGGAGAATGAAATGAAACTACTAAAATTCATGAGTGTGTCAATTTTGGCATCATCACTATTGCTGGGGGCAACTGACGTTGCGGACAAAGCGCTGAAAGCAGGACTCAAAGCGATCCCCGCAGACAAAGCCGAACTGGCAAAGCTGATAGACCCCAATAAGGTCATCACACCAGAACGTGTGGAGCTGGGAAAGAAGCTCTATTTTGAGCCAAGACTTTCCAAAAGTGAAATCATCTCTTGTAACACCTGCCACAACCTCGGTATCGGTGGAGTGGACGGTGTAGAAGCGGCAGTAGGACACCAGTGGACCGCCAACCCGCATCATCTCAACTCACCGACAGTATACAATGCGGTCTTTGCACAAAAACAGTTCTGGGATGGCAGAAGTCCTGACCTGGAAGATCAGGCAAAAGGACCGACACTGGCAGCCCCTGAAATGGCGGCTACACCTGAGCTCATCGAAAAACGCGTGCAGTCTATGCCCGGTTATGTTGAAGCCTTTAAAAAAGCGTATGGTGACGATGTCAAGATAGACTTTGACACCATTACCAAAGCGATCGCGACATTTGAAAGAACACTGGTAACACCTTCGCGCTTTGATGACTTCCTCAACGGAAAGAAAGATGCACTGACAGATGCAGAAAAAGAGGGTCTCAATACCTTCATTGACATGGGATGTGCAGCATGTCATAACGGTATCGCACTGGGTGGCGGTATGCAGAAGTTTCCACTCGTGAAGCCATACAAGTATGCCAATGTCGGTGACTTTAAGGGTGACAAGAACGGTATGGTTAAAGTACCGACACTCAGAAACATCACCGAAACCGCACCATACTTCCACAACGGTGCCATCTGGTCACTCAAGGAAGCGGTACAGGAGATGGGAAGAACACAGCTTGGCAAGGATATTTCCGATGCAGATGCACAGAAGATCGTGACATTCTTCAATGCACTGACAGGAAGAAAACCTGCCATTGAATATCCGCAGCTGCCTGCTATCACAGACAAAACACCAAAACCGGACTTCAAGTAAACTGTACTCTCCTCCCCTTGTGGGAGGTGCATATCTATATGCTTCCCAAATAGGTTTCAAAGCTTCATTCTTCTTCCTCCCTTTTGCTTTGCCTGTTTGGGAAACCTATGGGTATCCTGCTTTCAAGAACTTTTTGTTATGATACTTATAAAAAAGGTATTATCCCATGCATATGCAGTTCAGTGAAGAGGCAGAGTCCCACTATTTTTTTTCACAACCCCACCAGCCTTTTTTTGTTCTGGCATTCATCAATGCCATTGTGACCATGCTTATCTTCATGTTGACATACAAAGGGGTGATGCATCTTGGAATCCCTGCATCCAATTTTCACAGCTATAGCATGCTCTACCTGCTTTTTACGCCGGCATTCGTCGCTTTTCTCTTTACAACTTTTCCGCGTTTTACCTCTACAGAGCCCATTGCAAAGAGACGCTACATGCAGGTATTCAGTCTCTATTACATCGGCAGTGTACTCTTTGTGCTGGGCAGCATCGTCTCGCCTATACTCTCCCACATTGGGATATTTCTGCTTTTTGGGGCACATACGATAGTCTTTTCCATTTTACGGGAGATATATAAAAAAAGTGCTCTCTCTGACAATCAGGATGTCTTCTGGATTCTGACAGCCATGGGCTTTGGACTCTTTTCCCATTTCATTTTCATTTTGGGATCACTCTTTTATGCTCCGATGATCGGTCTGGCGACAGAGACAGGTGTTTACCTGTACCTCTTTCTTCTGACATTCTCGGTAGCTCAGCGTATGGTGCCTTTCTTCTCTCACTGTATGACCCAGAAGCATCCTATGCTGCTTAGACAGATCTTCATTTTACTTGTGGCACATGTTATCCTCGAAGGCATCTATACCAACAGCTCTTTCATCGCAGACCTTGCGCTGGCATATATTATCGGCAAAGAGATCATCCGGTGGCAGCTTCCGTTTCCCAACCCCAACCCCCTGCTCTGGATCCTCCATCTGGCACTCTACTGGATCCCTGTGGCGCTGATCTTCGGTGCGATGGCAAATCTGACAACGCTCATTGCCGGTACGAACTTCCTCTTTCTCGATATTCATGTGCTCATTCTCGGTTTTGTTTTCACAATACTCATCGGTTTTGGTACCCGTGTGACCCTTGGGCATTCAGGGAATATGATGCAGGCGGGCATGTGGGAGAAGGTGCTTTTCAACTGGACACAGTTGGTTGTCGTGATGCGCATCTTCGTCTCTTTGGCTGCGGCTTTTGGCTGGAATTTCATGATACTTTTTGACATCTCCGCAACGGCATGGATGCTTATGTTTATCCTCTGGGCAGTTCGTTTTTTTGCAGTCCTCATCAACGGTAAAAAACTCAGCTGACCCGTTAACTATCACGGCTTTAAACTGTGGTATAATCTGCTTTATGAAAAAGCTATTACTCTCCACTTTGCTCTCAACACTGCTCTTCAGTGCCACACCTGAACAGGTCGAACGCTACCTTAGTATCTCCAATGCTGACGAACAGCTGGTGGAACTGGAGTTACAGTTCTCACAAATGCAGCGTAATCTCAATCGCAACAGAGAAGAAGCCCCTACCTACGACATGCAGATGCTCTCCATACGTTTCAAAGAGTATCTCCAGAAACACTTGAGCGAAAATGAGATGGAGGAGATACTGCAACAGTACAAAAATGTTCTACTGCTTCAGTTCGTCTCTGCTTCTGCAGAGAGCCAGAAAGATACAGAGGGAATGGAAAAATACCTCAAGGAGCTCGAGAGCGATCTACAGGCGCAGGCACGTAAAAAACTGGTCAGGAAGATCAGTGACGAGATGTACAACAAAGAGTCGATGACCGTAATGTTCGACAATCTCATCAAACCACTGATGGAGAATGCTCCCGGTGGTGGTCAACTAAGTAAAGAACTGCTTAAAAAGAGCCGGGAAGCCTATGTGAAGCGAATGATCGAAGAGACTCAAAAAGAGACGCTTTATGCCACAAGAGACTTTACTATGGAAGAGTTGGAAGAGCTCGAACAGATAGCCAAATCCCCTGCCATAGACAAAGAGACCAAAGCGATCTTCGGTGCGACAGCCTATGCTCTTCAGGAGTTCTTTCTTTCTCTGGCAAAACGCTATGACATCAGCAAACATCAACCTGGTCAGGCCACCCAGTAAAGAGAGAACATGCAGCCCATTTACATCACCGACCTTGATCATACCTTTCTACGATCCGATCTCACTTTGAGCCCTTTCAGCATCGAGACATGGAATAAAAAAGCCCAAAATGCCATCATGGGGGTAGCGACCGCCCGCAGTTTCACCAAGTCAAAAGAGCTGCTCTCAACACTGCACATCAATGCCCCCATGATCCTGCTTGACGGCTCTATTATTGTTAGTCCCGAGCGTGAGATCATTGACCTCAATACCATTGACAAAACACTGGGAGATGCCATCGTCGAAGTGGGCTTGCAGTACGAGATCGACCCGTTCGTCATCGGTATCAAGGACAAAAATATCAATGAAGCCTTCCTTTACCCCCGTCGCCTCAACGACTACCAAAAAGAGGTGCTCAAAGGCTATAAGGACGACCCGCGTATGCAGTTCAATCCTGACAACCGTACGATGGATGAGAATCTCAAAATCGTTTATTTTGGACAGGAAGAGCAGTTGCGCCCGCTCTACGAGGTCATCAAGGAAACCTTTGGTGATGAAGTAGAGGCAAAAATGTCACCGGAGAAGTACGGCGGCGGCTGGTTTTTGACCCTGCTGCACCCACAAGGAGACAAATCACACGCCTTGACAAAAGTGGTCGACTATCTGGGTCGCGATCCGTCCGATGTTACTGTCTTTGGTGATTCTGTCAACGATGTGGGGATGTTCAAGCTTGCTGGCACCTCTGTTGCAGTCGCCAATGCACTTGAGGAGGTCAAAGCCATAGCCGATGTGGTTTTACCGCACAGCAATGACGAAGATGGGGTGGCAAAGTACCTTTCAAGTCTTACTTGACAGGACTTGCACAACCAATAAGGCCTTTTTGGGCAAGCTCTTTGTGTATTTCGGGATTACCCGATTCGATTGCCTTGGCGATCTGCGCTTTAGAATCCTCTGCATCCCAGATCACATCACCCTGCTTACAATTTGAGACGCCTGATTTTTTATAGAATTCTATCTCTTTCTTTGTTGCAAGATGCGGTGAGGGGGTTGCCCCTTTGGGAATATTGAAAGTCTTTCCGTCAATGACTACAGTCTCCGTAACGGCGGGATCGAACTTTGGTTGCGTGGTACATCCCACTGCCAATAGTGCCAAAATAGATAGCGTAATGAGCTTTTTCATTTCTTTCTCCTGTTTGTAGTTGACATATTATAGTCAATTTGAGTTAAAAAGATGTACATTGATCGCTTCAAGACGTTCGGGTGTACCGATGTCATACCACTCACCCTCATAAAGTTCTCCGGTCACTCTTCCTTCATATATCGCTTCACGCAGCAGAGGTGCCAGTGCCGACTTACCGTACGGAACATCCGCAAAAAGTTTTGGGGAGTAGTAGCCTATGCCAGAGAAGGTATATTCCCTGTTATCGACCACCTTCCCCTCAAGTAGTGCGAAATCCCCTTCAGGGTTGTGTGGTGGATTGGGGATGAGTATCAGATGTGCCAACATACCGGGAGCCAGTTTCATGGTAGTGTCAAAATCATAATCGGTCCAAATGTCACCGTTGACTACGAGGAATGGATCACCATCAGACAGATGAGGTAAGGCTTTTACGATCCCCCCTGCACTCTCCAGACACCCCTCCTCCTGCTCATCGGAGTAGATGATTTTCAATCCCCATTCGCTGCCGTCACCAAGTGCTTCGGGTATTTTGTATCCCAGATGCGCGATATTGATGACCACCTCTTTAAATCCGTAATGTGCCAGCTTCTCAAGATGCCAGACTATCAACGGAATACCGCCTACTTTCAAAAGCGGTTTGGGTGTGTGATCGGTCAGGGGGCGCATGCGGGTTCCCAGCCCTGCTGCGAGGATCATGGCTTTCATTTATTATCCTTTGTGTTCGTTGTCTTTATTGTAACAGATTCCCGATCAAGTCGGGAATGACCATGGGTGCGTCATCTTCGGGCTCGTCCCAGAGATCTTGAGTCCAAATTACTCCCCAGTTCAAGATTCCCGATCAAGTCGGGAATGACTATGAGTGTGTCATCTTCGGGCTTGTCCCGGAGATCTTGAGTCTAAATTACTCTCCGGTTCAAGATTCCCGATCAAGTCGGGAATGACAAAGTGATTTATACCAACAAGTCTAACAACGCTTTCGTCTCCTCATACTTCCCAGCCACATCAAGCACATACTTCAATGTCAAGGGAAGATCCTTCACATACCCCTCTTTCCCGTCACGGAGTGCAAGACGGGCGAAGATACCCAAAATTTTGATGTGCCGCTGCAAACCGGTAAAGTCAAACCATTTCATGAATGTCGCATCATCGACATCAATCCCTTTGATGTCTCTAAAATGGAGTGCCAGCCGCTCAACCTCTTTGGGGACAAGTTCTACATAGACATCACGCAGCAGTGAGACCAGATCGTAGGTGAGCGAACCCACTCTGGCATCTTGGAAATCAATCACTACCAGTTTGTCATTGCAGTCAAACATCAGATTTCTTGAATGGTAGTCACGGTGCACGAAAAGCCCTTGCGGCTGTTCAAGCACCATATCGGCGATCTTTTCGAGTATTTGATCAAGCGCTCTCTTCTCTTCGTTTGAGAGTGTCACACCCAGGTGCTTCTGCAGGTACCACTCTTCCATGAGCTTCATTTCCTCAAGAAGAAATGTACGGTCATACGGCGGCAGCCCCTTAGTATCGGTATATTGCATTTTAACAATGGTGTCGATCGCCTGTGGGTAGATGGTCTCTTTTTCTGTCTCAATCACATCGGCAAAATGGGTGTTGCCCATATCTTCCATGAAAACAAAGCCCTGTTCCAGATCGAAGGCATTGATCTTGGGTGTGCGTACCCCTGCTTCAAAAAGCCGGTGGGCAATGTCTACAAAGGGTTTGACGCTCTCTGGCTGCACCGAAGCATCCATCACGATACCTCTGTGGAAACTATCGGCGACACGGTAATATTTTCTGAAACTCGCATCACCTTCAAGCGGTACCAGTTCACTGTCGATACCATAGCCTTCCAACCACTCTATGAGTGCGCTATTGACACTTTCATGCTTCATCTTTTGGTTCCTTTTTTGATATTGTGGTCGGTAAACCGACCCTACGCTTCACTCAAACATATACTCCGCCAAGTATGGTGTTTTCTTTGGCACCTGTCACCTCTTTGAGTGCGACAGGCTCTTTGTGGATGCGTTTGTATGCCAGCCATGCCATCATCATCGCTTCGATCCAGTCGCCCTGTTGCATGATCCCCACTTCCACATTGGGCATAAGTGCCTTGATACGCTCGATCAAAAAAGTATTTTTGGCACCCCCTACACAGAGCAGAAGCATATCCGGGTTGAACTTCAATACTTCATTGGATAGACTTAACGCGCTCAGCTCAAGCAGTGTCCGCTGCACATCCTGTCGGGGTAGATCCGCGTGTCTGCCTTTCATCTCATCCAACCATGCCTCATTGAACTTCTCGCGTCCCGTACTTTTAGGATATTTTTGCTTAAAGTACGCATCTTCCATCATGCTATCAAGCAGTGTATAATCAACCTTTCCGCTTCGCGCCCATGTACCGTTCTTGTCGTAACAGATCTGTTTATGCTTCTGTATCCACCCATCCATGAGCATATTTCCCGGTCCGGTATCGTACCCGATCAGTTCTTCACCCAAAACCGTGATATTGGCGATACCTCCAATGTTTGCAATGCAGATTTGGGCATCACTCTTTCCAAAAAGAAACCGGTGAAACGCCGGTGCCAACGGCGCGCCGCTGCCGCCATATGCCATGTCTTTGCGGCGAAAATCCGCTACGACCGGCATGCCCGTACGTGCTGCAATGATATTGGGGTCGCCAAGCTGCATCGTAAAGGGATGAATACCTTCAGGCTGATGCCAGAGCGTTTGTCCGTGAGAGCCCACAGCTGTAACTATTTTCGAATCAATCCGCTCCTCTTCTAAAAATGTCTCAAGTGCTTCCGAAAATAATATACCAAGCTTGTAATCAAGTTCACCGACTTTTGAAAGTGACACTTCACACTGTGTCATCGTAAGGATCTCTTCTTTTAAGGCTACAGGAAAAGGGTGTTCATAGCTTGCTAACAGCTCACATGATGTCTCATCGATGCCGCACAATACCACATCGATACCATCCATTGAAGTACCTGACATCATACCAATATAGTTTGCTCTCTTCATGGAAGGATTATACCGTTTTTAATCATGAGTTCAAAGTTCTACAATTCCTCCACGATGAAACCACAAATCCTTCACAAAAGCGTTCTATCATACTCATATATTTCATATTCAAGGAGTCAATCATGAAACATCTTAGAACGGCAGCAGTCGTACTCTTTACCATCTCCCTCTTCACAGCGCATATACATGCCCAAAGTACGCCAAAGGAGATTGTTGATATTGGAAAACTCGATCGCTCCATGACGATTCGTCATGCAAAAACAAGACCATTTAAAAATCCCAAAGAGGCTAAACAGTTTCATCATAAAAAAACTGCAATGATCAAACATAACAAACATACCAAAAGAACTATCTATCCCAAACCGCATCATCGCCCGTCACAATATGGTTATTATGAGCGAGACAAACCTTTGGTTGGCTACTATGATGACAGACCATACCTCCACCGTCCCCATGCAAAACCTCACCGATATACCAAACGCGGGTGGGTGCTGGCATACAAGTATGACAGAGCAGGATTTTATGACCGTGAGGGGTTCTACTACGGATACTTCAACCGTAACGGTTACTTTTTTGAAGGAGAGTTCTACCGTTACGATCGTTACTACCGATACAGTGACCGTGTACGCGGAAGAGGTCTCTTTGACCGCTACTATTACAGACCGGCACGATGGCGCTACTACGGCTTGTAACGATAGGAGGGATCTTTGCCCATAAGCATCACCCCAAACGCCACAACTGTCCCCGCTACGATCTGCCATGCAAAGCCGAGTTTAAAGTCAAATACAGCACCCAGCACATAAGGCTGCAGCAGCAGTACCGTGACAAATCCGCCAATGAGTGCCAGCGGTACGGTAGTGGCCGAACCTCGCTTCGTAAAGATAGCAGCGCCATAAACACCAAGCAGACCCGTGTAGGCAAACGCCATCACACCCAGTGCAAAATTCAGTAGCGGCAGATCGGTGTAACGCTGCCAGTAGTAGCTGAGCATCGCCATCAGCGAAAGCGCCACGGCAAAGATGAGTACCGCCATGCGCCCCGCTTTGACAAAATGCATCTCGCCATCAATGCCCTGCTTCTGCTTCCATGGTCGGTAGAGATCTTCTATCGCCACCGATGACATGGCGCTCAGTACGGAGTTGGAGCTGCTCAGTGCAGCGGCTACCGCACCTACGGTTACCAGTCCGCGCATGCCTTCGGGCATTTCGTGCAGAATATAATACATGAAGATGGTGATCTTCTCTCCGTCAAACTTTTGTACCACATCGGCATTAAGTCCGGAGAGTTCGGGGTGTTTGTAAAAAAGGTAGAGCAGCAGCCCAATAAAGAGAAACAAAATGGCTACGGGAATGGTCATATAGATGCTCATCATCAGTGAGCGCTGTGCGGTTTTGCTGTCCTTACATGCCAGTGCCCGCTGAGTCATATCCTGATCCATCCCGTACGCAGCGATGTTGAGTAGCAGCCAGCCCCCAAGCAGTGCCCAGATGCTGAAGCCTCCAGAAAGTGAGGTGTCTATAAGCTTGAGTTTACCGTCTGCCTGCAGCGTCTGATAGATCGTGGCAAAATCCGTATTGAGACTGGTGTAGAGATAGACCAGTACGGCAATCCCCGCTCCAATGTAGGTTGCCGCCTGAATAATGTCAGAGAAGATGACCGATTTCACCCCACCAAAGTAGGCATAGGCAAGTGCACCCAGCATCAAGATGGAAATAGAAAGCGCCACATGCGAAGCGGCAATATCAAGAAAGAGTATCATCGAGATAGCGAGTGCACCGATGTAGAGCCGCGCCCCCGAAGCAAAGAGCCGCCCCACAAGAAACATCACACCCGCCTGTTTCTTCGCTTTCTCTCCATAGCGTTTTTCAAGCAGTTCATAGACCGTTACGGCATTGATGGCATAAAAACGGGGAATGAGTACTTTGGCAACGAATACAACGGCAAGAAAAGCGGAAAGATAAAAGCCGATGAAGGTCAGGTCTTTGCCGTAACTGTACTCCGGTCCTCCAAGAAAGGTTGCCGCTGATTGTGAGGTTGCCAGTACCGAGACGGCAACGGCAAACATCGGTACAGAGTTTCCACCTACGAAATAGTCTCGAGTACTTTTGATCTTGATGCGGCTGAAGAGAACCGATGTGAGTGTCAGAACAAGAAAGTAACTGCCAAACACCGTCCAGTCAAGCGATGAAAATGCCGAATGCATCACTGCCCTTTAGGTGGTTCTTTAAGATAAAGCATTTGCACACCTTCACGCACTTTAGACATAAATTCCCTACCCGGATCGTACTTGACGGTACGGTAGCCTTTGTCCTTTTCGAGCCACAGCGGTGTGGACTCCATACGGCGGTACTCGTGATGCCCTATGAGATATTCGATGGTCGGATACTTGGCTTTGAGGTACTTCACCAGTGCAATGTTGGCTTTGACCTGCGCGGGAGTGAGATGCTTGGCATCCTTGGCGACATTCTCTACCCCTATGGCAGAGTAGTTCAGACCGATGACATGCCGTCCCATCCATGTCTCGGGCATCAACCGGTAGACGGTACCGTCCTTGTCCACCAGAAACTGTACAGAAACATTGAGTGCAGAGGCTTTGGCAATGTCTTTTCGCCCTCCCCTGAGTGTCTCCGGTTTCATTGTATTGTAGGAGCCTTTAAGGGAATCGATGGCGGTATAGTGCAACAAAATGATTTTGGGAGTGATGGTGATGTCATCTACCGTCTTGCCATAGTGTTTTTTGATGTAGGCTTTGGTCAGTGCAATTCGCTTGGGACCAAAATCGATGGGCATATCCACGATCTCTAATCTCTCATTGGGTGGAGCGATGTAGCCTTTGCACTGCTGACACGCTTCCTGTTGCAGTGGTGCAGAACCGCAAGCGGTCATAACAAACAGAGTAAAAAGCAAAAGAGAGGTACGAAAATGCATGGCTTATCCTGTTTTTTCTATTCTACCGCATCTTCTCTGTCAGACGGTTTGTTTTGCAAGAGTGTCCACACAACCAACAAAGGCGGCAAACCAAGCGAGAGAAGATATGCCGTAAGTTGCAGCATACCGTGTCTGTTAAGGTACAAAAAACCAAGGACAAGCAGCAAATACGCCCCTATACGATAGACAGAGAGTGCCGCTTTGGTGTCTTTGAGTATCTCAAAGAGTGAACGCTTGGAGGCTTTCATTCGCGCTTTCTCCTCTTTGATCGCTGCACGCACATCTTCGACCGGCTCCTCTTTGACCTCTTCGGAGTAGAGATCATACGGATCTTCTAATTTGTCGATAACATCTTTGTCAATATCCATTGTGACGATCTCATGCTCGACACGCGCATCGACCATACGTTTGTAGCTCTTCATGGAGGCAAGCATGACCAGTGCGGCAGAGAGAAACCCTATCTGGGTATTGAGCAGAGTCTCCATGCCGAAAAAGGCGGCAGAGACAAAGATGAGCAGCCCATCGGTGATTAGCAGTGCCTGAAGGATCTTGCGGTTAGTAGTCGTCATCCTCATCCTCTTGGGCTTTTATCTCCCTGCCGTGTCTGTAGCGCGGGTCTTTGGCAAGTTCATCCAGAGAGGCTTTTTGTTTTCTGTAGGCGATATAGACATTGTTCACCGCTGCGCCGATACCGATAACGACACCGATCCAAAGTGTCCAAAACGCGCCTGTCCACTGCTTGAGCAAAAGACCGATCCCGATCCCGATCAGTACGGCTACCACCATCGAGATGCCCAGGCTCAAACCGTCGGCGGCATCGACGATCTTTTTAAATTTAGGTTCTTCAGTATGATCAGCCATTACGCGGTGATCTCCGCCAGCGTCTCATACGCCGCCTTGATGCTCTCCTCTATCATCTCATCGGTGATCGCCGTTGAGATAAAGCCTGTCTCAAATGAGGAGCAGGCAAGGTAGATGCCGCGATCAAGCATGCCTTTGTGGAACTTTGCAAACAGTTTCTGGTCGTTCTCCATCGCATCGGCAAAGTTCTTGATCGGCTTGTCGGAGAAGAAGAACCCAAACATCGAACCTCTCACATCAGTCACCATCGGTACACCGGCTGCATCAGCCGCTTTCTTGAAGCCCTCTACCAGTTTTTTGGCTTTGTTGCTCAGTTCGACATAGATGCTGGGGTTGGACTTTAGCTTGCGAAGGCTTGTCAGTCCAGCTGCCATTGCCACAGGGTTGCCGCTGAGTGTTCCCGCCTGATAGACCGGACCTTCGGGAGAAAGGTGCGCCATGATCTCTGCACGTGCACCAAAGGCACCTACGGGCATCCCCGCACCGATGACCTTGCCAAGCGTTACCATATCGGGCTTGATCTGCGTGATCCCCTGCGCACCCTTGAGAGAAGCCCTGAAGCCGCTCATCACTTCATCGAAGATCAAAAGTGCCCCGTGTGCGTCACAGAGCGCGCGAAGCCCTTCAAGAAAACTCTCTTCTGCAGGTACAAGCCCCATATTGCCCGCGATCGGCTCGAGGATCACACAGGCGATCTCGCCTTTAGCATCTTCAAAACACTTCTCTACAGATGCCAGATCATTATAGGTCGCCAACAGCGTATGTTTGGTCAAATCAGCCGGTACTCCCGGACTGCTTGGGTTGCCAAAAGTTGCCGCGCCGCTTCCTGCCTGTACCAGCAGCGAATCGCTGTGTCCGTGGTAGCAACCGGCGAATTTGACGATGTTGTCTCGTCCCGTAAAACCGCGCGCCAGACGCAGTGCGCTCATCACTGCTTCGGTACCGCTGCTGACAAAACGCACTTTATCAATGCTCTCAAAAAGTGTCACAATCTCTTGTGCCAACTCCGTCTCCAGCGTGGTCGGCGCGCCAAAGCTCAAGCCTTTTTTTGCTGTCTCGATGACTGCTGTTTCTATATCGCTGTCACAATGTCCAAAGATCAGCGGTCCCCAGCTCTGCACATAGTCGATGTATCGGTTGCCGTCGATGTCGTAAAGGTAGGCTCCCTCGCCTCTTTCAATGAATGGCGGTGTACCTTCTACCCCGCTGAATGCTCTTACGGGAGAGTCCACTCCTCCGGGAATCACCTTGTAAGCTGCCTCGAATGCCGCAATAGACTTGTCGTATACCATAGTATTAATCCTCATTATGTATAATTGTGCAGATTATACACCATGAGGACTAAAAGGTGAGAGAGAAGCGCACACTTCAAGGCTTTATACTGTCGTTGCTGCTCCACCTGCTGATATTTCTGTTCTTTTTTATCTCTTTTGAAGACTTGAAACTGAAACTCCCCCCTCCTATGCAAAATGAAAAAAAGATTACCCTTAACCTCTCGCAGTTCACACCGCCTGCACCAAAGCCCAAAACCGTACCGCCCAAGCCAAAGCCTGTACCACCTGCCATTCCGACAAAACCTGTTGAGAAACCCATCAAAAAACCTGTCAAGAAAACACCAGAGCCCAAACCTCTTCCGCCTGTAGCCAAAAAGAAGATAGTCAAGAAGCAAAAAGGCTTTGAGGTCGCACAAAAATCCCAAGAGGAGAACAATGCGACAAAAATAGCAAAAAAAGAGATAAAGAAAACACCCAAGAAGAAAAAAATCGTAAAAGCGAAGAAAAAGCCGCTCAAGAGGGTAAAGAAAAAGAGACATATTGTCAAAAAGAAGCCGCTGCCCACGACCTTCCGCCTGCCCAAAAAACGCTCCAGAGACGGACTGGCAAATGCACTCATGCATGACTCCAAACCTCACAAAAGCAGTAGCGGAGGACGCATCAAACCAACCCGTCTGATACAGCGCTTGTACGGCAAAGAGTTCTACACCTTCACCAAGACCCAGCAGAAGTTCAT
Source organism: Campylobacterales bacterium (assembly GCA_024279555.1). Lineage (GTDB taxonomy): Bacteria > Campylobacterota > Campylobacteria > Campylobacterales > Sulfurovaceae > Sulfurovum. Next base: position 13,718 of record JAJRRK010000114.1, read on the forward strand.
CAAAGACCACCTCTCCGAGATCCACCGCATTACCCAGAACACACTGGTCATCAACGGCTATCCCGAAGTGGCTGTTCGTACAGGACAGCAGGGAACCAATGTTGTCTCCTTCTACCTCCACCCCAACGGTGACATCAGCCATCTTCGCCTTGTCAAACCCATGGGTTACGAAGCACTCGACAAAAACACCATCGCCGTCATACAGATTGCTTACAAAGACTACCCGCGTCCCAAGACCAAAACAAAGATCGTCTTTTATGTGAATTACAGTTTGTATTAATAAGGAGAAAAACTTTATGAAAGCATCAAAAATAGATAAGGTATTTGACGAAAACAACGAAGAGGTATTGGATTATTTTGATACATCAAATATAAGGATGATCAATGAAGAGCCAAGGAGGGTTAATATTGATTTTCCCGCGATGGATGGTAAAATCATTAGACAGAGAGGCCAAACATATCGGTGTCAGCAGGCAGGCTGTCATCAAAATGTGGCTGGCAGAAAAACGTCAAAGTCTTAAACCGGCTTAATACTACTTTATCTGTCGAAGCAGCGTATTTACCACTTCCTCCGTCCCCTGCACCAACAGCGGATGCTTCTTTGCATCCAACCATCGGATGATCTCCTTAATCTCATGCTCCTTCATCACAGTACATCCTGCCGTAGGCACCTCTTTGATGTGTATGAATATGCATGACCCCGCACCCGGTATGGCACCTGCTTCATCGATGTGGTTGTGGTTGACGACGATGCCGTATTTGTAGTAGTTTTTGGGGAATTTCATGTGCTCTTTGCTCTTGTAATCTATTTTCACCTTCGTACTGTCGACGATTTTGTTGTAAAATTTGGAGTGGATATCATCTACACAGTGGTCTGTCTCTTTGTAGACTCTATAGGGGTATTTCACCTCAAAAGGTGCATAGCCAAAGGATTGTTTGAGTGTAAATATCCCCGCAGGCGCTCTGCCGTCACCCTCTTTTTTGATGTACTTGGCATCTTTGGGTATGGTGTGCAGACCTCTGCCCCATCCCAGTCCGTTGCGTCCGAGTCTGATCTGCACTGCTTTGCCCACTTTATGCCACCCTTTGTCATCTTTTTCATACCGCTGCAATATGCCGCTGTTTTCGTTCCAGCCTTTGGTTGTAACCATAATGATCTGCTTACTCCCGGAAAGCTCATCTGCATACACCATCCCCATGAGCCATATCATTACCAATACTATTTTTTGCACATTCTCTCCTCTTTTCTCAATCTCCAACCAATGGTCGGTAAACCGACCCTACGGATAAAAGCTTTTCAGAAGAAAAGCATACCATAATTCCTCATTCCTCACTCCTAACTCCTCACTGATTCTATGCTATAATCCTTTCAAACAACATTCAAAGGTACATACAGATGGAATACGGCATTCTCTCCATAGCCATCCCGCTTCTGACGATCTTTTTGGCTATTATAACAAAAGATGTCATCGTCTCTTTG
>JAJRRK010000115.1 GCA_024279555.1 Campylobacterales bacterium
CTTCAGACAGACTCTATTTCTCCGCAGTGGGATGCAAGGAGTGTGATTTTACCGGATACAAAGGGCGTCAGGCGATCGGAGAGATATTCATCATCGATGATGAGGTGAAGATGATGATGAAAGACAACTTCAATGACCATCAGATACGCGAGGCGATGAAGAGACGCGGTATGGAGACCATCGCAGACAAGCTCAAGAAGATGCTTCTCGCAGGAGAGACAAGCTACGAAGAGGCGATCCGTGTAGGGTTGATGGACGGCTGATGCAAAAACGCGCTGGATTCACACTCATTGAAGTGCTGATCTCCATTGCACTGTTGGGATTGATCATTCCTGCTCTCTACCAGACGGTCGACCTTCTTCAAGACTCCAACGAACATCTAAAAGAGCATCTTTACAAAAGCAGAAAAGAGACACAGGCGACACAAACACTGTTTCTTGATATTGCCAGCTCTGACGGGAACCTTACGCTCACTAACGGTGAGTATGACCGTCTCTGCATAGAACAGACACACAATTCACTCTACGGACTCTCTGTAGCGAAGGTGTGCTGGGTCGTACTCAAGCATGAGCATACCCTTGTCAGGGTCGAGGGGAGCCGTTTTCATCTGCCCGTGGCACTGGATGAGCGGGTCGCTGTCGATCCCGTGATGAAACAGGTAGTGCTTTTCGATCTCTATTGGAAAAAAGACAAGGTGCTGGTGATGTTGCAGCAAAAAGGAAAAGAACCTGTGGCATTTATGGTTCAGGGTATTACCAAACCAAAACCCAAAAAGAAACAAGGCAAAAAGCTGCCCCGCAATGAGGCAAACACCACCCGCCCTCCATCCTCCCCGGCACCTTTTGCCCCACCGGATGCTCCCCCGCCCTCTTAAGCTATAAGCCGTCCGCTTTTCAAATTTTGATACAATAATCAGATGATCAATAAGGAAGGACTGGCATGCAGGAAACATACGAAAAACTGGGACTTTTCTATCTCGGAAAAGATATTGACAAAGAGACACTGGATACCACCGAAGCACTTACCCTGCTGAAGAACAAGAATTTCACCACCCATGCAGCCATCATCGGTATGACAGGTTCGGGGAAGACCGGTTTGGGTATCGGACTCATCGAAGAGGCGGCTATTGACAATATTCCCTCCATTGTCATCGACCCCAAAGGGGATATGGGGGATCTCTGTTTGACCGATCCGACATTCTCACCGGAGCGTTTCGAGCCCTGGGTACGGGATGAGGCGGAAGCCAAAGGTGAAGAGCCTGCGGTCTATGCACAAAAGATCGCATCGATGTGGAAAGAGGGGATCGAGAGCTGGGGGCAGAACGGCGAACGCGTAGCCCGCTTTGCTGCCGTACAAAAGCGCATCTATACCCCGGGGAGTGCTGCCGGGATCCCCATCAATATCCTCTCGTCACTTGATGTGCCGTCCCGGGAGATCATGGAAGAGAGTGATACCTTTGCCTCCTATCTCAAGACCACAACGGTCAGCCTGCTTACCCTGATCGATGAAAAGACCGATGCTCTTGATTCTCCGGAATATATTCTGCTTGCACAGATTCTCTCCCGGGCATGGATGAGCGGAGAGAGTATGAGCATCGAGAAGATCATCGGACAGATCATTACCCCGTCTTTCAAAAAGATCGGTGTGCTGCCGTTGGAGGATTTCTTCCCGCAGGAGAAGCGGTTCAAACTTGCCACAAAGTTTAACGCATTGCTTGCAAGTCCAAGCTTCTCCGCATGGTTGCAGGGAGAGGGGCTTGACATTCAGAAACTGCTCTATGATGAGGAGGGAAAGGCAAAGATATCCATCTTCTCCATTGCCCATCTCAACGATCAGGAACGGATGTTCTTCGTGACCCTCCTGCTCAACCGCTATATTGCCTGGATGCGCAGACAGAGCGGGACATCAAGACTGCGCACCCTTCTCTATATGGATGAGATCTACGGTTTCTTTCCTCCGACGAAGAATCCTCCGAGCAAAGAGCCGATGCTGCTGCTTCTCAAACAGGCGCGGGCTTTTGGTATCGGTGTGGTACTCAGTACCCAAAACCCGGTCGATCTGGACTATAAAGGGCTTTCCAATATCGGCACATGGTTTATCGGTCGCCTTCAGACCACGCAGGATATCGAACGCGTCATCGACGGTCTTGGCGGGCAGATAGATTCGCGTTTTGAAAAGAGTGAGATCAAAAACCTGTTGGCAAACCTGAAAAAACGTACTTTCTTTCTCAAAAGTGCCCATCTTGAAGATATACGCCTCTTTGGAACACGCTGGGTACTGAGTTATCTCAAAGGACCGTTGAAAAAGAGAGAGATATCCTCCCTAATGGCTCCCTACAGGGAAGCAGAGGAAGAGAGACCAAAAGAAATGCGACCGGGTATTGCAGCAGGGACAACGACATATCAGCATATTGATGACTCCATTCCGCAGTACTTTGAACCGGATCCGACAGGAAGGAACGATTTCTATGCAACACTGGATGCCAAGGCGACCATACACTTTTTCAGTCAACGCAGGGGGATAGATGAGGCAAGAGAGGTGATGCTCTCTCTCCCCCTTGAGGATCGGATGCAGCGTATTGACTGGGAGGAAGCACAGGAAGAGGCGGAAGATTTTGGCAACTTTCCCCATGTTGCTCCCCAAAATGCGCGCTTTTCACCTCTCCCCCAGATAGTGCTTCAAGACAGAGGACTCAGGCAGAGCATCAGAGAGCTTAAAACGTATCTCTACCAGACGCAGAGTATTACATTGTGGCGATGCAAGAGTCCCAAACTGGAATCGAGAGTAGGAGAGAGTCGAGCGGATTTTATGGTGCGGCTTGACGACATACTGCAAGAAAAAAAAGAAGAGGAGATCGAGAAACTCAAAGAGCGATATGGTAAAAAAGAGAAGGTGCTGCTCGACCGTCTTGCGCGAGCGAAAGAACGTGTCGCAAAAGAGGAAGCGGACTCCACCAACTCTCTGATAGAGGCGGGTATATCGGTGCTGGGGGCGCTGTTTGGGAAGGCCAGTATCACTAAGGTAGGACGTGCTGTCAACAAGGGAGGGAAGATCCTCAAAGAGCGTGGCGAGATGAGCCGTGCACAGCAGCGTGTCGCAGCGGTACAAGATGATCTTGATGCACTCTCCGATGAACTCGAAGAGAAAATCGATCTTTTGAACGATAAATACAATATTGATCATTGTGAGGTAAGTGAGTTCTCTATCAAGCCGAGAAAGAGTGATATCGATGTAGATAACTGCGCACTCGTCTGGAGAGTATAGAAGTCCAATAATATCAGGTGATAAAGTCAACTTTAACAAACCATGCTCTATAATGACGCCTAACTATCACTAAATATTATTCTTTAAAAGCAGGAGAGCTAATATGTTGACATTCACCAATGCCAAGACAGGAAAGACGGTAAGCAGAGAAGAGGCAAAAGACGAAGAGTTCATCTACGAAGGGAAGCCTCTGCTTGTTGAGACCGATCTGGAGGGTGTGATCACCTATGCAAATAGGCGCTTTGTCGAAGTAAGCGGATATGAAAAGGATGAGTTGATCGGCTCACCGCATTGTGTGCACATGCATCCTGATATGCCACAGGCTATCTTCAAGGATGCATGTGAGAAGACTTCCGAAGGAAAGACATGGAGCGGCTATATCTGCAACATCTCCAAAGAAGGTATCGGCTACTGGACCGAGTTGACGGTGCAGCCCAAACGGGGAGAGAATGATGAAGTCATCGGTTTTATGGCAACAAGACGTGCGCCCGATCATGCTGAACTCGAGAAGGTGATGGAGGAGTATGATGCGCTTCGGGCCAGTGGAAATGCGAATGCCAGAAGCCAGTATTGCGGAGAGGTCTTTATCGGAAGAGGTGCCTGCCAGTTTTAGGCAGACCTTTCGTTTGTCAGCCTTTGCTGCCGGGCTTGACGGCAGTGCTCCCCTCTTTGCACATCGGACACTCCTCCGGTGTGTACATCTTAAAGGTAAAATCGGCAAGTGAGAAAAGAGGCACATCTGCAGGCAGTTTGCACTCAGGCTTCGCTTCGTTCTCTCCTCCTACCCGTTTGCAGAAACCACGGTTGGCAAGTGAAGCAAAAGCAACCACTTTTGCTCCCAGTACTTCGATAGCCTGAGCGGCTTTGAGCGCAGAACCGCCGGTAGTGATGATGTCTTCACAGATGATGACCCTCTCTCCCGGACTCACTTCGAAACCGCGGCGCAGTTCCATGCCACCCTCCTTCTTCTCTACGAAGATAGATCTGACACCAAGGGAACGGGCTAGTTCATAGCCGGCCAAAACGCCGCCCAGAGCGGGAGCACAGACCGTATCAACCTCGATACCGGCATCTCGGATCATCTTGGCAAGTGCATCAGTAAGTTCGGCAGCCTTCTGAGGGTACTCCAGTACTTTGGCACTCTGGAGGTAGCGTGCGGAGTGGTTTCCGCTCGCAAGAAGAAAGTGTCCTTCCAGCAGGGCATTGGCATCTTTGTATACCTGTTCGACGTTCATCTTATACCTTTAGGATATCCGCTTCTTTGGACTTGAAGAGTTCATCAACCTTTCCGATATGCTCATCTGTGATCTTCTGGATCTGCTCCTGGGCACTTTTGGATTCATCTTCGCTGATCTCTTTCTCTTTTTCAAGCTTCTTGATCTTGTTGTTGGCGTCTTTTCTAACATTTCTTATTGCTACTCTGGCATCTTCCGCCATTGCTTTCGCCTGTTTGACAATTTCCTGTCTCTGCTCGCTTGTCATTGGAGGGAAGAAGAGCTTAATGAAATCCCCGTCATTGTTCGGGTTGACACCGATGTTCGCTTCCTGGATCGCTCTTTCGATATCACCCAGAAGATTTTTCTCCCATGGTGTGATGCTGATAGTGGTTGCATCTGTGGCTATAACACTTCCCACCTGATTAAGAGGGGTAGGTGTCCCATAATAGTCGACCTTGATATTGTCGACAATGCTTGTTGTTACTTTTCCGGTACGCAACGATGCGAAATGACGCTTGAGCGCATCGATACTTTTATCCATATGCTCTTTGGTATGTTCATAGATCTCTTCTATCATGGTTCTCTCCTGGAGTGAATTGTTTGAGAGAATTTTACCCTCTTTTAGCTTTTTGTGTACTTCAGCTGATCGGTCTTGAATAGGTATTGCAGGAGTGCAGGAAAGTTTTATGCGCTGTAAAAGCAGTGCAGCAGGAAAAGAAACTTACTCTGCAGCAGGTGCACTTGGTGCAGCCGGAGCAGTTGGTTTATCTGTTTCCGGTTTTGCCGGTACGGCAGGAACGACTTGGTTGTTCTTTGGTACGATCTTGTCAGCTACCGAACTTTGGCTCTCTTTGGTATACATATAACCCAGTGCCAGCGTATTGACAATAAATACCAGTGCCAGTGTAAAGGTCATTTTCGCCAAAAATCCCATTGGACCCTTTGCGCCGAAAACAGATTCGTTGCTTCCGCTGTAGGCACCCAGGCCGATGCTTGAACTCTTCTGGAGCAATACGGAAATGGTAATGGCAATGGCCAAAATAATTTGTACAATAAGCAGTGTTGATGTCATAAATTCCTCTTCAAGTGCCACAGTTGTCAGGGCAATAATTTGGGCGATTATATCTAAAGATTATTGAAAGAGTGATAAAGGCCTATATCATAGGCCTTTCATGGGGCATCTAGTCGTCGCTTCCGAAGATCCCCAGAAGCTGAAGCAGTGCGGTGAACATATTCAGAAAGTCGATATAGAGCGACACTGCAGCATCGACTGGAGAGTCATAGGCACCGTTGGCGATGTTCTGTGTATCATAGATCGTAAAGATGCTGAACAGAAGCAGTATTCCCGCAGTGATGATGATGTGCATCATCGGACTCTGAAGCAGAAAGTAGTTTACCAGTGAAGCGATGATCACCACGATCAGTGTGATGAAAAGCGGTTTTCCCCAGCTGGAGTAGTCACTTTTGGAGTTGATTGCAAAAAGGCTCAGTGCACCAAACAGTACCGAAGTCATTAGAAAAGCGTTCCCGATGACACCACCCATGCCGGCACCGATGAAAGATGCCAGAAGAGGCACAAGTGAAACACCGGTAAGGAAAGTGAAGATGAAGAGCATCGCCAGATTAAGCCCCGGTTTGCCTCTGGTCAGACTGAGTCCAAAGAAGAGTACAAGCAGTTCTGCCCCAAAGATGAACCACTTGTACTGCATGATCTCCATTGCGTAAGGCATGGTCACATATGCACCTGCTGCCGCTGCGATCATGCTTGCTGCAAGCAGTTGATAGGTCTTCTTCATGAAATCGACTGTTGCCGCCTCCTGTACATAGCCTGTCTCCTGCGTAGTGACATAGTCTCTATCGTATAAAGCCATTGATAATCCTTTTCAATATGGTTTTTTATGTTTGGTGCAAGTATAATCGAGTGAGATTAATCTAAGGTTAACCCGTCACAAATAACACTACAGAGTACCTTCCCGTTGGCGTTTGCGTTGTAATGCTACATATTCTGCCTGTGCTCTGTGGGCTTCAGCCATGTTTTCTTCGATCGCACTTTTTGCTTGAATCTCTTTCTCGTCCTGTGGGGCGGGGGTGTCAGTACACCCGCTCAGCAGTAGAATGAAAATGGGTAAAATGAGATATCGCATAATGTCCTTTCACTCGGTTTGAATTTCTGTATTTCTATATTGTAAAGGAAAGTATCTTAAAAAGAAAGAGAGAAAAGCTGCTTATATAATATAATAATGTATGTAACACTACAAAAAAATAAAAAAATGCAACTTTTTGGATATTTTTCCAAAAACCTCTTGACAATTAAAAGCAACGGTGCTATAATACGCGTCCACAAACACAGAGACCTTAACCGAGTGGGTTGAGAGAGTGTGAAGTGAGTGATCTTTGACAACCAAATATAAGTAAACAAATCAACGTCTA
>JAJRRK010000006.1 GCA_024279555.1 Campylobacterales bacterium
AATCTGCTCCAGGTTCATCCAATGTCCTTCATGCTGTCAATTTCGGGGCATTCTAACATAGAATACGCTACAAGCAAATTTATTCTCTTTATAAATTATTTTCATTCTAAACAGATGTTCATTTCAAAAAACAGACTTTTACACCCTATTTTCCCGATAGTAACCGATTTTTTCAACAAAGGAAACCTTCGGTTGCTATAATCTCCCTGAAAATATACAGCACAGAAAGGATCTATCATCAAACAGATACAATGGTTAACACATTATGGAGAAGAGGTACCCGGATACAATACCGGTGTAGTCAACGACCGGGAGGTAAGGGCAGCTGCCGGCATTATGTTCATGCTGGGGATGATCGTGATCTTTGTGGGGATCGGCTACAACCACGTCATTGCCGCACGGGTATATCTTGCCTTGGTTTTTTTTGACCTAACGATACGCATCATCACACCTAGGTACTCGCCTTTTTTATTGCTTGGAAGACTATTTGTAAGTAACCAAAAACCTGAATATGTCGGCGCCGTGCAAAAACGATTTGCATGGATACTGGGGTGGATCATCTTTTTACCGATGATGAACTGGTTTGTCTTACACTGGGAGATCACTTTTTATAAGGTGCTACTTTGCGTACTCTGTCTAAGCATCATCTTCATCGAAAGCGCCTTTGGCATCTGTGTAGGGTGCAAACTCTATGCACTTTTTAGCAGAAAAGAAGCCCAACACTGTCCCGGTGGCGTGTGTGAAATACGTACAAAAGAACCGATTCAAACATTTTCTCCTGCCCAAAAGCTAATCACTGCTACCATGATTATTGGGTTAGGAGTAGGAACCTACCTCTTTCTTGCCAAGACAGATTCCAAAACATTCTTCGGTGAATTCCTGCATGAAGCCGTTCTGACAAAAGCACAGCTCAATGCGGAAACAGAAGCGAAAATGGAAGCGGAGTTCAATGCCGATGACGATGACTTTTAGTCATCATCTTGCTTCTATTTTTGCTGCACAAACCAGCTGAATATCCCCTCGGCACACACCTCACCCGAATCATCTTTGATCAATACCTTCACTATGATGCTCCCTCTGCCTTTTTTGCTAAACACTGTCTCAAACTTCTCCAGCACCTCAGTGTCAAGGTGTCTTCTGCCAGTTTTTCGATACCGGTATGGCGGGCATAGGGGATATGTACCATCTTCATACGAGATATGCCTTGAGTACTTTGGCAAAACGGAACAAAAATGCCCCATGATCCACCGCATCAAAAATATCTGCATCACTCCAGCCCTCGGAGTTCAATTTTTTGGTCACTTCCGATGTAAACAACTCTGGCGTATAGATTGCTGTCATCACTGCATCAAAAAGCAATTGGTGCCGTGCACCCAGAGGCAAATATTTCGCATCACCATCCACTGCATCCAGTTGCGCCTGTGTATACCCGCCAGACAACAAAAAATTCTGATTGAACGCAATGCAGTACGCAAAACCGTTATCACTTGCCACTGCATATCTGAGAAAAGCAAAGAAGTCCCTGTCAATATGCGGATGTGCGGTAAGATAGTTAATCTCTTCTATAAACATTTGAAAACGTACAGGATTGAGCGTAGTAAAGAGCTCCCAGTGCGGCGGTACTGCTCCAAGCTTCTGTATGATAGCTCTGAGCAGTATCTTCATCTTCCGGTTTGGGGTCGCTGATACAATAAAGTTGAAGTATGTCAGTTGGTGCAATAATGCTTTTCCCTCGAATAAAACAGACTCAGAAGAGCCGGAAGCAGTACCAGATCCAAAAGGAGCGCGATATTGAGTGCCGTGACCGTGACAATGGCGAAATTGACATTGGGAATGAAACTACTCACGCCAAATACAGCAAAGGTCAGCGAGAGAATGAGGGTGGTAAGGATCATCGCATTCCCACTGTGGCTGATGACATAGTCTATGCTCTCTTCAAAGGGTTTCACTTTGATCGCATCAAAGAACTTGCTGAAGAAGTGTATCGTATCGTCAACAGCAATCCCCAGGATGACCGCTACCGAGATAGCAACCCCAATATCGATATGAATTTTCAAATATCCCATGGCGCCTACAACCAGAACCAGCGGGGCGACATTGGGAAAGATGAACAACAGAAGCATCTTTAGATTGCGGTAGATGAGGAACATCGCCAGCATGACGATAAACAGTGTAGAAGCGATAGAGACTATCAGTGTATCGGTCACACTGCTCTGCATATAGGCAAAAATGGCGGTCTGTCCCTGCACATCCGCTCTGTAGGGAGTGTATGTCTGCCACCACTGTTTGATCCACGCAATCATTTCCAGATCTTTAGAGGTATCCTGTACATTGGAATTGAGTGTCAGCCTGAGATAACGTTCATGTGTATCCACCTGATCGTTTATCTCCATCCCCTGAGGCAGACTCATAGCGTAGAGCAGCAGGTACTGTGCCACAAGATTTTTTTCTTTGGGCAATGTCGTGTCAGCATCAGGGTTAAGCACTTTTTGCATTCTGGAAATGATGTCTTTGAGGGATATACTGAAGCGTACAACCGGATATCTCTCTTTCAATGCTTTCTCGAACCTGCCGATCTGATTGAGAAATTCCGGGTCTTTAACCCCCTCTTTTTTTCCCGAATCGAGTACGACCTCATAGACCATCGGTCCGGTAATATGCGACTCAATGAAGTCACTGCCGCTTCGCACCGTTGTATCTGGAGAAAAGTATTTTATGCTGTTGCTGTCTACTTTGAGATGACGCAGCCCATATCCGGCAAACAGAAATAACCCCATAAAAAACAAAATAATCATCCTATCATGTCTTTTGATGAACGCCCCATAGCCTGTGAGTTTTGAGAGATCCAGAAATTGTACGGGCCTGACTGCATGCGACTCCTTGCGTGTAAGCAAAATAGCCGGTGCCAGTGTCACACTCAGCACAAATGCAATGAGCGCTCCGCTGGTAATGGCAATCCCCAGCGTAGCGATAGGCTCGATGGTGCTCAGCCCCAACGTGGCAAAGCCTGTTGCCGTGGTAAATGAAGTCATCGCTATGGGCAGGAAATTCTTTTGGAGTGCCACCGTAACCGCCTCTTTGTTCTTCAAGCCTTTTTGCCGGTAGTAGACCCATGCCAGAAAAAGGTGCATAGCATCGGCAATGGCGATCGCGGAGATGAAAGAGGGAATGTTCACCGTAAAATTATTCAGCTTGTAGCCAAGCAGCATCTGCATGCTCAATACGATCAAAAAGGTGAAGACGATCACAGATGAGGGAACAATCACGCCCATCACATCCCTAAAAATCAGCCACAGCATCACTACGACGATCATAACCGCCAGAGGCATCAAGAGCATTGCATCATGCTGCGATACGGTAACAAGCGAGGCCGTAATGGCAGGCACACCGGAGAGATAAAAATGGTAACCCGTCTCCTTTTGAATCTGCTTGAGTATCTGCTGAAGCTTCTTCATGACCGCAATGTTGACCGCTTCATCACTCCCCTGAAAGGTGCTCAGCTTTACTGAGATCAGGGTCGTTTTCCCACCTTGACTGATCAGATGGTTCACAATGAGGGGATCATGCAATGCCAAAGCCCTTTTAGACGGAAGATCAACGGTATCTTCCATAAAATCCTCTATGACAATATCATCCTCTTCACTGCTGATATACTGATAGTTCGTCAGGGAATTCACCTTCTGAACCCCCTTTATCTTCGCAAATACGCTGGTCAGGTTCAGTATAGTCTCTACCGCCTTAGGGTGGAATATCCCCTCTTTGTCCTCAAAGGCAACAACAAAGGTATCATCACCGCCGAATGTATCTCGAAAGGTATCATATGATGTAATGATCTTGGAATCCACATCAAACCAGATACGGTAGTTTCCCTCGTAGGCGATATGTTTCAAAGAAAGAGAAAGCAGCAAGGTAATGACTGTCACAACCCCTATCAGTCTGTATTTGTTTCTGTCCAAAAAGTCTGTGTATCTTTGCATGTTTTTCCCTAAAATGAGTAACTGATTCCGAACTGCGTTCGAGTATGATCGTCAAATGTTGACAAGAGGCTGTTTTCTTTAGGGATAAAACGCAGCCACTCCGCATGCAACACAAAACGATCCAGTAGTCTCATTTTTGCTTCTGCCTTAAAGACTCTTTCACTCTTTTCAAGATCATAAAGCATGCCTATTTTAACTTCACTGCTTCGGGTATCATTGAAAATGATCCGTGTTGCCAAAAACAGATCATCATCATATATCTCCGATATGTCCACATGTTCGACCTTCCCCTCATCGTTGTAGCCGTAACGATAGTATTCTGCATAGAGCGTAACATCTGCCCCCGCTATATCGTAGAAACTCTTCTCCGCACCCAGTCCCAACTGCCAGTAGTCACTCATGGGCGCATAGTCGATCACATCGGTATAGCTTCCCTCTAGTTTGAATATCATATCTTCATAGACGATATGAGAGAGTAATAGTGCTTTGTTCACCCTGTAGGCGTACTGCACTACCGTTTGACCATAGTCCCCGGCAATGAAGTTGCGTTTCATGTCGTAGCCGTGCCAAAAGATGATCCTGCTTTCACTCTCAACGATTGCGTCACCTGTCAATGCATAGCTGATGTACCATGTGGGGGTATTGTGCCCCTCCTGAAGATTCAGCTGTGAGCTGTACGTCAACGGCAGAGGATAGTACGGTGTCCTGCTGTTCCCAAACTCCATATCCTCTTCATAGAACTTCACCCCCGCTTCAAGCACATTATCACCAAAATAACGGCTGACCGTACCCGACCAGCTCCCCAGTTTGGCGCTCTTGTCGAACGGATCGAAGAGGTAATTTTTTTGGTTGAATACATCAGTAATATTATAGCCCTCCAGCTCTCCCCAGTAGAGCAGACGTTTACCGACCTCAACACGGTACTCTCTCATGTTTTTTGCGACATAGAGCTCATTGAGTCTGAGGTATCTTTTCTCTTTGTAGCGCTCACTGTAGAGATAGATCAGTGTCATTTTGCCTTCGGCAAAACTGTTCTTGCCACTCAACGCAACATTCCCATTCATTTCTGTCTGGCCACCTGAATGTGCATATTCCACATGCATCAGATCAACCGTACTCTTAAACTCAAATGCCTCCAGTCCTGCCAAGGAAAAAAGGATCAACAGCAGCGACCTTTTCATTGCAAGACTCTTTTTGAGAAATCAGCCTCATCCAAGCCCGCTTTGACATTGTCCCGATCCCATATCAGGAGGGTGCTTTTGCCGTTTTGTACATTTTTCATCTCCATTTTGGCAATGCGATTAACCCCTTTGATCTTTCTGTATTTGAGAAAGGAGACCTTTTTGAGCAGCCTTCCGTTTCGGTCATAGTACTCACCAAATTTTGCCAGATAGGTTCGAGGGTCAATCAAGACAACCTGCTTGGAATACCCACTGTGTTTGTCTTTGGGTGTGCGTTCTATGCGCAGATATGTTTTACCGTTTCTGGTGACCTTTTTTACCTCCCCTTGGTAGCGGTAGTTTTTGTAATTTTGTGAAGCGATATCCTCATAGCTAAACTCGCTTGCCATAAATGAGCCCGATTTGTTTCTCGAGCTGATACGCTTGACACGTTTAAGTGCCGGGAGGTAGAGCCACTGTTTGTCATCCTTGCCGATCTGTTCATAGCTCAGCAGCTTCGTATCTTTGATATCCATCGGGTAGAGAAACACGATCAGCGATTTGTCTCCGTTTTTGCCCTCAAGTTTTTCAATACGCATCTTCCGTTTGTTGGTCATACCCTGTATATTTTTGAGTACCATCGTTGTCTCGGAGATACTGCTTTGGTATCCCGATATCTTTTCAAATGATCGTTTCGCCACTTCCAAAGCGCTTTCTGCCTGCAAAACAGTCACGAGAACCAAACTACCAAGCCATAGATAAATCAGCTTCATAAAGAACTCCTTCAATAAATGTAAACAATGTTAACATATAAAATCTTAAATGTAAACGATGTTCACATTAATTTTAGGATATAATATCATTATGAAAAAAAATGACTATCATCACGGAAATCTCAAAGAAGAGTTTTTGAAGATCGCTTTTGATTTTATCGCACACAATGATATAGAAAAATTGACACTCAAGATACTCTCGGATGCCACAAACACTTCACGCTCTGCAATTTACCGGCACTTCAAATCCAAAGATGCACTTATCGAGACTATGATTATAGAGGGGTTTGAAGCATTTGATGCTGCCGTCTCACCTATCCTGCGAGAGAGCGACCGTCCGCTCATTGACCGCTTTTATCTCAGCGGAAAACACTATATCGCATACGCCCAAAACCATCCCAACCTCTACAGACTTCTGTTTGGAAACAAATACGCACATATCAGAGAGGAGATCATGAATCTGCACGATGAAAGATGCAGTGGCTTTAGTGCCCTGAAACAGGCTATTGAAGAGGGGCAAAAAAGCGGGATTGTCAAAAAAAAGGAGAGTTTTCAACAGGCAGTGGTAGTCTGGTCATCACTGCACGGACTGGCATCACTGATCATAGACAGCTTTCTTGATATAGAGAATAACTATGAACAGTTTTATGATGCCATGTTCAAGAGCCTGCTCTCGGGTCTTGTGACCGACAAAGTAAAACTGCTTTCCATCTTGCCCTTTACAGAGAGAGTATTGACACCGACAACAGATATATCATAACTACAGGAAGATAGAAACAAACATCAAAACATTGAATACTACTTGACCGTCGGTTTCCCCGCTTTGATCCAGCCGTTCTCTATGCCGCCTTTGAGCTCATAGACATTCTCAAAGCCCATCTGTACCAGTCCGTCCCCAAGCGCTTTGGTACGGTTGGCATGGGCACAGTAGATGATGAAAGGCTGTTTCTTGTCCTTGACGATGTGCCCTAACTCATAGAACCATCCTGCAAGATCGGGTTGTCCGTTGGGGGTAAAGAACATCATCTTGTGCGCCCCTTTGATGATGCCTGTCTGCTTCCACTCCATCGGAGTACGAATGTCGATCACCGGCACACCTTTGGCCTGCATTTTTTCAAGCTCCGTTGCATCGATGCTCTTCAACTGTGCAAAGAGCATAGTACTAAGAAGTGCTGTGATGAATAACAATTTTTTCATGGTTTATATCCTTATTTTTTGGGACAGTGTACAACAGAAAGGTTAACCTTATAAATCATCTTTCTCTTTCTTCTTTAAGAGCAAATCTGCAACAAGCCCTTGAAGCCATGCCCCTACAATGACAAAGAAGGTCAAAAGTACGGTGAACAGTAACCCAAAATAGCTCACCATCAGCGGCAGCCATGGGAGTTTAACCGATCGGGCATAAAAAAATGCGACAATCAGCCCTTCTCTTGCCCCGTGTTCACGCATCTGTGCCAACATGGGGTACCAGACATACGCAGGACCATGACTGAGTATACCTCCACCCAGTGCGATAAGCCAGCCTTTCAGACCGCTCTCTTTCCCGAGATGTTTGGCAATATACTTACTGTCTATCGAAGTGTTCAGCAGTGCCATCAGAAAGAAGACAATCAATAGAATGGGAGCCACCATCTCAATGATCTCC
>JAJRRK010000116.1 GCA_024279555.1 Campylobacterales bacterium
AATGTGCGTTTGACCTGCTCCATCCAGTAGGGGATAACACGTTTCTCGGCACTGAGGGTAGTACTGTCGCCATGACCGGGGTAGATGGTATAGTCACCGTCAATTTTCATGGCTTTTTCAAGACTTTTGAGCATCGCTTCTCCGCTTGAAGAGGGGAAGTCCCAGCGGCCGATGCTTTGCCGGAAGAGAAAGTCACCGCTTAACCATACATCGCCTATCTCTATGACCGAGCAGC
The DNA here is from genome assembly GCA_024279555.1 of Campylobacterales bacterium. Classification (GTDB taxonomy): domain Bacteria; phylum Campylobacterota; class Campylobacteria; order Campylobacterales; family Sulfurovaceae; genus Sulfurovum. The sequence continues at coordinate 236 of JAJRRK010000116.1, forward strand.
CCGGGGTATGCCCGGGGAAGTGGCGATACTGCACTTTGATGCCGGCGATGTCAAGCAGTGCGTCCCCGACCACTTCATGGTCAGGTTTGCTGGGCGGCGTGCCTTGTCCCAGGGGGTCGTCCGTGAGCATAAACACATCATCTTTAGGGCAGTAAAGAGGGATGCCGAGCTTCTCTTTGACCTCTGCATTGCTCCAGACATGGTCGAAGTGTCCGTGGGTGTTGAGAATGGCGACAGGATTAGTGACATTGTTCAGTACCCATTCTGTAGCGCCGACACCCGGATCGATGATAATATCTTTGCCCTCAACAGTGGCAATATAGCAGTTGGTCTGGTAGACACCCATAGGCTGGATTTTGATTTGCATGATATAATTCCTTATGGATTTTTACAAGGTACTTGAAGAAGCGATCATCAGCAGCGACATAGAACAAAAAGAGCGTCTGACGCTTCAGTGTTTGGCATATTGTAGCCAAAATGAGATTAGGGTAGTATCGGATTTTTCTCCGGTAGTATTTCAAGCACCCTCCTATGCTTCGGTATGTACCATTGTTGACCCCAGAGAGCTCCCCGCACGTAAAGCATTCGAGACAGCCGAAGGGTTGGCAACACTGGTGCATGCCATTGCACACATTGAATTCTCCGCGATCGATCTGGCACTCGATGCCGTCTACCGCTACCCCGATATGCCTATGGACTACAAAAAGGACTGGCTTGAAGTCGCTTCCGATGAGATACGCCACTTCAAGATGCTGCAGTATATTCTTGAAGCACTGGGGTATGACTATGGCAGCTTTCCCGTTCACAGCGGACTTTTTGATGCGGCGCAGCACACGGCACACAGTGTGCTTGACCGTATGGCGGTCATTCCACGCTATTATGAAGCTTCGGGGCTCGATGTGAGTCCGCAGATCCTCAAAAAGCTGGAGAACAAACGGAGCAATCCGCAGGTACAGGCACTCATCGATGCGCTGCATGTGATCTATGAAGAGGAGATAGACCATGTCTACAAGGGGGACAGATGGTTCAAGTATTGCTGTGAGCGGGAGGGAAAGCCTGTTTCAGTCTGGTTCGAGGTCCTCCAAAAGTATGATCTGACCGCCAAACAGAGACCACACATCAATGTCGCCGCACGCAAAGAGGCAGGGTTTGCCTGTGAAGAGATACTCAGGCTGGGTGCCAAGGAGTGTGAATGAAAGCATTTTTTGAGCAAATATACTATCGTCCCAGAGTGTATCAATATTTTATAATATTACTCCTGTTCCCTCTCTCGATATTATATGGTGTTATCATGCTCATTCGCCGTTTGGCAGCGAAACCAAAAGAGTACGGTCTGCCTATTGTCTCTGTGGGCAACCTGATCGTGGGAGGCAGCGGGAAGACCCCGTTTGTAATCGCTTTGGCAAAGCGGTATGAGAATGTTTGTGTCATCTCCCGCGGATATGGCAGGCAGGGCAGAGGGCTGGTTGAGGTGAGCCAAAAAGGGCATCTTCTCTGTGATGTGAAAGAGAGTGGAGATGAGGCGATGCTCATGGCGCAGTCGTTGCCGCATGCCTCCGTCATTGTCAGTGAATCACGCACAGAGGCGATCGAGCTTGCCAAACGGCAGGGGGTGGAAGTGATTGTGCTTGATGATGGTTTCAATCGTGTTAATATTAAAAAATTTGAAATCATTCTTGAACCCGAACATATTCCAAACCGACTCCCTTTCCCTGCCGGTCCGTACCGTGAGTTCTCTTTTGCTTCACGCTATGCGGATATGGTGCTCAAAGAGGGGAGAGATTTTACACGGCAGGTTGAGAGAGGGGAACATCACTGTCATCGTGTTCTTCTGGCAACTGCCATTGCCAACCCGTCAAGGCTTGAGCCGTATCTGCCTTCCGGACTTGTCGGGAAGTACATACTGGAAGATCATGCCTATTTTGATGAAGCCGTTTTGGCTGCCAAACTCAAGGAGTATGATGCGGACTGTCTGCTTGTCACACAAAAAGATGCAGTGAAGATGAGAGGGTTTAAGTTGCCTATCGTGGAAATGAAGTTAAAATTAGATATAGACGAAAAAATGTTAGAAAAAGTCGATTTATATATTAAAGAATATAAGGAAAGTAACGGATTATGAAGAGCAAGATCGAAGTAGTCAAAACCCTTTTGGACGCACTGCCGTTCATCAAGAAATTCGCCAATGAGAAGATCGTCATCAAATACGGCGGTTCGGCACAGACTTCACCCGAACTCAAAGAGTCATTCGCACAGGATATCGTGTTGCTGCATCTGGTGGGAATGAAGCCCATTATTGTCCATGGCGGCGGCAAGAGCATTACCAATCTTCTGTCGGACCTTGGTGTGGAGACAGAGTTTGTGGATGGACAGCGTGTGACGAGCAAGGCGGTGATGCGCATTGCCGAGATGGTACTCAGCGGAGAGATCAATAAAGAGATCGTTTCACTGCTCAACAACCACGGCACCAAAGCTATCGGTATCTCGGGCAAGGACGGCAAGTTCCTCGAAGCGCGCCCTAAAGATTTTGACAACTTCGGCTACACGGGTGTGATCGAAAATGTCAATCCCGAGATCGTGGACAACATCATCGATGACGGTTTTGTGCCGGTCATCGCTCCCATCGCATCCAGCAGCAGTATCGGGCATCCGGGATTCAACATCAACGCCGACCTTGCCGCCAGCCAGATCGCCGTGGCACTTGAAGCGCGCAAGGTGCTCTTTTTGACCGATACGGCGGGCGTACTTGACAAGGAGATGAAACTCATTACCAACCTCGATATTGCCAAAACCGAAGCACTTAAAGCCGACGGTACCATCAGCGGCGGCATGGTACCTAAAGTCGATGCATGTATCGAAGCATTGCGTGGCGGGGTGAAGAAGGCGCACATCATCGACGGGCGCGTGGAGCATTCGCTGCTATTGGAGATATTGACAAGCTCCGGTGTGGGAACCTGTATAGAACTCTAAAAGGATCAATGATGGTAAAAAAGCTCCTGCTTCTATGTACATTATTCGCAGGGGCAAGTCTATATGCTGCCGAGGCGATCAAGCCTATTCCACAACATGTTCCGGTAGATGCACGCAAGGCGGCATTGGGAAAGAGGCTCTTCTTTGATACACAACTCTCCAAAGACAATACCATCTCCTGCGCAAGTTGTCATGATTTGCAAAACGGCGGGGATGACGGGATGCGTTTTTCATTCGGCATAGGGGGACAAGAGGGCAAGATCAATGCACCGACAGTTTATAACAGTGTGTTCAATTTTCGACAGTTCTGGGACGGACGGGCAAAGGACCTCAAGGAGCAGGCACTTGGTCCTATTACCAGTCATATTGAAATGGGCGAGAGTCTTGATACCCTTGTGCAGAAGATCGAACATATTGGAGACTATAGAAGAAAATTTGAAACCCTCTATTCCGATGGTGTCACTGCAGACAATATCGCTGATGCGCTTGCAGAGTACGAGAAAACACTCATCACCCCCAATGCACCGTTCGACCGTTACCTGCAAGGAGACATGAATGCCATTTCCCAAAAGGCAAAAGAGGGATACAGACTTTTCAAATTCAAAGGTTGTATTATTTGTCATAACGGTATGAATGTGGGTGGCAATCTCTATAACAAGTTCGGTATTTTTTCCGATGTCAACAGCAGCAGTCTGGGACGGTACCATGTCACGGGAAGGGAGTCGGACAAGTATGTCTTCAAGGTTCCCTCTTTACGCAACGTGGCATTGACCGCACCCTATATGCATGACGGCAGGTGCAAGACACTGCGTGAAGCGATCGTTTTGATGTCACAGTACCAGCTGGGTCGGCACATGACACCTGAAGAGATCGATGCGATCGAAGCATTCCTTAAAACGCTTACAGGCGAAATGCCGCCAAGTGCAAAGGTCAAATAGTGGGCAGGTTTGATCCCCGGCAGAAACATACCGACCGCTTCAGCCTTTTGCTGGGATTCTTCTTTCTGCTGCTTCTGATTCTGTTCATTTATCTTATGAAGATCGACCGTGATATCAAACATTATGACAGTTATCGCCATACACTTGAAGAGATGCGTTTGGATGATAAGCAAATTGATACCTTTTTGATCAAAACGTTCCACTATATTGATTATGATGAGACGATTAAAGTAGAACAACATTTTGAGCAGAAACTTTCACTTCTGAAAACATATAGTAAAAAAGATACTTTCCTTTCGGAATTAATACCCCGTATTGAGAAGGTTGCCGTTCTTTATGAGGAAAAAAGGCGCTATTTGGAGGATTTCAAAGCACTGAATGCGCGTATTACCAACTCTATACATATCATGTTCGATCTGCGTAAAACCATCGAGCAGGAGATCATAGATGATCCCCAAACGGAAACATTGATCGATACTGTCTTTTTTTCCGTAAGTCAGGTTCTTATGGGAATACCTTATGATGAAGGCGAGATACAAAAAAGGATCAATCTGCTCGCCGCGCGTGTATCCCAAAAGAGGCAACTCACTTATTTTGTACAGCACAGCAGACATTTCCTTCGTGATGTCAAAGAGATTGAATCGATCAGGGAAAAGGTAAATGCAGTGCCACTTTTTAATGAGATCAATGCACTGATAAATACCATTGAAAGTGACTATACAACCCGCCTGCTTCAACAGAAGCTGATCGCACTTTATCTGTTCATCTTCGCGCTGATCATCCTGACATTGCTTATTTTTACATACCGTCGTATTCGCAAATACACCAAAGAGCTGCAGGCCTTCCGGGTTGCCATCGAGAAGAGTGACAATGCCATCATGATCACGAATAGAAACAGAGAGATCGAATATGTCAATCACGCTTTTGAAGAAATTACCGGTTATACCCAAGATGAAGTGAAGGGAAAAAATCCCAATATTCTCAAGTCAGGCGAGATGCCTCCAGAGATTTACAAAGAGATGAATGAAGTACTGGAGAGAGGGGATATCTGGCAGGGAGAGTTGATCAACAGAAGAAAGAACGGCGAGATATTCTATGAAAAGAGTTCGATCATTCCTGTGATCATAGACGGTGAATTGGTAGAATATTTGGCGATCAAACTGGATGTTACCGCATATAAGAAACAGCAAAAGCAGCTGAATCTTGCCGGTATGGTGTATGACATCATAGGTGACGGGGTCATTGTGACGGATAAAGAGAAACGTATCATCTCTGTCAATCCCGCATTTTGTGATATGTTCGGTTACACTGCAGAGGAATTGATCGGTAAAGAGCCTATGGTTATCAGAACACTGAAAGAAGATGACTACTTTTACAGACGCATGTGGGATCAACTGCTCGCTAAGGACAGATGGTCGGGGAAACTGCATAATCAGACAAAGGACGGGAAAGTGCTTCCGGTCTGGTTGACCCTGGCCATTGTCCGTAATGAAGCAGGGGAGATTGAGAACTTCATCGCGATCTATACCAATTTGGAGGAGATCATCGCTACACAGGAGAGGGCAGAGTATCTTGCCTATCACGACAGCCTGACCGGCTTGCCCAACCGTGCCTATTTCGATTTGAGGGTAGGTGATGCACTCGAATTTTCACGGATATCACAGGATCAGATAGCACTGTTCTTTCTTGATCTTGACCGTTTCAAGGTCATTAATGACACACTTGGACATGCTGTCGGGGATGAGATGCTCAAGGTACTCTCTAAGCGTATTCTGAATATGCTCGATGATGGTACGCTTTTTGCCAGAACAGGAGGGGATGAATTTGTCATTCTGCATGTTGTAAAACATGGCAGAGACGAAGCGGCAGCTTTGGCAGAAAAGATCCTCTCTGCCGTCCGTGAACCGATCGAAGTTCATGATTACAGGCTCAATATCTCCGTCAGTATCGGGATCGCGATCTTCCCTGATGATGCCAAAGAGAAGCACGAGCTTCTGCGGTATGCCGACTCAGCCATGTACGCAGCAAAGGAGAAAGGGAAAGATACGTATCAGTTCTATAACAGAGCGCTATCTTTGGCTATTCAGACACGTCTGAATATTGAGCAGGAACTGGTATATGCATTGGAACGTCACGAAATGAAATTGCATTATCAGCCCAAGTATCTCCTTGAAGACGGAAGCGTGTCAGGTGTCGAAGCGTTATTGCGGTGGCACAGTATCTCGTTAGGGCCTATTTCACCGGCTGCATTCATCTCTATTGCTGAAGAGACCGGCATGATCGTGCAGATAGGCTACTTCGTCTTTGAAGAGGCGTGCAAGGCATTCATGCGATGGCGAAAAGAGGGACTCTCATTGGAGAGTATCGCGGTGAACGTATCGGCAGTACAGTTTAGGGATGAACATTTCATGGAAAATATTGCGGAGATACTACAGCGTACCGGTATGCCGGCTGAAGCAATTGAAGTTGAGATCACCGAGCGGTTCATCATGGAGTACTCCAGTTCCAATATGACGGTACTTGAGGAACTTCGGGCATTGGGGTGTGTGATATCCATTGATGATTTTGGAACAGGCTACTCCTCGATGAGCTACTTAAAGCAACTTCCTATCGACATTATTAAAATAGACAGATCATTTATCAGTGATATTCCCCAGAGTGAACACGATGAAGAGGTGACGAGAGCCATTATCGTTCTTGCACACAGCTTGGGGTACAAGGTCGTTGCAGAAGGAATAGAAACAGTCGATCAGGAGCGCTTTTTGAAGGATCAGGGGGCAGAGATGGGGCAGGGGTTCTATTTTGCCAAACCGATGGATGAAGTACAACTTTTGGCATTCCTGCAGGAAAAAAACAGAAAATAGTGTATAATTATTCATTAACTGTAATGATTAAGGACTAAAATGATCAAAAAAATACTGAAAGTCACTCTGGGAAGTACATTGCTTTTTGGAAGTGTGTATGCCAAAACGGTTGAAAAACCAAAGAAAAAAGAGGCCTATAGCGCTGTATGGCAGAAGATCTACGGCGGTAAAGAGGACGATATCGCCTATGGTATTGTTGCTTTGGAAAACGGTGAGAGTGCTATCGTGGGCACCTGTAAATCGTTTGGGGCACAAAAGAGTGACATTTGTGTGACGCGAATGACCGCTGACGGTGAGATGAGGTGGCGGCTTTGGCTGGGCGGCAAGAAGAAAGATGAAGGCAAAGCTATCGCCAGAACAGCAGACGGGAACATTGTCGTGCTGGGACGCTCCAAGTCTTTTACCAAAGCGTACGCCTATGATCTTTACGTGGCGAAGATCTCGCTTGACGGAAAAAAGATCTGGGAAAAGACACTGGGCGGTGACCGTGACGAGTATGCCGGAGGGATTGCCGGAACGGACGACGGCGGTGTACTTCTTGTAGGTGCGAGTGAATCCTACGGTAAGGGTAACAAGGACATTTACATTGCCAAACTCGACAAGAACGGTAAATTGGTACATGCACACACCATCGGTGGGGAGAAAGAGGATGTTGCTACGGCACTGACGAGAACCCGCGACGGGAAAATGGTACTGGTCGGGTACCGTGAGATTGAATATACCGGAGACAGTGACTTTCTCATTATGCAGCTTGACCAAAACGGTAAACGTCGTTGGACTAAGACATTTGGCGGTGCGCATGAAGATATGTTGCTGGGAGTGACCGCTACTGTGGACAACGGGATCGTCGCTATTGGAAGCACCCGCTCCTACGGCTCTTCACAGACGGATTTGACGGTCATGAAGATCGATGCCAAAGGCAAAACGATTTGGCACAAGATCTACGGGTTTAAGTATTATGAGTACGGCAATGCAGTTGCGACGACACGGGACGGCGGATTCATGCTGGCTGGAGGGACGAACACACTTGGCAAAGGCAACCACAGTGTCTATGTACTGGCGCTTGATAGGAGCGGTGAGCTCATCTGGTCGCATGTGTATGGTGACGAACGTAAAGATGTCGCGCACGGTGTGGCACGCATGAGTGACGGCAGTATGATCGTTGTGGGAGAGACCAACAGTTTCAGGCGAGAGAAGAATTTTTATCTCATTAAACTGGTCAAACAGTAGGTTTCTGGGGAAGTGACGGGGTCTCCATTAGCTTTTTTAGCTATAATTATGACCACTATAACTGTAACAGGATAATCTATGCAATTTATTGAGACTCGCGGCAATGACGGGAAAAACCCCGCTTCTGTATCATTTTCCGAAGCGATACTGAGCCCCAGCGCCAGTTTTGGCGGTCTGTATGTTCCCCAGAGCCTTCCGGCGATAGATAGGGCGTTTTTGGAAAAACATATGACAAGCCACTACAAAACGCTGGCGATGGACTATTTGGATACATTCGGTATCGATATTGACAAAGATGTGGTGCAGGTAGCATTGGATCGCTACGATGCATTCGATGATCCGAAAAATCCCGTACCGCTTTCGGAGATTGAAGAGGACTGCTGTGTTGCCGAGCTTTACCACGGTCCGACACGCGCCTTTAAAGATATGGCACTGCAGCCCTTTGGATACATCCTCTCCAAGCTGGCACAACAGCGGGATGAAAACTACCTGATCATGGCGGCTACCAGCGGGGACACAGGACCTGCGACACTGGAGACCTTCAAGAACCAGCCCAATGTCAAAGTCGCCTGTCTCTACCCTGACGGCGGTACCTCCGATGTACAGCGCCTTCAGATGGTCACAGAAGATGCGCCCAACCTCAAAGTGATCGGGGTCAAAGGGAACTTCGACGATACCCAGCACACACTCAAAGAGCTGCTGGCCTCTGCCGACTTCAAAGCAGAACTCGAAGCGAAGCACATCAAGCTCTCGGCTGCCAATTCGGTGAATTTCGGGCGTATCATTTTCCAGATCATCTACCATATTCACAGTTATCTCGAGATGGTGCGCAGGGGGAAGATCGCTATGGGTGAGAAGATATATCTGGTCGTCCCAAGCGGGAATTTCGGGAATGCGCTTGGCGGCTACTATGCCAAAAAGGCAGGGCTGCCTGTCGAGAAGATCCTCATCAGTTCCAACATCAACAACATCCTCACCGACTGGATCGAGAAGGGTGAGTACGATCTGACAAACCGTGAACTGATCATGACCGAATCTCCTGCGATGGATATCCTTAAAAGTTCCAATATCGAGCGTATCATGTTCGACAAGTTCGGTGCGGCACGTACCAAAGAGCTGATGGAGTCTCTGGCACAGAACGGAAAATTCATACTGAGTGAAGCGGAGAAGCAGAGTCTGCAGGAGGATTTTTCAGCAAGCTACTCTGACGATACCGAGTGTGAGAACGAGATTGCCCGCTATGCCCAAAAAGGCTATATCATGGATCCGCATACGGCAACCTGTATCAAAGCCTATGAAACCCTCAGGGAGAAGCCTCTGCCTACCGTCATCTATTCCACAGCCGAATGGACGAAGTTCTCCCCGACGGTTGCCAAGGCACTGGGCCATCCGGCAGAGGGGGATGTGGAGGCGCTCAAATGGGTGACAGAACACACCAATGTCACTGTTCCGCCGATGATTGATGCACTTTTTGAGAAACCGATCGTTCATACGATTGTTGTGGAAAAAGAGGCTATCAAAGGAGAAATGCTGTCCTTCCTCTAGTGCAGTATAACATACGATGAACCATACCAAAAGACTACTGCTGGCTCTGTTACTCTTTTCACCAGTATTGGAGGCAAAACAGCCGGTGGATTGCCGTGTGATCGTCGAGGGAATGAGGGAATGCAATCCCTACAGTCCCCGTCTGATGAAGGCTAAAGAGATCAAGTACCAAAAAAGTCTGCAAAAGCTTATTGTTGACAAAACACTTCCTGTACCCAGTAAGCCGCATGTTAAAGTGATCCCTGTCGAAGAGATGATCGAGCGTTACATCAAAGTAGAGCCTCCTAAACGTTTTCGCGGCACGCAAACAGAAGCGATCATGTTCCCAAAGAAGAAAGGGGAGGCACTCCGAAGCAAGCCTTTGTCCCAAGAAGAGAATATGACAGTGGTGTCACAGGAAGCAAATGTGACAGTACCGGAAGCAAAAACTGAAAAAGAGAGAGAGGCATCTCTGGAATATGGCCGCTACAAGGTTAAAAAAGGTGATACGCTAGGCAGAATCGCTTTGATATTTGGCATGAAAAGCAGCAGAGAGTTGATGAAGTTCAATCAATTGACTAAAAAGGATGCACTGAAGATCGGACAGGAACTGAAGATCCCGATGAGACAAGAGATGATTGACAGTATAGCCAGTGCCTCTTATAAAGTGAAAGAGGGTGACAGCCTCATAAGTATTGCCAAGAAATTCAACCTTGATCCCAAAGACCTGGCACACTATAACGGTATCAAAAATACCGGCCAGATACGAGTAGGAAAGGTTCTTAAACTGCCGCTTCCTTATCTACTCGCTGAAGAGAAAGCGAAGAAAAAGAGAGAAGCGGAAAAACGTGCCAGATCAAGATGGAACAAAAAAAAGAAGACTTACAGTTCCAAATTTATCCGTGGTTTTGGTAAGCATAAACTTCGTGTAACCGCGACTGCATATAGCTCCCATCATGGTCAAACTGACAGTACTCCCTTTCTTGCGGCATGGAACAACCGTTTGCGTCCGGGAATGAAGGCTATTGCCGTTTCGCGGGACCTGCTTTACAGGTATGGTATGAAAAACGGTACAAAGGTGAAGATCTCCGGTCTGCCTGGAATCTACCGTGTCCGTGACAAGATGAACAAACGCTATAAACGGCGTATAGACATCTATATGGGAACGAATAGAAGAAAAGCTCTACGCTGGGGAAGACGCAGCGTAGTGATTTATTGGTGAAACCCGTTAAGCAAACGTGAACTGCTTCACGTTTGTAGGGTTGAAACCGAAGCGGTCGTAATGAGCGAAGCGATTGGAGCCGCGTAGGCTGGGGAGACCCGTTAAGCAAACGACACCTGCGTTATCCCATCTCTTCTACTTTCTCCAACAGTTCAAGATAGCGTTCACTCTTCTCTTCATATATCTTTTCTATCTCTGCCAACTCTTCACTCAATGCGTTCAAACCTTTTTCCTGATAGCATTCCGGATTTGCAAGGCAGGCATTGAACGTATCTATTTTCGCTTCAAGTGCCTCTATCTCATCAGGAAGTATGTCGAGATCACGCTGATCCTTGTAGCTCAACTTCGTAGGTTTTTTCTTTTCCTTGCTCTCTGCTCTCTGCTCTCTGCTCCCTGCTTTGGCGATCTCCTTCTCCATCTGCTCAAGCACTTTGACCTCTTTTTCGATCTCGAGGTACTCCGTATAGCTCTGGTAGGACTCTTCGATGATACCGTTGCCTTTGAAGATATAGAGCTTTGAGGCGATCTTGTCAACAAAGTAGCGGTCGTGTGAGACAAAGATGAGCGCACCGGGGAAGTTCAGCAACTGCTCTTCGAGGATGTTAATAGTCTGAATGTCCAGATCGTTGGTGGGTTCATCAAGAATGAGGCAGTCGACATTTTTGGTAAAAAGCAGTGCCAGCGCTACACGGTTCTTCTCTCCGCCGCTGAGCTGTCCCACTTTTTTGGTGAGGAACTCCTCGGGGAAGAGAAACTGTTTGAGGTAGGCATAGACATGCATCGTCTTGCCGCGTACATTGATCTGATCTCCGCCGTCAGGGCAGAAGGTGCCGATAAGCGTCTCTTCATCTTTGAGCATCTCACGGTGCTGGTCGAAATAGCCGATAGAGAAATCACCGCGTTTGATGATGCCGCTGTCAGGTTGAAGCCGTCCCAGAAGCAGCCGAAGCAGGGTTGACTTGCCCGCGCCGTTGACCCCGACGATAGCGATCTTGTCGCGCTGAAGAATGCGTGTGGTAAAGTCTTTGATGAGCTCCTTGCCGGCAATAGTGTAGTAAAGATGGTCGATCTCAAAGAGCATCTTTTTCTTGCCTACACTCTTTTCGCGGTTAAAGTGCTTCTTCTCCCGTTCCAGCTCCAACTGCATCTTTCTGATGAGTGTGGGGTTTTTCTTTGCCTCTTCCCGCAGTTCAAAAACACGCCGTTTGCGCCCCTGGTTACGCTTCTCTCTGGCACGGACACTTTTGCCCAGCCACTCCTCTTCATGCTTGAGGAGTTTGAGGAGATTCTCATGCTGTTTTGCCAAAGCCTGCATGCGAGCCTCTTTTTGGGAGAGGTAGTCGCGGTAGCCCCCTTTGTAGGAGATGAGTTTTTGGTTTTCTACTTCAACAACCCGTGTGGCGATGGTGTCGATGAAGTGACGGTCATGTGAGATAAAGAGCAGGGTAAACTTCTCTTTGAGCAGTATCTCTTCGAGGAACTCGACCATATAGACATCGAGGTGGTTGGTCGGCTCATCCAGTAGCAGGACTTCCGGTTTTTTGAGAATGAGTGAAGCGAGTGCCACCCGCCGCTGTTCCCCTCCTGAGAGCGAGATCACCAGTCTCTCTTCATACTCTTTGAGTTTGAACTCCTGAAGTACCCGTTCTATTTTGTCATCGAGACTCCATGCGTTATGGTGATCGAGATAGGCAGTGACCTTTTCCAACTCGGCAAGCAGTTGCCTGTTTTCAAAATCCTGGGCAACAGCCGCGGTGAGCCTGTCATACGCCGCTTTGGCCTCTTTGAGTTCGGTCAGTTCGTTCTCGATGGCTTCTCTGACATTAAGCGAGGCATCGAAGCTCGGCTGCTGAGAGAGCATCTCTATCTGAATGGATCGGTCGATGACCCGTTTGCCTTCAGTAGGCTCCTCTGTCCCCAAAGCGATCTTCATCAGTGTCGATTTGCCACAGCCGTTCTTCCCGACAATGGCGACTCGTTCCCCTTCATTGAGGTGGAAGTCCACCCCGTCAAGCAGCAGTTTGACATCGTACTGTTTTTTGATATCGAAAAGGTCGATGAGTGCCATGGTTTGCCTTTTGAACGGAGTATCAGTTCATTATCAACGCCGATTGTATTTTATGGCTGTAATTATAGCTTTTTAAGGCTTGAGAAAGTATATCGTGATATATTCACCGTAGTGACTTTCCAAAGGAATGATATGTTAGAACTGATACTTGCACTTTATTCGCTCTATACATTTATGCGAGTTTATATCTCCGTGATGCAGATAGGCTATATCAATCAGGAGAAACGCAGAGCACCGGTGTTGATGCCGGCTGGCAAATATATGGTGGCAGCCAACTATGCCGTTGCGAAAGAGAAGCTTGCGATCATTGAGCATTTTGTGGATTATCTGCTCTTTGTCTGGTGGGTTTTTGTAGGGTTTGAGTGGCTCTCTTCTCTTGTCTCCGTCGAAGGTGAGATCCGTCAGGCGGTCTTTTTTCTCTACGGTTTTGTGACCATCAATTACCTAGTGGGATTGCCCTTTGAGCTCTACCAGAAGTTCAAGATCGATGAGGATTTTCACTTCAACCAGATGACACCCAAGATGTTCATCGTCGATACACTCAAATCTGCGGTGATGTTCTTTGTGCTGGGAGGCATTCTTTTTGCTGTGCTGGCATGGATCATCAGTCACTTTGAAATGTGGTGGCTGGGCGGTTTTGTGCTGCTCTTTGGGGTGGCACTGCTGATCAATGTTCTTTATCCGACGGTGATTGCTCCCATCTTCAACAAGTTCAATCCGCTTGAAGAGGGGGAGCTTAAAGATGCCATCACTGCCATAATGGAAAAAGTAGGACTCAAAAGTGACGGTATTTTCGTGATGGATGCCAGTAAACGGGACAGCCGACTCAATGCCTACTTTGGCGGACTGGGCAAGAGCAAGCGGGTCATACTTTTCGATACCCTGCTTGACAAACTCAACAAAGAGGAGCTGCTTGCAGTACTGGGACACGAACTTGGGCACTACAGTCATGGGGACATCTGGAAGAACATCGGGCTGATGGGGCTGCTGCTCTTTGTGGTATTCTTTCTTTTTGGACATCTGCCTGACGAACTCTTTACGCAGATGCATGTCGTTCCGACCCCCGGTGTGAAGATTGCCATGTTGATGTTGCTGCTGCCGTTGGTGAGCTTCGTTTTTACACCGTTCATGAGCTATGTCAGCCGCCACAACGAGTATGCCGCCGATGCGTTCGGATCTCAAATGGGTGGACAGGAGAATCTCATCAGCGCACTTTTAAAGCTGGTGACAGAGAACAAAGCCTTTCCCAAGTCACACCCGCTGGTGATCTTCTTCTACCATGCCCACCCGCCGATCATCGAACGGCTTAAAGCGATGGGGTATGATGCGAGCAACACGGTCGTAGGAGAAGAGAAGACTGAAGAGCCGGCACTGCCAAATGACGGGATTTTTGCCTACTTAGACAAAGAAAACAATGACCGTTCATGAGACATTGAAATGGGCAACTTTACAGCTGCAAATCAGCTGTGAACGCCCACAGTTCGAAGCGGAACTTTTGCTGGCACACCACCTTGGAAAAGAGCGCACATGGCTGATGACTCACCCCGATGCGGAAGTTGAAAAGGTTGAAGCCTATAAAGACTTGGTAGCAAGACGGACGGCGCATGAACCCTATGAGTATATTGTAGGTGAGGCGAGTTTTTACGATATTGCACTCTCGGTAGAGGAGGGGGTGTTGATCCCCCGTCCCGAAACGGAGATACTTATCGATCTGGTCTCCAAGATCATCGCACGCGAGAAGATCACACATATTGCGGAGATAGGTATAGGCAGCGGGGCGATCAGCATTGTATTGGCACGCAAATTCCCACACTTGAAGATCATTGCGACAGATATTGAACAAAAGCCGTTGGAAGTAGCTGCAAAAAATATTGCCCGTTATGGTCTCAATGAGCAAATAGTGTTAAGAGAGTCCAATCTGATTGATGCCGTTCATGAGAAGATCGAACTGGTTGTCTCCAATCCTCCCTATATTGCCGAAGATGCCCTGCTTGCAAGCAATGTGGTCGACTATGAACCCCACAGTGCGCTCTTCGGGGGTAGGGTCGGTGATGAGCTGCTCAAGCGCATCATCACCGATGTGAAAGCCAGAGGCATTCGCTGGCTGGCGTGTGAAATGGGGTATGATCAAAAGCGACCCATTGCAGATTTCGTTAAGGAAATTGGGGTACAATCCATTGA
>JAJRRK010000007.1 GCA_024279555.1 Campylobacterales bacterium
GCCCCAACAAAAAACTTATTTCGGCTCCTCATTACTCATTACTCATTACTCATTTGATTTTAGTGTACAAGGAGTGCTCCTTGTACACTAAAATCATAGATTTCTCCAAATACTCCAGTATCAAAGTGGGGCAACCTACCGAAGTATTGGTGATTGAAAAAAATGACATTATTCCAAAAGACCGCTACCTCATCGGCGGTGCGAACAACCTGCTCATCTCCCCGACTCCACCGCCATTGATGATGCTGGGGAAAGACTTTGCCTATATCGAAGAGAAAGATGGAATTCTCGAGATCGGTGCGGCAATGCCTACAGGCAGGATCGTCAGCTATGCCAAAAAACACGACATTGCAGGATTTGAATTCTGTAGCAAATTGCCCGGAACGCTTGGGGGCATGTTGGCAATGAATGCCGGTGTTAAAGAGTATGAGATATTCAATATCCTGCATAGCATCAATATTGATGGCGTGTGGATCGACAAAGAAAAGATTGAACACGGTTACCGTTCTGCCAAACTCAACGGCATCGCAACAGCAGCACTGTTTGAAAAAAAAGCAGGGTTCGACCAGGCACTTCTTGATGCACTTCTTGCGCTAAGAAGCAATCAGCCTCATGATCCCAGTGCCGGATCAGCTTTCAAAAACCCACAGGGCGATCATGCCGGCAGACTGATCGAAGCTGTTGGACTCAAAGGATACCGCATCGGCGATATGGCATGGAGTGAAGTGCATGCCAATTTTCTTGTCAATCTGGGCAGGGGAACCTACAAAGATGCCGTATCACTACTTGAACTCGCAAAAGAACAAGTATTGAAAAGATTTGGAATAGAACTTCAGGAGGAGATCAAACTCCTCTGAAAGGGAGGAAGAAGGATTATTTTGCCACGCAGCGTACACAGCGGATATAGTTGGATTGTCTTTTACTTCTTTTGTACTTGTAGGCATCTGCCGGATAGACAACATAGTATTTCCCGTCGCTTGTAGGTGTAGATGTCCAGAAATCCTTGTCCCTGAAGTTGACGAAAAGCTGCCCTTCCTGATGATGGATCTCCTGAAGTTCATCCGCCGTGGGAAGTCTCCAGTCTGTATAACCGGCATAATCAAGTCTTCGACAATAATTCACTGCATGACCCCAATTGCCAGCTTTTCCTACGGAATGTTCACGGGCGTAGGCACCATCCTCCGCATCAGTATAGGGGGCATCCTGCCACATCAGCTTCGTATCCGAATCCACATAAACCTTCTGCACTTTACATGGGCTACCTATCTCTGCCACAACAGGTACGACAGGGGAGAGGTTTCCTCCTGCCATGACAAAAGTGGATGCCAATACAATACCCATACTTCTTACTATGTTTTTCATTCTTTTCTCCTTCTTTTCCCAATATTATTCAATATGATAATATAACTTTTCTCAAATATAGCTAAATTCTTTCCACTTATAGCAAATTAAGGATGGATCGTGATCGGTGTTCCATTTCTTACCCCAGCCCATAGCTGAGCCATCTTTTTGTTCGGTACGGCCATACAGCCTTCTGTCCAGTCATGTGCGAGTGTATAGGCATCTCCTCTTCCGTCAGCATTCCATTTGGGCTGGCCGTGGATCGTAATATATCCGCCGGGGTTCAGTCCCTTGGCTCTTGCTTCGGCGATATCCTGCGCATTGGGATAGGAAATCATCAAAGAACGGTAGAGTCTTGGATCACACTTCTTGCGAACGATCTTGTAGCTTCCAACCGGTGTACGGTAGTCACCTGCACACATTTTGTCCCCTTTGTCACAGTTCTTCCCCAGAGACATGCGTGAAGAGAATACCTTTTTACCGTTTTTATACCCATAGAGCATACGTTTACCTTTGTAGGCAACCAGTTTGTCTATCAGCATATCCTGTCTAATCTCCGCACCACGGGAAAGTTCTTTCAAACATTCTCTCGTCTCATAAGGAGTATTGTCCGCTTTCCCTTTGAATGTCGGCTTGCCGCATCCACCCATAAAAAATACGGCACCTATAGACACCATTGCCAATGCTATTTTTATTTTCATTTTTCTGCTCCTTGTTTTTGATTCAACCCCAGTCTTCATTCTGGTATTTGGCTTTGTGTTTCTCTTTTTTGTAGCTCGAGGCATTCTTCAGTTTCTGCAGACGGTTCAGATTGCTCATCTCCGCCTCCCGAATATCATCGAGACGCTCATTGTCGAATGTCGCTGTTTCCACCGTATCACTGTATAGCCGCTCAATATACGCCTTGAGTTGCCGATGATACTCCGAGTCAAGATGTACAGCCTCTCTCTCATCAAATCTCTTTTTGAGCTGTTCAAATTTTACCGTAAAATCTTGAGAAGAGACCTTTTCGTCCCGTAGCATCCGAAAAAGGTTCTTGCTGATCTTCTCAAGTTCCGTGATATATTTCTGTCGGTTGAACTTATCGATCTGTTTTTGCGTATATCGGCTGATAGCGCTGCTCCTTACTTGATTGTGACAGGTACACCTTCACGTACCGCATACCAAAGCTGCTTCATTGCACTGTTCGTCACTGCGACGCACCCCTGAGTCCAGTTGTTCGCAAGCGTATAGCTGTCCGCATGTCCGTCAGCATTCCAGGTCGGCTGGGCATGGATGGTAATACTCCCGCCGGGATTGACCCCACGCCTTTTGGCTGCTTCCACATCCTGAGGCCTCGGGTAAGAGATGCACAAAGAGCGGTAATATTTGGGAGAGCAGAGCTTACGGTGAATCCAAAATGTCCCCTCCGGGGTACGGTTGTCCCCCTTTTTGATCTTCTGCCCCACGGGATTCTTGCCCAGTGATACAGGGAAAGTGCTCATCACCTTTCCGTTTCGATAGAGATACATCTTTCGCTCTTTTTTCACGACGACAATATAGTCTATCTTCTGGCTCTCATCAAAATCCTCTGCCTCAAGCAACTCTTTTTTACACTCATCAAGTGTGTAATGGTCACCATCTACCTCAGGTTGCCCACAGCCGCTTATCCAAAATGCGGAGGACATCAACAGTACACTAAAAAAATATTTTGAATATAACATGGATTGATTGTAACAAAATTACGGTTATGTAAGTATAAAAACAGGAAGATAAAAAGTATGGAAGGGATGCAAAGCCCAAAGGCTCTGCGGAATGAGAGTGATTACGCGTTGGCAGCAGCTTTAGCCGCTTCGATCGCCTCTTCGTAGTTAGGCTCTTCAGTGATCTCAGGAACCACTTGCTTGTAAGTGACTTTTCCATCTTTTCCGATCACGAAGATCACTCTTGCAAGTACACCTGCAAGTGGTCCGTCAGCAAGAAGTACGCCGTAAGCGTTACCGAAGTCTTTGTTTCTAAAGTCAGAACATACTTTGATGTTCTCGATGCCTGCAGCACCACACCATCTTGCCGCTGCAAATGGAAGGTCCATAGATACAGTGATCACTTCTACACCGTCAAGGTTGGCAGCTTCCTGGTTGAATCTTCTTGTTTCAGCGTCACATACACCTGTATCAAGTGAAGGTACTGCAATAACGAGTTGAACTTTACCTTCGCCACCTACCTGCTCGTCCTGGAGCATAGGGTTGCTGTTTACCACTGTGACTACCGGAGCTGTATCTCCAACATTTACTTCATTACCTGCGAGGTTACATACTGTGTCGTTTTTAAATGTTACTGTTGCCATTTAATATCCTTTTGTTTAAGTTTTGATAACCGTAGTATGACCTAATTAGGATAAATTTAGTCTTAATTAAAAAAAATTGCATCTCTTTTTGTCTGGATTACGTACTCATGTCGTTACAAGAATAACGCTCTCAAGGGGTTTCATGGGATATGTGTTACATTTTGATACATAAGGTAATATAGCAGAAGGATGCAGGGCACCACAAGAGATACCCCATTAAGTGAGGCTATTTGGCAATACCTTTGACCCACTGTTCCATTGCTTTATTGGCATCCGGGTTCGGAGCCTCAAGGAAACTGACAACAAAAGCATCTTCCAACTCGGCGACACCGATGGAACGTGGACGTACCGCCAATACTTCAGGCTTGGGCAGAACCTTTCCGAAACAACAGATGATATTCTTTGCCGCTTTAATCTCCTCAGCAATCTCACCTACTTCTAACGCAGATGTATGGGCATAGTGATCGAACTCTCCTATATAGGTAGCAATAGGATGCAGATCGATCTGTACTTTCAGATAAGTGAATATCTCATCGATTGTCTGATAGTCTGTCTCATTTTTCTCTATGCGCAGGGTATAGACCGGATATTTTTCCATTACTGTAATCTGTTTCATTAATATATGTCCTTTTTTAAATCGTATTGTAACTTGGGAGTTTGAAGGTTTACTTATAAATATTATAAGTAAATGATAAGAAAATATTCCAGCCTCCGCGGCTACGCTTCGCTTCGCACCCCAAGGGCATTTCCTCCCGTTGGTCAGGGCACCGCTCCGGTTCCGACCCTACAAACGTGAAGCAGTTCACGTTTGCTTAACGGGTCTCACATCCCAGGTAGTCTTGGGATCTTGCCGAGTTTGGAGTTTCGGCAGTACCAGCCCCACCCCTTTTTCATCCAGTGCCCGACAATCGGCATAGGAATCATCTTGGCAGATTCATTACTTCTGTAGACAAATGCCGCACCGTCACCCGTATCCATCACACACAGAATGTTCAGATGGTCCATATAGCTCTCTTTGGAGTCGATATTCTGTATCTTCATCCAGATATTATGTGCGGTATTGCGTGCCATCACTTCCGCCACATGTCCCTGTTTTGCACGCCACTCGGGACCCATCAGATTGGCAGAGTCTCCAATGGCATAGATACCCTCAAAGCCTTCGACCTCGTTGTACTCGTTGGTCACTACAAATCCGGCATCACTCAAAGGAAGCCCCGACTCCCTCAGTACACTGTGTCCCGTACCTGCCGAGATGAACATCGTCAGATCAGATTCGATCTTCTCGCCGTCCTCAAAGACAATGCCGTCTTCAACGAACTCGACAATCTTACTGCCGACTTTTTTATGGATGTCGGTCATGCCGAACATCTTGTCCATCATCACCAGCGCCTTCTCTCCCATCTTCTGACCGGGTTTCTCCATCGGCGCGAAGAAGGTCAGGTCGAACTTGTCACGCAGTCCTTTTTTCTTCAGGAATGTATGTACATTGAAGAGCACTTCAAAAGCAGGTCCCCCACGCACGGCAGAACTGTCTTTTGGGTTTCCGCCAAAGCCCATCGCGATCTTGCCGTTGCCCTTTCGCACCAGTGCATCAAGACGCTTGAAAAGCTCAGTCGCCTCTTCAGGCTTGCCGCAAATGGAAAGGGTATGTTCCATCCCCTTGTGCTGCACCTTGTCCTGCCCGAGTGCTACGACAATGTAGTCATACCCTTCCAGCACTCTACCGCTTTCAAGCGTGACCACTTTCTCTTTAGGGTCCAGTGCAGTGACTGGATCGACGATCACTTTGAAACCATGTGCGAATGCCAGTTGATCCAATGGTATACTCACATCTTCTTTCGTCGCTTCTCCTGTAGGGATCCAAATGGAAGTAGGGTAAATATAGAAATAGTCCCTGTCGCTTACCAGTGTCACATCCAATTCATGCTTGCGCAGATAGATCGCCGCTTCCACACCGGCAAACCCGCCTCCAAGTACCAATACTTTTGCCATGTTAACCTCCTAGTATTTCATAATGCCCGTATGAACCGGCTGTGCGTCGTCTACGGATGATGCCATACCGATCATGCCGTAAATCGCCCCGATCAGCAATCCGGAGAGGATCACGATCCAGACAGTCAGACGTTTCTGTCTGCTTGCACCGTTACCATAGTCCTCTATGCTCTCCAGTGTCGGTTCGGTCTGTCCCATCATCGCCGCCTACTTTTTGAGGAGGTCAGCACGAGGATAAACAAATACCGTATGTCTCTCTACCACGATCTTCTTCGGATCATCCACCGCATATGCCTTGATGGTCACAGGGATCGGCACATCTTTTCGTGTACTGTCTGCAAGCATCTGATTGGTTCTGAGTACGACAACTTTTTTGCGCTTTTTGCCCGGAGCGATACTGAACGGCTCTTTGGGTCTGACAATCTCGATCTTGTCCTTCAGATCACCCTCAATCTCGAAGGTATAGGTGTGGCGCTTGCTGTCTGTATTGGCAAACAGGAAGACATAGTCGTTCTCAACGCCACCGTTTGGCAGAATCTTATAGAGTCTGGTCGTTTTGTTGATGTTCAGAAGCATATGCTCCTTGGTACTTCCCATCGCGAAAAGCGCTACCAGAACGATCGCCAGAACCGTGAAGTAGGCAATGACCTTCGGACGGAATATCTTCGTCTTTCTCTCATGTTTTTCCGTCTCAACCACACTTGACCACTGTACAAGACTCGGCTTACCGAGCGCACCCATCACCTGCGTACAGGCATCGACACACTCCAGACAGTTGATACACTCAAGCTGCAGTCCTTTACGGATGTCGATATGTGTCGGACAGACCGTTACACAGCTCTCACAGGTCGTACACTCAGCCTGAGGATTGACCTCTTTGAGCTCTTTTTGCTTCTTGAAGACCTTGTGTCTCTCATTCCCGTGCCCTTCGTAGATCTCACCGCCTCGGATCGGATCGTAAATTGCCATCAGTGTATCATCATCGTAGAGCACGGACTGTACACGGCTGTAGGGGCAGATATAGATACAAAAATCCTCTTTGATGAAGACCACATCCACAATCAAAAAGAGAGCCACACCGACAACAAACCCGATCATCACCATATGGTCTGCCGGATGCTGCAAGTACTGGAAGAACTCTTCAGGCGGCACAAAGAACCACATGAAGTCCGCTGCCGCGATCAGCGCCAATACAGACCAGAGCAAAATAGCGATCGCTTTTTTCACCTTGTTCTCCGGCTTGCTCATATCCGGTTCCTGCTGCTTGTTCTTGATACGCTTTCGCAATCCCAGTAGCTTTGTCTCAATGAAATCTCTGTAGATCACACGGAAGATGGTCTGCGGACATGCCCAGCCGCACCATGCTCTACCGCCTACCGCAGTGACCGCGAAAATACCCAAAAAGAGGAGCATCAACAAAAACGGCATCAGGTAAAGCTCCTGCATATCAAACGCCACGCCGGCAAGATGCAGTTTCTTGTGGTCAAAACTAAGCAGGAACAGATGGTTTCCGTTGATCTTGATCCAAGGCATGACAAGTGCCATCACTGTGATTGCCGCATACATCCAGTAACGCTTGATGCGGTAGGGGATCCACCCTTTCAGGTACTCTTTGGCCATATTCTTCTTCGGTTTCTTCTGTTCAACTTCAACTGCTGCTTCCATTGTTATATCCTTTCATCTTTTGAATTTATGTTCTCATTCTGTTCAAACGGGCAAATAAGAACCGTGTTGTCTACTCCGGGCATCTGCTGAGGGGTCGCGATCTCCATCCATGACCCTTCGACCAACTCCCTGATGCCTCTTGACTCTATGTAGTCCTTCAGCGAGCTTCTGCTCACACCCAACTCTCTTGCTATGGCACTTACACTCATCCCCTCTTTGAGCAGGGAGATAATCTGAGCCTGATAGACATCGAACTTGGAGGAGGAGCGGCTGCCTTTGGGACGGCCGATCTGCCCAGTTCTGGCTTTCTGTGCCTCTCTGAGATCATTCAGAAGCGGAAAGACCTCAACCAGCGATGTCTCTTTCGTGATGACCGTACCGGTACTTGCAATGTAAAGGGTGATATTGCGGCTTAACATACAATTTATCACCTTGACAAGCTCTTCTACCACATCACTCAAGATCGCCAGATGATCGACGATGATACGATTCTCCCCCTCTTCCAAAGAGCGGAGAAAACGTTCAAACTCCTCACGCTCTTCGATAGGACGGTTTTTCGTACTGTATTCGATAACTTCTTTGTCTATCTGTAGTCTTTGTGTCAATGCAAAAGAGAGAATGGAACGCTGCTGATCGGACAGGTTGCTGTGACTTGGCATCTGTCTTAAGTAAGCGTACGTCATGATTCTCCTTTCTCATTTGTGCCATTGTACAACCTTTGATGTTAAAAGTCAACATATTTTTAATTATTTTCGTCATTTTTATCATTTAAGCGTCACCTTTGGTTTATTTACGTCACCTTTTATGCTAAAATACCCCAAATCCAACAGAGGACACTCTATGAATCTGACACATCTTGACGAACAGAACAAACCCAAAATGGTTGATGTCTCCGA
>JAJRRK010000117.1 GCA_024279555.1 Campylobacterales bacterium
GATGTTGTGGTACCACTTCAGCGGTGTCTGGCAGCTTTGGCATTTTGATGCGGGAAAGACAATGCTCTCCCCTTTGGGAATACGGTAGATGACAACATTGAGAAAGGAGCCGATCATGGTACCCAATACAAAGATCAAAAAAGTGAGTAGTGTATCCATCATGAGAGTCCTCCAAAACGACGGGTTCTATGTTCAAAATCTGTGACGATGTTGTCAAGTTCTTCTACTGTAAAGTCCGGCCAGAGTGTTTGTGTGAAGTAGAACTCGGTATAGCTGATCTGCCAGAGCAGGTAATTTGAAACACGCTCTTCTCCACTGGTGCGGATGAGAAGATCCACATCGCTGTAAGGCGTCTGTAGTGCTGAAGAGATATCCGCTTCGCTTATTTCCTTTTTGCCTGCTTTGATGAGGTTGTTCACCGCATGGGTGATCTCCGCTCTGCCGCCGTAGTTGAGGGCAAGCACATGAATGAGATCGGTGTTGTTTCTGGTTGCCTCTTCGGTTGTTTGGATGCGTGCCTGTAGTTTGGGAGAAAAAGCAGCGATGTCTCCGATTGCCATGAAGCGGACATTGTTCTCCTGATAGGTTGCGAGTTCGTTTTGCAGGTAGCGGTCAAGCAGACGCATCAAAAAATCCACCTCCAGCTTGGGGCGTTTCCAGTTCTCGGTACTGAAAGCGTAGAAGGTGACCGTCTCGATGGTAGGGTGCTTGGCACAGTAGCGGGTAACATCGCGGATGATCTCTGCGCCTTTTTCATGCCCCTTGGTACGGTTGAGACCTCGTTGCTGCGCCCAGCGTCCGTTGCCGTCCATGATGATGGCGAGGTTCTTGAGTCTATTTTTAGTCGTCGGCAAGGGTTTTTGCCTCGTTGAGTATTTTCCCCGCAAGGGTCAGTTTGTCCGCTTTGCCCAGTGAAGTGATGTGCTCAGGCGTAATGAACTCCACTTCATTCTCTTCCGTTCCGAAGCTGCTGCTGTCAGAGAGGAGATTGTAGCAGACCGCATCGACCCCCTTGTCGTCAAGCAGGGCTTTGGCATTCTCCAGTCCGTGTGCGGCATCCATCTCTGCTTTGAAGGCAACGGTGCGTATGCCGTCTTTGTTGAGTGAAGAGAGGATGTCCGGTGCTCGGGTCAGTTCCAGTGTCCACTCCTCACCGAGCATGGATTTTTTGAGTTTGCCGTTTTGTGGGAATTTCGGGGTGTAGTCTGCGACAGCTGCAACCATGAACAAAAAAGGGATCTTCTGAATGAGCATCCGCGGATCGGCACTGTTCATGCTTGCTTTACTCATGACACCTTTCTTGGCGACCCGTACGGCATCAACCGTATAGTTGAGCATCTCTTCGGCGTTTTCTACATCGATGGTGTAGATGTTTGAGGGAAGTCCTTCCCCGCCTGTAGTGGTAATGTAACAGACATCTGCGCCCCGTAGGTATAGTGAGAGCGCAATGGCTTTTGCCATTTTACCCGATGAGTAGTTGGAGATGTAGCGTACTTCGTCTATCTTCTCGCGGGTGCCGCCTCCGGTAACCACGACGCGTCTGTCACTCCAGAACGACTCCTTGAGAAGCGCTTTGGCAGTTTCGAAGAATATCTCTTCGGGGTCTGCCAGTGCACCGCTTCCGGTATCGCCGCAGGCAAGCTGCTTCTCCTGGGGTTCGACGATGGTGTAGTCATTGACCTTGAGCATCTTGATGCTGCCGGTGGTGTAGTGGTTGGCAAGCATCTGGGTATTGGCTGCGGGGGCAACAAGCATAGGTCCTTTGAAGGCAAGAGCAGTTTGCAGCAGGATGTTGTCTGCGATCCCTTTGGAGAGTTTGTTGAGACTGTTGGCGGTTGCAGGAGCGACAATGAAAACCTCACATTTTTTACCAACTTCAATGTGGTTAAGTTCACTGCTCCAGCTTTCACTCTCTTCGGTGAGTACAGGGTTGCGTGTGAGGGCTTCAAAGGTAAGCGGTGAGACAAATCGCTGTGCGCTTGGGCTCATGACCACATGCACATCGGCGCCGGCCTTGACAAAGAGTCTGGCAAGGTCACACGACTTGTAGGCGGAGATACTGCCCGTTACTCCAAGAAGGATCGATCTGCCTGTAAGGTCTATTTGCATGACGGGGCTCCAAAAAATTTGTAGAAGAAGTTCTTGACTGTCTTCAGTGGGGTTCTGGATATGGCGAGCGCACCTTTTTCCACATCTTTGTTTACGGTACTTCCTGCGGCGATAAGGACATCATCTTCAATGGTTACAGGTGCAACCAGTTGGGTATCAGAGCCGACGAAGACATTTTTACCGATCACGGTTTGGTATTTGTTCTTTCCGTCGTAGTTGCAGGTGATGACCCCCGCACCGATGTTGGAACCCTCATCGACCGAGGCATCACCGATATAAGCGAGGTGACCCGCCTTAACGCCGGTGAGGGTCGATTTTTTCACTTCGACAAAGTTGCCGATATGGGTATTTTTAAGGATGCTTTGGGGTCTGATGCGCCCCATGGGGCCGATATCGGAATCTTCGATGTAGGAATCCTCCACAACAGAGTTGGTTTTGATATGGGCATTGACAAGCCTGCTCTCTCCGATGATACTCACGCCGTTTTCCAGAATACACTCGCCCTCAAATGTGGCGCGGCAGTCGATGTAGATGGTATCAGGCAGACGCATGACGACCCCCTGCATCATAAGTGCCTCTTTGATGCGCCGCTGCATGATCTCTTCGGCATGAGCAAGATCAAGCTTGGAGTTGACCCCCTTGAACTCTTCCTCTTCGACATAGACGGGGTGTACCTTTCTGCCCTCGTCGACTGCCATTTTAATGATGTCGGTAAGGTAGTACTCTTTTTGGGCATTGTTGTTGTCAAGCAGGGGAATGTAGCGCTCCAACAAGGCGGTATTGACCGCATAGATGCCGGCATTGACGGTTTGGATCTTAAGCTGCTCTGGGGTGCAGTCTTTTTGCTCGACAATCTCTTTGACCTTTCCCTCTTCGATCACGACACGCCCATAGCCGTTGGGGTCGTCCAGTGTGATGACCGACATGTTGATGTCTGCATCGCCGGCGGTCAAAGCTTCGAGAGAGGTTTTGGTAACAAGCGGCATATCGCCGTTGAGGATGAGTGTACGCTCATGTTTGGTCTTAACTCCTTTCATTGCTCCGCCGGTACCGGGGAACTGCCTGGCATCCTGCATATGGAAACGAATGCCCACGTATGCCGATTCGATCATTTGCTGAATGCGTTCTGCCTGATGGTAGAGCACCACCACAATGTCGTCACTGATCTCTTTGGCAGCATCGATGGCATGAAAGAGCATCGGTTTGCCCGATATTTCATGCAGTACTTTGGGTTTGGTCGATTTCATACGCGTACCCTGACCGGCAGCGAGTATCACAACGGAGATGGACATGGTTCACCTTGCTTTTTATATAGTTTCGTGATTATACCAAAATGGCTTTAAGAGAGAAGGGGGCAAAAGAGATACGAATATCAAGCATACTGCTACAACCTTTTTATGAGTAGGAAAGGTTCGTAGCGTACAAGCTTAACAAGCTGTTAGTGTTTGCTCTCCATATACATTGGATAGATAAATGTCTCTTCAAGTTTAACTCTTTTGGTCAAAACTTTTCCAATTGTATGTAAGTCAGCTAAAAAACTCTCTTTGTTTTTTTTATAGTTTTCCCAGTCAGAATATTTTCTGGCAAAATAATTGACCTCTTTTAAGATATCTCCCATATTGCTTTGTAGTTCTCTAATATGATCGAGATGTTCACGGTTATTTGTAGTTTCATAAAGATTTTCAAGATATGTGTACAGTTGTTTATCCTCTAGCATGACATGCAGTTTTAATGCATTTTCAAAATCTTTCACCAGATCCATAATTGTATGCCACTTTTCATTATCTTGGTTAAATACCGATTCGATTTCCAAATAGATTTCAAACAGTGAACCGTGTGCATCTTTGAGAGTAGGTATAAGGTCAGTATTGTATGTTGCATTAGATTGTTGTTGTTCCTGCTTTGAATTAAAGCGTTTCAAAAGTTTGTTTAACATGGGCATATCTCATTGTTTTTTATTTTTCAATCATTATTATATCATAAAAAAGTATTATGATATGATGAATGTTTGTATTATTGCATTTATGTAATTTCAGATGTATCTATCCGTAGCATCATTTTAAAACGATACTATACTGTTTGATATTAAAGCAGCTCTTGAGGAATGTTCCCGCCGTTTTCAGCAATCTTTGCTAGTACCGTTTTGTGAAGCGCGATGTTTTGTTCAGCCGTACCTTCATAGCCGTCAATGCCCATCTCCGCAGCAAGCTCTTTTCGATGTGCATAAGCACTGTCAAGTCCAAGTAGTTTGAGCAGATCCACAATAGATGTCTGCCAGTTAAGTCCGGGATTGTCTGCACTGAGTGATTCCAGTTTTGCAATAACATCTATTTCCGGCATTGCCTCTATAGCACTTTCTACCGTTTCCGGTTCGGAAGCCGCATTCTCAACCGCAGGCGCTTCGGCTGTTATCTTGTTTTCTGTTTGTTCTTCGTCACCGAAGCCCAATTTGCTCATAATGGAACTGAAAATACCCATCTGTTTCTCCTTTTTTATGATAATGTATGCGCATCATAGCAGAAAAATATCGCCTAACCATCACAATATTGTAGTTGATTTTGGTAAAATAGCAAAATTTAAATCCAAGGTGTATTCGTGATTTGTAAACATTTCGGAAGCTGCGGCTCATGTACGCTTTATGCACTCGATTATGCGGCACAGCTTGAGCAGAAAACACAGAGAGTGGGAACGCTTCTGTCGCCGTTCTACCAAGGGGAGTTGGAGGTGTTCGATTCGCCTGACTCCCACTATCGTGCTCGTGCGGAGTTTCGTATCTGGCATGAAGGGGAGCGGTGTGACTATGCCATGGGGAATATGGCGCGTAACGGTGCAGTGACTATTACGGAGTGTCCAAAGGTCATTGTACCCATAGAGAAGCGGATGTGGCGACTGCTTGAAGCGATCAACGCATCACCCGAAGTGCTCAAACACAAGCTTTTTGCTGTGGAGTTTTTGGCAACGACGACGGATGAGTGTCTCATCACCATGCTCTACCACCGTAAGCTCGATGCGGTGTGGCAGGAGGAGGCAAAAGTGCTGGAGAGGCTGCTTGATGCCAAGATCATGGGGCGCAGTCGAAGGCAGAAAGTGGTACTCTCCGATGAATTTGTCACAGAGAAACTCGACATCGACGGCAGAACATACACCTATGTCGAGTACGAAAGCGGCTTTACCCAGCCCAACCCGACGGTCAATGTAAAGATGATCGAGTGGGCGATCGCACAGGCGAAAAGAACCGGAGGCGGTGATTTTCTCGAAGCCTACTGTGGACTGGGGAACTTCACGCTGCCGCTTTCACGCTACTTTAACAAAGTGTTGGCAACGGAGATCTCCAAACGATCTATTCATGCCGCACTGGAGAACTGCAAGCTCAATGGCATTGAGAACATTACTTTTGCCAGACTCTCTTCAGAAGAGATGACAGAAGCGTTAAACGGTGTGAGGGAGTTTTCAAGGCTTAAGGGGATCGACCTTGCAAGTTATGATTTTTCAACGGTACTGGTCGATCCACCCAGAGCAGGGTTGGATGAAGCAACGATCGGGCTGATCTCCAAGATAGAACACATCATCTACATCTCCTGCAACCCCCAGACGCTTGCCCGTGACCTGGAGACTTTGACGAAGACCCATACGGTAGTTGAAGCGGCGATGTTCGACCAGTTCCCGCATACAGAACATGTGGAGAGCGGGGTCATGCTTGAGAAGAGAAACTGATGTATAACTACCGCACCCTCTACCGCCAGATCAAAACGCAAAAGAAGGACTTCTGGCGTACCAATGTGTACGGTATTGCGGCGACACTGCTTCTGCTTCCCATTCCCATGCTCGTTCCGCTGCTCATCGATGAGGTACTGCTGGAACACCCCGGAAAGATGACGGAGACGATCTCCGCTTTTTTGGGCAGCAGCGAGACATGGGTCTACATCGCTGTCATTCTTGCGACGGTGCTTGTGCTGCGCTTTGGCGCCTTTTTCCTCAACAACCGCAAAACATTCTATGCCACCCGTATCACGCAGAAGATATCCTATCTTCTGCGACACCGTATTTTGCATCATCTCGAGCGGGTCTCCATCGCCGAATACGAAACGCTCAAATCCGGCGGTATCGCTTCGAAGACAGTGCAGGATGTTGAAAATGTCAGCGGATTTGCGGGTCAGCTGGTCACGACACTTCTGAGCGCCTCTTTGATGCTTCTGGGGATCGCGGCTGTCATGCTGTGGATGAACTGGATGCTGGCGCTGCTGGTATTCTTGCTCAACCCGCTTTTTTTGGGCTTCTCCAGGATACTGGGGCGCAAGACGGGCGAGCTGCTCCGCCGTCAGCATGAAGCCTATCAGCTCTACCATGAACTGCTCAACGAAACGCTGGAGCTTTTCATCCAGGTACGAGCGAGCAATGAGGAGCGGAACTTCTTCGGCATTCTTCAGCAGCGCGCGAAGAATATAGAGGAAGCATCGCTCGATTACGGTTACAAGGCTGCCGTGGCGCAAAATGCTTCCACGCTTCTGACGAACACGGTCGTAGACATTTTCCGTGCATTGGGGATCGCCGCAGTGGCATACAGCGATCTGAGCATCGGGATGATGATTGCCTTTCTGTTCTACCTCTCCACACTGGTACAGCCCATTCAGCAGCTCATGGCATTAGTGATGGGGTATCAGCGTACCAAGCCCGCCCTTGAGCGCATTAATGCACTGCTGGCACTTGGGCAGGAGCCGCACTACCCTCACGAAAAGGATCCTTTTGCCAACGTGAAGAGTACCTCTGTTGCACTTGAAAAGATCAGCTTTGCCTATGGGAACGGCAGGGAGGTGTTGCATGCCGTCAGCCTGAAAGCCGAAGCGGGAGAGAAGATCGCCCTTATCGGTCCCAGCGGAAGCGGCAAGACGACGATCGCCCAGATCATGGTGGGGTTTTACTCTTCCCGTCAGGGAGAGATACGCTATGGAGACATTCCCATAGAGAAGATAGGCCTGCCTGTGGTGCGTGAGAACGTAGCGCTCATGCTGCAGCAGGCACTCTTCTTCAACGATACCATCCGGATGAACCTCACACTCTCCAAAGCCAAAAGTGATGAAGAGATCTATGCGGCACTGAGGGCAGCGCAGCTTGAGGATTTCATACGAGGTTTGGAGAATGGGCTTGAAACCCCCATAGGCAAGAACGGCATCCGTCTCTCGGGCGGACAGCGACAGCGTTTGGCGATCGCACGGCTCATCCTCTCCGACCCGAAGGTCGTCATCTTCGACGAAGCGACCTCCGCACTGGACAATGCCACGGAGTTCCACCTCTATGAAACTCTGGCACCATTCCTCGAAGGGCGCACGACTGTCATCATTGCGCACCGTACCACGACCATCAAGCAGGCGGACTATATTTACCTTATAGAAGAAGGTAAGGTAAAAGCTGAAGGATCGTATGATGAATTAGAAGAAAAAGGCTTGATAAAAGAGGATTTTGACAGATGATCCGGAAATTCAAAAAATTCACCCAGCTTTCAACAGAAGAAAAAAAACTCTTTTTCGAAGCGTATGTTACACTCGGAAAGATGCGTGCGGCTATTTTGACCGTTTCTTTCAAGCGGTTGACCCGCTCGCTCGAGCACAAACCGAAACAGGAAGAGGTTATGTTTCTAAATGAAGCACAGATGCAAACTGCCAAGATGGTCGGTCGTGCCATCACACGTGCGGCTACCTATACGCCGTGGGAGAGTGCCTGTCTTGCACAGTCGCTTACTGCACAGAACATGCTGAAGAAGCGGGGTATCCCGGGAGTGTTTTATCTGGGTGTAGCAAAAGATGCAGAGAGCAAAGAGAAGATGAAGGCCCATGCCTGGACACAGTGCGGGAAGAATATTATCACTGGCGGCAGCGGACATGAGGTTTTTACAGTGGTTTCGGTGTTTGGATGGGAGTGATAGTAGATATTTTCTGGGGTAAACACTATGCTCCGACCATACATTTTTGATACAATAACATCAAACATTTATCAAGGAAAACAATGAACCCAGACCAAAAGATCACATTTGCAGAGACGGTTTTTGCCCAGGAAGTCGATGGTGAAATGGTGCTGCTCGATATGAATAGCGAAAACTATTTCGGACTCGATGCGGTAGGTACGGATATATGGAATCTCCTCAGTGAAGGCAAAACCATAGGTGAGACACAAAAGGCACTGCTTGAGATGTACGATGTTGATGTAAATACGCTTGAGAAGGATATCGAAGATTTTATTGGGAAGCTTGTGGAGAATGAATTAGCTGTGGTTGCGTAGTCTTAAATCATTTCGGCTATGGGGTAGAGGTGTGTTTGTTAAACTTTAGAATCAATCAATCCTTGTCCATATATTGATTGTAGATATACCAAAATTCAAGATTGAGCATTCTCCAATATTGCTGCAAATTATATCCTTCTAATGTATCTGACAAAAACATTGCTTCAAACTTATCTATCATATCGTTATCAATGATGCCTAGTCTGACGATATTGGAATCTTCCCAGAGCTCTTTTCTGTCTATGGCTGCTATCTGCTGTTTTAAAATGACACTGAACTCTGCCTTGTCTTTTCTTTCGATGACTTTTTGAGGTAACAGATCCCGCATCGCCTCAATATGAAAATGGCGATAGTTACCCTGAGAAAAGAAAAATTCATACGGCAGTGAAAAAAGAAAATTGACAATTTCATCATCCCCCAAAGGGTCAATATAGTTTATGCCGTATTTTTCCTTAACGGCTTTATCAAAATTATTGTTGGAGGACATAGCATGGATATTGTTGCTCATTCTGTCTATTCTGTCTTGACGCAATACAGACAGTATGCCGTAAACATCTTTTTTTGTGTCGCTGGGGTTATCTGCGGCAGGTATTGTTTTTTTGCCGATGAGTTTTTTTAGAAAGTTTTTTTGTTTTGGGCTAAGCATACTGCTCAATGCCATTTTTGACCAGGCATATTTATTGTCAAGCTTGAACCATTCGTACAAAAACCTATCAATTCGCCCCTGATAAAGATAGTTTGCAATGCTTAGAGGATGGCCAAATAGCACATGGTCTCCAAACTGGCCGGTAAAAACCGTGTTGATACCACGCTCTCTCTGGATTTCCATGAGAGGGGCAAACATTGTAAAGGTGATCCAGAGCGGCCAGTGGGGCGATAATGCATAATTATACGCCATGTTGTATTTGTTTTTGTAGTCAAGATTACTGCAGTTGTGACGAATGGCTTTGGAGTTGCAGTTTGAAAGAACCGCATCGGCATAGTGACTTTCGTTGCAGCTTGGCTGGTCGAAGTCCATCACAAAGGCAGTCACATCACTATGCATCTGTGAAGCAATACAAAAAACAGAACTCGAATCAAAACCACCGCTGAGTTCACACCCCACAGGTGCATCTTTGGGTAAATGATTTTTAATGACTTTTTCAAGCAGATGGCGGAATTTTTGTGTGGCTTCGTCAAATGAGATATTGTAATCTATCTGTATCTCTTCGGGTTTCCAGTGTCTCGAAATTTGTACAATATTGTTTTCGAGCGTTAATTTGTGTCCGGGAGGCAGACGATAAATGCCTTCATACATCGTTTCATGAGGAGAAACAGATTCTCTATGTATAAAATTATGCATTGCATTCAGATTTGGTTTCGGTTTGCTCGATATTTTGTTAAGCAATGTACCTATCTTTTCCGCATATACAAAATCCCCATCAATCTGACTATAATAGAAAGAGTCAGATCCTGCTATATCTCGTATGTGAGAAATATTCATTATTTAAACTATCCGCCATTCCCCCCATTTCCATTATCCCCCCAGTTGATCTGGCTGCCACTATCAACAAGAGAACCACCACCACCATGCGTTTCTTCCGTAACAAATCCGAATTTTCTTAGTGTGGGCTGACTATATTCTTTTTTTTGCATCCGCATCTCCTGCTTGTCTGTCTTGTTGTCTCTGTTTTTTTGTGTCATTAAAAAATTCTTTTTTGTTTATTGTACTAGAAATTTACTTATAGCTACAGTGTACGCATATCTTCTCATAAACTTCTTGCAGTCTTTCAGTATCCCAGGGTACCTTCACGCTAAATAGATGTACTTTTTTAGAAAGCAACCCTAGATACTTGAGTCGTTTGGGTTTATAAACAGAAAAATTCACTTCACTATGCTTTCTAAGCGCGATCAACTTCTCTGCCCCGGTAACAGGCGCAATCTCTACGGACGCATCAGAAGGTGCTTTCATCAAAAGATAGATAGCCTGGATCGGCTTGGGTCTTACTGCAAAGTTTTTAACAAAAAGCCCGATATCTTCCGCTTTCCTATAAGGTCTATGGTGTGAATGAGAAGGGATGGCATAGTAGACCCCATCTTTCTCATACACACCCACTTTATCGTCAGAGATCATCGTGTGACCCTGCTTCATAAAGAAATCCGTCATAGTCGATTTGCCACCGTAAGAGCTTGCAATAAACAGAATGGGTTTTTCGTCTACCTCTACTGCTCCCGCATGAAGAAAATCATAATACTCCATTGTGGTGAAAAAAACTGGAAGTACAGTATGAAGCACCCAATACTGAAGAAGCTCTTCGCTAAAATCCTCATAAGCGATATAATTAATCTCTTTTTTTTCTTTGTACCAATAAAATAGAGCAACACCCTTGATGTCGAAAGCCCATAGCCTGCGACTCTTCGCATCATCCTCTATTTGATTCGAATACAGACAAACCTCTCGTCCCTGATTGTTAAAAAAAGGCACACTAAGATTGAAATGATTCGATATTTCCGGAAATGGCTTTTCTTCAATGGTGACTGTGTCCAATTCATTTTCGAATTCGCAATATATTGCAGTTGATGATTTAAACAGGATGTTGTGGTTGTATGCGATCATTTTATTGGTTTTTCTTTATGGTTTATTTGGCAAGAGATAATATTCTCAAAGTTTTATTTGGATTATACTACCAAAATTTAAATCTGAAATGCAATTTTTCAAAAAGTAAAGAGAAAAACTTAACTTTCGCACCTAAATACTCCCTAAATTCTATCCAAAAACCCCCTTAATTGCTATCATTGATGGATGATATCTTATGGCACTTGACATCAATTTTAATAAGTAATATTTTCACACACAATCTTAATATTTATTGGTGGTGTAATAACATTGTTGAAATTCAGATTAAAAAAATTGTATGGGTAGCTTCTTGGTTCTGAAAGTGTGGTTATTAGAGGTGCCCTATATATTGGTGCGGTAATAAGCGCTGATTGCCAATGGCATGCAGATCCCCAGATCAAGCCCGAGGAGGATGACGAGGGTGCTACATATTGCGGTGTTCGACCATCGCACAGAGGTTCTGTACCACTTTCATTCCTGCGGCTCTGGCTTTCTCAGCAGCGGCATTGTTGACCAGCCCCTGCTGTCCCCAGAAGACTTTCACATCGCCCCGCTCAATGCAGGCATCGGCGATGGCATCGAAGGCTGCCGGCTTACGGAAAATGTCGACCATATCGACCTCGAAGGGGATCTCCTTGAGGCTGCGGTAGACCTTCTCCCCTAAAATAGTCTCTTCCTTGGGGTAGACAGGAACGATCTTGTAGCCCTGCTCCTGAAGGTATTTGGCAACGCGGTGACTTGGTTTACTCTCATCTGGGGAGAGACCGAGCACGGCGATGGTCTTGACGCTGTTGAAGATCTCTCTGATCTCCTCTTTGTTGCTGTTTACGGTGGGAAATTCACACTCCATTGGGTATCCTTTTGTTGGTTTTGATGTCTAAATCATACGGCTTATCGTCTTAAAGTTGCGACAAGGCGCTTTTCGTGCAGCAGTGTTTCCAATGCTTCGTCAATGTTGGAGAAGAAGAGATCGGCACCAAGCAGCGCATCTTTGGCACACCCTTCACCGCCGATGATCGCAATACCCAGTTCTGCGACAGTGAGCATCGCTTTGTCGTTGTTGCCGTTTCCAATCGTGACACAGTGGGAGGCACCCAGCGACCTGACGTAGTCTGACTTCTCCTGTGTGTGGTCGTCACTTTCAAGTACTTTGACGGTGACAGATGTACCTTCCAACTGTGACTTGACGCTGCCGAATGTATCGGCGGTGATCACATGGATGGTATAGTGCGCTTCGAGTTTGGCAAAGAGTGTTTTGATCTCGGGAAGCAGTATGCCGTCTTTGGCAATAGTACCGTTGTAGTCGCAGACAATGTGTTTAAGGTCAAGGGTGTCGAAATTCGGTATCTCTATCATTTTAATATCCTGCTGTTATAATACCTCCATTATAACAAAGCAAGGATAACAATGGAACAA
>JAJRRK010000008.1 GCA_024279555.1 Campylobacterales bacterium
AAATATTTCTCAACTCAGTCGTTACCTCCTATAAATAAAAAACACAAATACCAAGCTATAAAGAAAATCCAATCCCCCATTGACATTTCCCCAAAAATCAGTATAATCCCACATCATCATACATAGTACACAGGACACACCTTTGGAAAACACAGGAAAACAAGCCATATTCTTCGACCTTGACGGTACGCTCATTGACAGTGTGCCCGACCTTGCTACCGCTGTGAACATCATGCGCGAGAAGCTTGGCAAAGCACATTACCCCGTAGAGACCATCCGTGACTGGGTGGGTAACGGTTCAGCCATGCTGGTCAAGCGCGCACTGTTTGGCAGACGCGATGTGGAGCATGAACAGATAGACGAGATGCTTTTCAATGAAGCGCATGCAATATTTCTTGAAGCCTATGAACAGCATATCTGCGAGGCGACACAGCCCTACCCCCATGTGCCTGAAACGCTCAGAGAACTGAAGAACAGCGGCTACCGCCTTGCTATCATCACCAACAAGCCCCACCGCTTTATTCAGCCTATTTTGCAGCGTTTGGGTATGGATGATCTCTTCTCCTTTTTTCTTGGGGGCGATACACTGCCCAAAAAAAAGCCAGATCCCATGCCTTTAGTGCACATGTGTGACATGATGGAGCTTCCGACAAAAGCCTGTGTGATGGTGGGAGACTCAGGTAACGATATGCTTGCTGCCAAAGCTGCCAATATACATGCCGTCGCCGTTACCTATGGCTACAGTTACGGTGAAGACCTGCGAAAATACGAACCTGCGGCCGTTGTTGATGACTTTGAAAAACTGCTGGAGATCTTTTAAAGGATCGTTCCATGACACAAAACAAAGAGATGAAAGTCGCTATTATCGGAGGAGGAGTTGCCGGTTCAACCACGGCGCTCTATCTGGGGCAGATGGGGATTGCGTGTACGCTCTTTGAACAGGAGAAAAGTTTGGTGACAGGACCGCCGTTTTGTCATCTGCACGCGGGAGGCAACCTCTACCGGGAGATCTCCGATGCACAGTGTGTGACCCTACTCAAACAATCCATCGACTTTTTGCGCTACTACCCCTTCATTGTAGACTACCGCCCTACGGTCATCGCCATCCCTACAGAGGACAAAGGTGAGCCTGCCGACCTGCTGCCGCGGCTAAAGCTGCTGGTGGAGGAGTACAAAGCACACATCGCCAAAGACCCCGCCAATGAAGTGCTCGGCAAACCCAATGACTACTACCGCATCTATGAGCGCGAGGCATTGGAATCGCTCAAAGAGAAGCAGATCGTCCCTCAACCCGAAACCTTCGATGAGTGGATGATCCCCGTAGCCAAGCAGATCGACTTTGAGAAAGTCAAGTTTCCGCTTATTTTGGTACAGGAATACGGGTTGAACCTCTTCAGGCTTGCTGCAGGCGTATCGCTGGCACTGGAGCAGATAGGGTGTGTGGATCTCAAACTTGAAACCAAAGTGACCGATGTAAAGCATCAAGGTGAACAATGGCATGTGACATTTGAGCAGAACGGACAAAGCGGGAGTGGGATCTTTGACTATCTGGTCAATGCCGCAGGTTTCAGAACCGGACGCATTGACGACATGGTCGGTGTGCCGTGCCAAAGCATGGTCGAGTTCAAAGCCGCCTATGTCAGCAAGTGGGAGTCCTGCTGCGAGGGGCTCTGGCCGGAAGTGATTTTCCATGGTGAGAGAGGTACGCCGCGCGGTATGGGGCAGTTCACCCCCTACCCCGAAGGCTACTTCCAACTGCACGGAATGACCAAAGAGATCACACTCTACGAAGATGGACTTGTTGCCAACACCAAGATAAGCTGCCAGCCGCAGCTCAAGCCAGAGTTCATCGAGAAGATCGAGTCTGCTTGGCGCACAGAAGAGGTTGAGGAGCGCACGCGCAATGCCATCAAACATTTGGCAAAGTATATCCCGCACTTCTGCGAGGCAAAGGTTGGCTCCAAACCGCTTTTTGGTGCACAGCAGATCCCCGGAAGCGACCCGACCCTGCGTGTGGCGGAGGTCTCTTTCCCCGACAGGTGCTATGCACGGTGTGAGATCGTAAAGGTCTCCTCCGTACTCGATATGGTCGATGCGATCTTGCGTGATCTGCACAAAAAAGGGCTGCTTCCTGCTGCCCAAAAGCAGCGAAATTATGCCTACATGGATACCCTCGATGAAGCGACACTCTCCCCGCTTGCAGAGAAGATCGCCACACAAAGAGCCTACCCCTCAGCTCTCGCGCGCCGTAGTGTCACACGACAAGTAGAAAACAGATAGAGGAACGCCTGCTCCTTATATCTTCATAATGCTTTTTTCTTCAAAACGCATAGTTGTTCCTAGATAAATTTCACAGAGCCCATCCTAATGCAACTCATTAATTACATCTTCGCTATACTTATACAATTTATGAGCAGGAATGAGCAGTGCATTTCAACGAATACCTCAGATCATGCAGAGAACACCAGCATATGACGCAGGAGCAGCTGGTACACGGTCTATATCTTCACGATGACGAGCGCTTCGAAAGTCTCGATACCACGACTGTCAGCAAGTGGGAGAGAGGGGTCACCAAACCCACACTCAGCAGGCAGGTTGGCATTATCAAATATTTTCAGACCTTGACCCACACTGCCCTTCCCTGCTGGGAAGACTACAGTGCAGATGAAGCAGAAGAGCTGATCTGCAAAGCAGGCATGAAGAACCTTTTGGGAAACAGCAAAGAACTGATACTGAATTTTCCCTCGAAGATGATAGGGGCTGATGATCTCGTGGTCATGCAGCTGAGAAACTCTGAGAAGATCGATGAGTTCATCGAGATCAACATAGACCTTGACAGAGAGTTCAATCACACTTTTACCGAGCTGTTGCCTGAACACTTCAAGGAGTGGGCGCTGCACCCATCCAACTCCTTTTATGTCTGCGAATACAAAGAGCAGTTCTTCGGACTGCTCTTCTCGCTCAGGCTCAAACCTGATGCATTTGAGAAGATCATGAACCATACGATCAAGGAAAAGGCATTACGCTCAGATGACTTCGCCTCATTCGAAGAGATGGGAAGCGACTACATCATCTCCTTCTTCGCCATGAACGAAAAAGCAGCCACCATACTTTTCATACGTTATTACGCCCACCTTATCGCCAACCAGAAAGCCATACAGGAAGTGGGTGTCGCCACCATGATGGAAGATGCACATAAACTCATTCGGAACATGCACTTCAGACACCATGCAGACCTTGTCTTGGAGGATGGAAAGACCCTTCAGACTTTTCGTGAAACCCTGCCTGATTTCCTCGCTTCTGAATATGTGGTGAAGATGATCCTGGACAAACAGACCTGTCCGGAAGAGTAAGCAGTGCTCAGAGCAAAGGTCTGATATTCTCATAACTCAACTGCTTTCACATTTGAGCTTTGTAAGACAGGAGAGCTCAATGCTGTCTATCTGCCTGTCGATCGGTTTGATACGCCAAAGATACTCCTGCTGCGAAATCTTTCCTCTTCTATATGCGCTGTAGTGCTCAGCCATACGACGCTGCAAGCATCGCAGTCTCATGTGTTCCGCATTCAATGATCTCACGACCTGTCTACCTGAGAAAGATCAGTGCCAAAACAACACCCATGACCAACATAAATGAACCTATTGTATCTATGGCATTCAGGAGTTTTTCTTCTTTTTCTTTTGTCATCTTGTGCATCCTTATGCTGATATGAGAGAAGTATAGTGTGATGAGATGATTTTCGTAAGGTCATTTTGGAGATATTTTTTTTACGAAAATGCCTAGCCGAAGAGGGTTGAAACATAAACAGCTAGATACAGCGGTCAATAAGCAGAGGATATTGTAGAATGTATCCCTTGTTTGCTTCTTTTAGAAAAGTAAGAGGGGAAACTTTTTATTGTTTTTCAGTATGATACTTGTAAAAGTTTCAAAATTACATAGGAGATAACGATGAAAATATTGGCAGTACATGCAGGTCATGACGCTGCAGCATCTCTCTATGAAAACTACGAAAGAATCGCTGTCTATAAAGAAGAGAGACTCACACGTGTCAAACAGGACGGAAGGCGACTACCGCTTCTTTCACTGCAGAAAATAGCTGAGATCGTCGATTTTAAGGAGATAGATGTATTTCTTTACAACGGTTTTCTATTTAATTATAAACACCTGAGACACTGGAGATGGCTGAAACGAATGCGTTACAAATACTTCAGGAATGATGAAAAATTGCTCAAAGAGATTACTGATTTTCTGGGCATGAGAGACAATGTCAAAACTTTTCAGTATAATCACCATTTCGCTCATGCTATCCCAACTCTTTTTTATTCCAAAAAATGGGAAAATGCACTGCTCTATACCGCAGATGGAGGTGGTGATCATGATTATTATAGCATTCATTATTTCGATGGGAAAAGACTAGTCCCTCTCTATGAAGATTTACCTTCAGAAAGAAAAACTGAACTGAACTCCATTGGACAGATGTACAGTTATGTCACAAAAGCACTAGGGTTCAAGGCAAATAGGCATGAAGGAAAAATTACCGGTTTGGCTGCCTACGGTAAACCTTCAATAGCATCTGAAAAGATCAGAAAACAGTACTATATTGACGAAAATGGATTTATACGTTCACATTTCAAGAACGGTCAAGAGATCAGACGTTTCATCTTCGATCTTGCTAAAAAAGTATCTCGGGAAGATCTTTCATTTGCCGCACAGATAGTACTTGAAGATGTTGTGACTACTTCTGTTAAGAAACTTGCAGAGCGCTTTCCCTTCACAAACATTGGGCTAAGCGGTGGTGTTTTTGCGAATGTTAAACTCAATCAGAGTATTTCCGAATTGGACTTCATAGAAGATATGTTTGTATTCCCTCCTATGGGAGATGAGGGACTTGTCATTGGTGGCGTATTTGAATACCTTATAGAGGAAAACGGCTTTGATGACTTCCTCTCGCATTGTGTGGATGGTATGGAAATACCCTACTGGGGAGAGTTTTTTGAGGTAACCAGAAATGATATTCCGGAAAACTTCTCTGTTGTAGCAGATACGGACATAGTTCAAAAGAGTGTTGAATTGCTTAAAAATAACAAAATCTGTGCCATTTTCACACAAGCGATGGAATATGGACCAAGAGCTTTAGGTGCGAGAAGTATCATCATCAACCCTGGAGATAGAAGTATTAACGATATTGTCAACAAACGGCTGGGCAGAACTGAGTTTATGCCTTTTGCACCCTATGTTAGAAAAGAGCGTGTACATGATGTTTTCACTTTTCCACAATCAAGTCTGCGTGCCATGAAATATATGACTGTTACCTGTGAGGTGAAAGAAGAGTGGCATGAAAAGATACAGGCGACCGTTCATGTGGATAATACGGCAAGACCACAAACAATTGTACGTGAAGACAATCCTCTATATTATGATATTCTGCATCGATTTGAAGAGCAAACAGCCATACCATGCTTGGTCAATACCTCTTTTAATGCCCACGAAGAGCCTATTATCAATACATTTGAAGAGGCTTTGAATGCACTCAAAAATAACCGTATTGATTATTTGATCACAGATAATTTTATTATAGGAAACTAAAAATAGTAAAAATGGGATTTCTGTAAAAATTGGAAAGAAAAAAGCCTTTCTTTCAAAGAAGAAGTTCCTACACTACTGTATGTGTATGTTGTCTCGTCCTACGTTGAGTACACAGTAACATGATATAATACCTTTTACTTCACTTCTCAAAGGAATTTTGATGCGCAATATGATGCTCTTTTTCTTTTTTGTCTCGACAGTACTCATGGGTGCAGAATTCAAACGACTTTATCTGCATGAGCTACATGACATCGTCGTCATAGAAGAGAGCTACGATATTTACGACAGCAAAGGAAAAGTAGCGCGTTTTTATCAGGAAGAAGACAACGGCAACCTTACACACCTTTTCAACCTCACCCTTGAAGACAAAACAGGCACCTGCTCTGCACGCAGTGTCGAAGAAGGTAGCTACGAGGTTAATGGTACGACTCTGACGCTCTATACCAAATGGGACAGACAGGGACGCATCTACGATGTCCCCTACGGTTTCAGGGTTATGCAGTACCGTGTGGATGAGAATGGAACTGTAGCCCGTATTGAGAGCAGGATTTATGTCGAAACGACAAAGAAAAGTTTTGACAAACAGAGCCCTATTCGTTTTCTTTTTAGTGATCCTGTAACAGAAGAAGAGAAAAGTACTTTGAAACACTACATCGAGAATGTAGAGCAACGATTCAAGGGAAAATTTCTTTTGGGGGCAGAGGCTGAGGCATTGAAAAACGAGGTCAACAGTGCGATGACACGCAAAATGAACAAACGCTGGAAATGATCACCCGAAGTGGTGACTCTTGCACGGAAACCGAAAGTCATTCTCCACCACTTGTGCAAAGATCGTCAAAGGTGTACCGGTTGCTTTCGCAATACTCTCTATGATTTCTTTTTGTACTGGATCGAAGGCAATAAGCATTTCATACTCCTCCCCGCTAAAGCCTGTATCATCGTTAATATTTTCTAATATCTTCATACCTTTGTTGTTGAGATCGAGCATTTTGTTCGTGTCGCAGTAGAGACCGTCGGAGATGTCCATGCCGCAGTGCAGGTGGGGACGGGCACGGTAGATGAAGTCGGCGCGAAGCTGTGGTTCATAAAAACGCGAATTTCCAGCGATCTTTTCACCTCTAAAGAGCGCTTCAAGGTTGCGTTTGCTCTCTCCGAGACTGCCTGTGTAGGCAAGGAGGTCACCCTCTTTGAGCCCTTTTCTGTACAAAGGGTTCTCACTTTCGGAGATGATGGTGATGCTCAAGTGCAGCTTGTCTCCACCGATGGTGTCACCACCGATGATCTCACAGCCGTACTCGGCAGTGGTACGGTGCATGCTTTCCATCAACGCATCGATCTCGTCTGTGGTCATCTCAGACGGGATCGAGACAGTTACCAAAGCAAATTTCGGATGTGCATTCATCGCCACGGCATCGGAGAGGTTCACCAAGATCGCTTTGCGCCCTATCTGCACCATACTCATCCATTCACGCTTGAAATGCGTCCCCTCGAAAAAGGCATCCATGCTGTAGATTTTGTCTCCCACCACAGCGGCATCATCGCCAATGTACTTAGAGTTTAATTTACTAATAAGGTAGGCTTCTTTATCCATCAATATCATAACTTTATCAAAATTTTGTGTTATTTTTGCACGCTTTGTGCAGATACGGAGGCAGTAGTGCCGAGAGTACCGTCCGCACAATTGCAAAAGTAACGATTTTTGCCTACTTTTTCTAAAAAAGTAGGATCAAAAGCACCACATACAAAACAATTTCATTTGTAATATAAATAGTGTAATCGGCAAAATTGTAACAAATTAAACCATAATATCCATCAAGAAGAGAAAATCATTCCCATTTGGAAGCCTCTGCCGCTATAATATATACCATATCAGTCACAAGGACAGACCATGCAGCATACACTCAATGTAAAAGCATTCTTTTTCAATGCCAAAACAGATTACCTCCCCTACTACAAAAACTTCAAGGTGACACTCGACGGCGATGCCAAAGCCGTTGAGATACTCAAAGAGATCAAAGCACAGAACGATGACTTCGCCTACCCTGATGAGAAGCTTGTCTTCAAGGTCAACGAGCTTGTGGTGACAGGTGAAGAGCCGGTAGCGCAGATCGTGGAGAGACTCGGTACGGAGCTTCTCATAGAGCCGGTACTCTCCTACCGATCCAACCACTGCCTCATCATCAACGACAGTGACTTCATGCAGCGCTTTGAACTGCTGGCTCCATACGCAAGCGATGAGGATAAGGCATACTACGAATCTCTCTATGCGCAGCATTACGCATCGGAAAGTTCCAAGTTCAATCATGCGTACATCGGTGATGCCGTTTTATTGACAGCACATAGAATGATCGAGAACGGTTCAGAGCACAAAGAGGAGATCCTTGCCGCCATCAACGACGAATATGACGGACTCAATGCCTGCGAGTTTGAAAACAATATGTTCAACGGTGAAGACCATACCGCAACCATCGAAGCCCTGCATGCGATGTACGACCGTCCTACTCCCAACAAATTTCTCGAAAAGATCAGCGAGAAACTCTCCCGCGAAGCACAGGCGGCACACAGTGTCGAGAGTGTCGGCGGTCTTGGTGTCGCCTTTTATCAGGGGCATGCAGATACACCTTCACAAGAGGAGGTGTTCGAAGCCATCGAAGCGGCCGGGGCAAAGGTCGTACGCTTTGGCAGAGAAAAACGCCTCTGCGGACGTACACTCATTGGCAGACAGGATAACCTTGCCTACCTCAAGGCGGCAACCACCCTGCTCGATGCACTCGACAGCGGTGCGGATGTGCTCATTGTCGCAGACAAAGCGGATCTGGATATGTTCAACAAGCACTTTGCCGGCATCCAAAAGCGCATTGGGCGAGAGATCCCTCTGGCACTGCTCTCTTTTGAGACGTTCAAATCTCTCTCCCAAAAAGAAGCAGTGGCGTAAAAAACCACTTTTCCATATCATGTATCAGGCTGGGTTATCCAGCCTATAAACTCTCCTTTTCATTCTCTTTTCAAGGCGTAACACTCATCATTTTTCATACTTTTTTCACTTTTGATTAATCCATTTGATACCAACGAAACGCTATAATCAAGCAAATCTGACATAAAAGGACGTAAGCGTTATGGACGTTAAAATCTACGAATACGATGCTGTCATCGTCGGTGCCGGTCTTGCTGGTTTGGCTGCTGCCAAAGAGTTGACCGAAGCGGGCAAAAAGACAGCGGTCATCACCAAACTTCACCCACTGAGATCACACTCTGGTGCCGCACAGGGAGGCATCAACGCCGCTTTGGGCAAAGAGGACTCGGTTGAACTTCATATGTTCGATACGGTCAAAGGTTCGGACTATCTTGCTGATCAGGATGCGGTAGAGCTTATGTGTTCCAAAGCACCCGAGACGATCCGCTGGGCGGAGAGAATGGGTGCAGTATTTTCAAGAGACGAAGAAGGCAACATCGCAATTCGTCCTTTCGGGGGTCAGAGCAAACCCAGAGCATGTTACGCCAAAGACAGAACCGGACTTGCGGTCCTTCAGGCAATCTACGAGCAAGCGTTCCGCGCAGGCATCGAAGTCTTTGACGAGTGGTACTGTGCCGATCTGCTTTATGAAGATGGCAAAGCCTACGGAGTTTCTGCTTACAATATAAGAAACTCCGAACCGGCAATCTTCAATG
Organism: Campylobacterales bacterium; assembly: GCA_024279555.1. Classification (GTDB taxonomy): domain Bacteria; phylum Campylobacterota; class Campylobacteria; order Campylobacterales; family Sulfurovaceae; genus Sulfurovum. The sequence goes on from JAJRRK010000008.1 coordinate 9,256, forward strand.
CCAAAGTGGTGATGTTTGCTACCGGCGGACACGCCAGAGCCTACCGCTTCAACTCCAATGCTCATGCCAACACGGGCGATTCTCTCTCCATTGTAGCCAGACATGGTCTGCCGTTGGAAGATATGGAGTTTGTGCAGTTCCACCCAAGTGGACTGGGCGGTTCGGGGGTTCTCATCTCTGAAGCGGCACGGGGTGAAGGGGGAAGACTCTTCAACTCCAAAGGCGAGCGTTTTATGGAGAAATACGCACCCAATGCGCTTGAGCTTGCCTCACGAGATGTCGTCTCCCGTGCCATCATGGAAGAGGTACGCCAGGGACGCGGTGTGGGTAAAGACGGTCAGTCGGTCAAACTCGACCTGACGCATCTGCCCAAAGAGATCATTCTCGAGCGTTTGCCTGAACTGCGTGAGCTTGCCATCGCTTTCCAGGGGCAGGACATGCTCAAAGAGCCCATCCACATCTCTGCGACAGCACACTACTCCATGGGCGGTATCCCTACCAATATCAACTGTCAGGTACAGAAGAACGCAGCGGGCGATCTGGTAGAAGGTTTCTATGCAGCAGGTGAGTGTAGCTGTGTCTCCGTACACGGTGCGAACAGACTGGGGGCAAACTCCGTACTTGAAGCACTGCTCTTTGGTCGCCATGCGGGTGAAACTATGATCAAAGCGCTTGATGAAGGTGTCGAACTCAAAAAAGCAACCGTTGCAGATGCAGACAGAATGCTTGAGGAGCTTGATCGTGTCAAACGCTCCAACGGAACGGAGACGGTACCGGGTATCAGAGAAGAGCTTCAAAACGGTATGACGGCCAATGCGGGTGTCTTTAGAAGCAAAGAGTCTCTTGAACGACAGCTCAAGCTTATCGATGAACTGCTGGAGCGCTACAAGCATATCCGCATCGACGATAAATCCAACACTTTCAATACTGATCTTCAAGAGGCGCTGGAGCTTGGGCACATGCTGGAGTTTAGCAAATTCATTGTTATAGGCGCGCTCAACCGTGAAGAGAGCCGAGGCGGACACTACAGAGAAGACTTCCCGCAAAGAGATGATGAGAGATTCCTCAAGCATACCTATGCCTATATGGATGAGAACTTCAACATCACAACAGAATGGGGCGAGGTTACACTCGGCAAATTCGAACCAAAAGAAAGATCATATTAAGGAGGGTCGCATGAGTACACATACTGAAGAATATGAACCATTTAATACAGATGAGATAGAACACTCACGACCAGACACGGTCAAAGTGACCCTCAAGACATTCAGATTTAACGCTGAGACGGACTACCTGCCCTACTACAAGCACTACGAGATGGAAGTGGGCAAGGATGAGCTTATGCTCGACCTGCTCAACCGCATCAAGTGGGAGCATGACGGTAGTTTCTCTTACAGACGCTCGTGCCGTCACGGCATCTGCGGCGCGTGCGGCATCAAAGTCAACGGACGTGCCACACTTGCCTGTAAGCAAAATGCGCTGGAACTGGTAGCGCTTTTTGGCAACGAACTGATCATCGAGCCGCAGAGCAAAAAACGCGCGGTCAAAGACATGATCATCGACAAAAAAGACTTCTGGGACAAACATGCCCAAGTGAAGCCCTATGTTGTGACTGAAGTCGATCCACATCCTGAAACAGAGAGCAAACAGAGCATTGAGGAGTTCAACAAATTCCTCGACTCCGACCTCTGTATCCAGTGTGGCAACTGTCACTACGCCTGTCCGGTCGTCGAGGTCAACGAAGACTACCTTGGCCCTGCCGCATTCAATGCCGCTTACCGCTTTACCGTCGATACACGTGACGAAGCGGGCAGAGAGAGACTTGAACTCACTGCACAGATGGGTCCGGGTGTCTGGGACTGTGTGAAGTGTTTTGAGTGTGCCGAAGCGTGCCCCAAAGAGATCAATCCGATCGAAAAGATCACCAAGCTGCATAACATGCAGTTTGAGCAGAAAGTCGCTGTGAGCAATGTCGCGACACGCCATGCGGAAGGCTTTGTACGCAGTATCAAGAAGCACGGTTTCCTCGATGAGGCGGATATTGTCATCTACTCTGAGGGGTACCTCGGTATGTACAAACACCTCAAAACAGCGATCAAGATGCTCAAAGCAGGCAAGATCCACTTTAGCGACTCACTGCCGTTCGTAGACAATGTACCAAAATCCAAGAATCTCGATGAAATCCAGAAGCTCATCGAAATTTCAATGACCAACAAACTGTAAGGAGATATGATGAGTAAACTAAAATATGCACTATTTACCGGATGTACCGCAAAGCAGTCCACACCCGAACTGCTCTCATCCACCCTTGCAGTGGCAGAGAAGCTGGGTATCGAGATCACCATCCTCGAAGAGGCAAGCTGCTGTGGCGCAAGCCACCTTCAGGACTTTGACGAATTCCTCGCGCATGTGCTCAACGCGCGTAACATCTGTTATGCCGAGAAACTGGGCCTGACAATGATCACTATCTGTAACACTTGTCAGCTCAACTCCGCCATGACCAAGCATGCGCTCGACAACGACCCCGAGCTCAAGGCGCGCGTCAACGAAAAACTGGCGGAGGTCGGTCTGGAGTACAAGGGAACCAGCGAGATCAAACACTTCCTCTACTGTCTCATTGATGAGTATGGACTCGACAACATCAAAGACAAGGTCAAAGTACCGCTCAGCCAGTTTAACATTGCACCATTCTACGGCTGTCACAACATCCGCCCGTCCGAGCTTCATCACGATGCCAACGGCGGTGAGAACCCCTACAACCCGACTTCTCTCGATCAGCTCATCGAAGCGCTTGAGGGACACCCTGTCGATTATGATCACAAGAACAAGTGCTGCGGTTTCCATGTGGAGCTTCAGGCGAACCATACTTCCGAAGTTCTTGCAGGAAACGCGATGGTCGACGCCATCGACAACAACGCCGACCTCATGGTCACCCCCTGCCCGCTTTGTCATCTCAAGATGGATACCTATCAGGACGACATCGGTCATGTCATCGGGCGTGATGTAGAGCTGCCGGTACTCCATATGCCGCAGATGGTTGCATTAGCACTAGGTTGTACCGAAGAGGAGATCGGTCTGAACTTCCATGTTCAAAAAGCGACGCATCTCTATACAGAAACCGCGTAACACCTTCAAAAACGGGACTTTTGTCCCTCAAATCAATTTCATCGGCTTCTTTGCTATAATACCCCTATGATTCAAACACTTCACGAAAAAGCATTCTCTTTGGTTCTCTCCGGTGGCGGCGCGCTGGGTATCGCACATCTTGGTGTGCTTCACGATATGGAAGCCAAAGGTCTCAAGCCTGCGGAGATCATCGGTACCAGTATGGGCGGTATCATCGGAGCCTGCCTTGCCATTGGGATGAAGGAGGTGGAGATCTATACCCAGATACGCACCTTTGTCAAAGTCTCCAACTGGATCAAATTCTCCTTTTCCGGCAATGCCATTGTGGACAACGACAAGATCGCTGAGATCTTCGAGACACTTTTTGGCAAGCGTAAAATGAAAGATGCAGATATTCCGCTCAAACTCATCACCACCCATCTAAAAACGGGAGAGAAGCGTGTCTTTAACCAACACGATGATGTCTATATCAAAGATGCGGTACTTGCGACCATGGCGATCCCCGGTGTGTTTGAAGAGCATACCATACAAGGTGAAGTCTATGGAGACGGTTTTTTATGTGAGAACCTCGGCGTACTTGAAGCTTCTCACAGACATATACTCGCGGTCGATGTATTGGGGAAACACTCGTTTGAAAAGGCGCTGCCTGACAACTTCTTCAAGACCCACAATGTGCTTGAGATGTTCGAACGCTCCATGCGACTGCTTATTCTAAACCAAAGTCGTGCCTATCTGGAGATGCTTAAGGAGAAACATATCGTGCTCATTGAGCCGGAGACCAAGGACTTCAGCACCTATCAGTTCCACAAACATGAAGCCATCCGTGCCAAAGGATTGGGACTACTATGAGACTGGGATATCCACAGCTGCTGGTTGGGCTTCAGTTTGGATTGATCATCGTCATGGTCATGCTGATGATACCGCACGCGATTTTTAAACCCTTTGCCGTCATCATACTGCTTGCAGGCATTGCCATTGGGCTTTGGGCAATCAAGCACCACCCTGCCGATAACTTCAATATTGTTCCCGAACTTAAAGAGGGGTGCAGGCTGGTTACGCACGGACTCTACCGCTACATACGCCACCCGATGTACACTTCAGTGATCCTGATGCAGTTGGGGGTCGTTCTTTTCTATCCTGTGTGGTACCTATGGGTGTTGTGGTTTGCTCTTGTTGTTGTGCTCTATCTCAAGGCATCGCGTGAAGAGCGTCTTTGGATGGCGCATGATGCATGTTACCGTGAGTACCGGGAGAAAACACGCTATTTTATACCATATATTTTATAATATTAACAAAGGTATCCTATGATCACGAACGGCTACGTCTATCTTGCACTCCTTGCCGCACTCACGGCTGCCATTGTCTATATAGAGAAGAGGAGCCGACATAGGGTATTTGACTATCTCCCCTCCATCGTGATCCTCTACTTTCTTGTCATGCTACTCTCTACACTGGGAGTATGGCAAAAGTCTCCCGAGATCACGGCACTCTACAAGATACTCAAGAGCAACCTATTGCCTGCAATGATCTTTTTGATGCTTCTTTCTGCCGATATGCGTGAAATCCTCAAGCTTGGCAAAAAAATGCTGCTGACATTCTTTCTGGCAACGGTGAGCATCGCACTGGGCTTCATCGGTATGTTCGCCCTCTTTCATGTAGCATTTGACAAAGAGGCGTGGAAACCCTTTGCCGCGCTGTCAGGCTCATGGATGGGCGGTACGGGGAACATGGTCGCCATTCAGGGTGCACTGGAACTTCCCGATGCCGATATGGGTTATGCACTGCTCATTGACTCTGTCGATTATGCGATCTGGGTCATGATACTGCTCGCACTGGTTCCCTTCGCCCAACGATTCAACCGATGGAGCGGTGCAGATACGACGCTCATTGACCGTGTAGGCGAAAGATTGGCGCAAAAAGAGCAAAGCCGAAGCAAAGCGACTCTCACTTCAATGGGGATATTGCTGACGGCTGCAGCCACCGTTTCACTCTTTTCACAGTACAGCGCCGATTTTCTACCTACGACCGACTTTCTTACCCATACCACATGGGTCGTGATCATTGCGACAGTCGCCGGGATCATCGGTGCCATGACACCGATAGCAAAACTGGGCGGCGCATCACAGCTTGGGACGGCACTGCTCTACCTCATTGTCGCGCTCATCGCCTCCCGCGCCAACTTTGCCGAATTGACGGAAGCTCCGCTCTATATAACCGCGGGATTTGCGATCATCGCCATTCATGTAGCGGTCATGGTTCTTTTTGCCAAACTGTTTAAGCTCGACCTCTTCTCTTTGGGGGTTGCTTCACTGGCGAACATCGGCGGGGTAGCCTCCGCACCCATCCTTGCGTCAGCCTACTCCAAGGCGCTCATCCCCATTGGGGTATTGATGGCAATGATGGGTTATATTGTAGGAACATTTGGAGGGTTGATGGTAGGGAAGGTGTTGGAGACGATCGCCACATAAGACGACCGCTGACTATCGGTATATGTTATACGCAGGTCTGGTTTGTGTTGCAGTACTACTATATCGGTTGGTACGACCATTGTAATAGCCTGAACCGCCTCTTCTTTGACGATGGTACCGTTCATACTCGGTCCTGTTACGGTAGTAACCGTAGTAGCCGGGTCTTGCACGGTAGCGCCGTCCGTTATAGTAGCGGTATCCACGGTGATAATAGTGCCCGCCATAGAATCTTCGCCCCCGGTAATAGTAGTAACCGTTACGATAATATCCACCATAATAGTAGTGTCCTCGGTAGAAATAAAATGGTCTATCATAATAGCGCGGATAATCTGACATAATTGCAGCACCTACAACACCACCGACTGCTGTACCTGCTGCAAATGCCTGCTGTTGTGGCGTACACCCGTTGAAAAAGAGTGTAGAGACCACTGCTGTTGCCATCAACCAATGTTTTGTTCTTTTCATGAATATCCTTTAGCCTATAATATCGGAGTGTAACACGCTACTGTGTATCAATTGTGAGTAATACAATCAACTTTATTGTATTATATGGGCACCTCTAGAAACCCTGCATACCCATAATGGGCTTTGCAAATGTGAGATTGTGCAAGAGGCATTTCCGTTGGGCACAGATTGCGTTTGCAAAACCCACCCTACGGGCAATGCAAGCTTTCGCCCATGCGGCGTTACTCACTTTCGAATTAGCTACGGCTAGTCCTTCAAGTGAGTGCCTTGCCTGAACGAAAGCTTGCAATGTTATGGGTATACAGGGTTATTAGATGTGCCCATATCTCTTAAAAAGGAATTCATGATGCCATTAACCGAAGAACAACGGCAAGAGATCGCCAAAAAAGAAGAATATATTGCATTGAAAGAAAAACTACTCACTAAACGCAAATCGCTTCAGCTTGATCTTGAACATGCCCAAGACACTGTAGAGGAAGGTCTCATAGAAGAAGAACGGGAAAGACTGGCACAGCAGATCAAAACCCTTGCAGCCAACATCCGACAGATCGAAGAGTGGGAAGCGTTGGTATAGAGATGAAGATCACATCCATTCGCACTGCCCGGCTCAAAGCACCCTTAAAAACCCCTTTTGTCACCTCTTTGCGGCGTGTTGATGCACTGGAGGACATTGTAGTCATCATTGAGTGCGACAACGGCATGGTGGGTTACGGAGAGGGAGCACCCACACCGCAGATCACCGGAGAGACGCTTGGTGCCATGGAGTCGGCTGTCGATTTCATCTCGCCATACCTAATAGGCAAAGAGATGGAAGGCTTTGATAAGCTTATTCATACCCTCCATAGCGTCATCAAACACAACACCACTGCCAAATCGGCACTGGAGATCGCACTCTATGACCTCAAAGCCAAGTCAGAAGCACAACCGCTTTACCGTATGCTTGGGGGAACAAAAAAAGAATTTACCACGGACATCACCATCAGCATGGGTGAAACAGCGCAGATGATCGAAGAGAGTCTCAACGCGGTCACACTCGGATATGACACCCTCAAAATCAAGATCGGAAGCGATCCGGAAACAGATGCCCAGCGTATCATCGCTATCTATGATGCTCTACCTACACACATTTCACTCCGCCTTGATGCCAACCAGGGCTGGAGCCCACAAGAGAGTGTGACCTTGCTGCAGACACTCGAACACAAAGGGATCATTGCAGAGTTCATCGAACAGCCCGTGGCTGCTGAAGACATAGAGGGGCTCAAATATATTAAAGAGCGGGTAGAGACCCCCCTACTTGCCGATGAGTCGGTCTTTTCACTTCATGATGCCAAAAAGCTTCTGGAGATGGAAGCGGTCGACTACATCAACATCAAGCTGGCAAAGACCGGCGGTATCTCCAAAGCACTTGCACTTGCGGACCTCTGTCACGACTATCAGATCAAGTGCATGATAGGCTGCATGCTCGAAGGCCCCATCTCTGTCGCGGCGGGGGTACATGTGGCATCGGCGAAGGCTGACACTATTACCATGCTCGATCTCGATGCGGTCGCCCTGCTCGCTTCACACCCTACAAAAAGCGATACAAGCTTCGATGAGAGTCATATTGTGCTTGCTGATGTACCAGGATTGGGTATCTCACTGTAATCCAACTGTATTTTTTGTTCACCGCCCTATATTTACCCTTTTTTTTCGTTTTTAACAGACATTTTGTATATGCTGTTAATCATGGATTTTAAGGCTGAAGTGCCTATAATGTTCCTTGAATAAATAGTAAGAAGCCAAAAGGTAAATCCATGGAAGAAGAAAATAATAATTTTGATTTTGAGCTTAAGATAGATTTTGTTCGTGGTGAAGGCGATCCAACACGACCATTTAAGGCAATGTCTGGTCTTATTGAGTCGTTCCAGTCATTAGATTCACATATTTTATCCTCATTTAATATTTCGCTTTCTACGTCGCTAGTTTTAGATGAAATTGAGTCAGGATCAATAAAAGCAAGACTAAGAGATATTATTCAGGGTATTCCAGATGAAGCACTGAGAAATTCTGAATGGAAAAAAATAATTGGACATTTCCTTCTTAAAGCAAAATACATAGTGTTAGAGTGGTTGAAAGAAAGAAACAATATCGAAAGTCGTGACGATGTTCGTGTTTTAGAAAATAGGCTGAAAGAGGCAGCTGAAGATACTGACTTAAAGTTACTTCCTGCGTATGTATCACCTTCAGCAGAAGTTCTAATGAATGACATCCACCATATAAAGGAAAGTCTAGAGCATCTTGAAGAGAATGATTTTGCTTTATATGAATATGATGGCCATAGTCTTCCCATAAATAAAGATTTTGATATTTCTAATGAGGTTATTCGTGAGGTTCTTACAAAAGAAGTTATCAAATCTTCAGGCGAGAAGATATTAAAGGTTAAAAAACCAGATTATTTAGGTACGTCAAAATGGCAATTTAAATACGATGGAAGAGCAATTGAAGCAAAAGTAACCGATTCGGAATGGCTTGAAAAATTTCAGAGTAGAAACGAAGACGTGCGCCCAGGGGATTCGCTTAAGGTTATGCTATATGAGGAAATTTCATATGGTTTTGATGGTGAAGTTGTGGATCGCCGCTACGAAATTGAAAAGGTTTATGAGGTTATTCGTCCACCCATTCAAGGTAAAATTGGCTTCTGATAAAACGCTTGTTCGGACGCAAACTTCGCTGCGATTCGTTAGTACCGCACAGCTTGATCGTTACTATGACACTATCTAAAAAGTAAAACATTAAATATATCAACGAGACTCATAGACCCATAATAATCACACAAAATGGTGAAACCAAAGCGGTTACACAATATCCTAAAAGTTATGAAGATTATGAGAGATGATATAACCTCCCCTACCACACACTTATGGTAAAATGCCGAAATTTTTCCATAAGGATCGTATGTGGTCGATTTACAACGCTACTCCAAACAGAACATCAAGAACGACATTCTCTCGGGTGCACTCGTAGCGGTCGCGCTCGTTCCCGAGGCGATCGCCTTCTCTTTTATTGCCGGTGTCTCTCCCGTGGTGGGGCTTTATGCGGCGTTTATCATCGGGCTTATTACCTCACTGCTTGGGGGTAAACCGGGAATGATCTCAGGTGCTACAGGCTCGGTCGCAGTGGTTTTTGTCTCGCTTGGGCTGTGGGTGAAACAGCACTACCCAGGCCTTGATGCCGAAGCGCTCTCGATGATGGTATTGCACTACATTCTCATCACCTCCATCATCGCAGGACTCATTCAAATCGCTATCGGGCTGCTGAAGATGGGAAAGTTCATCCGTCTGGTACCCCAGCCTGCGCTCTTTGGCTTTGTCAACGGTCTTGCCATCGTCATTGCCCTGGCACAGCTGCCCTTCCTCGCTCCGGCACATATGGAGCAGTATGACTCGTGGATCGAGATCATCAAGGCGAGTTTGAGAGAGAACTATGTCATGTACATCATCATTGCGGCAACCATGCTGACCATGCAGTACCTTCCCAAATTGAGCAAAGCCGTGCCGGCAGGGCTGGTCGCTATCGTCGTCATTACATTGGTGGTCTACTTCGGTCATATCGACACCAAGACCGTTGGCGATATGGCAGACCTCTCCCATGTCTCACTCCCCCATTTCGTGATGCCCAACTGGCAACTGCTTACAAGTTGGGAGTCCATTACCGTCATCCTCTCCACGGCAGTCATCGTGGCATTGGTTGGGCTCATCGAGTCGCTGTTGACACTCTCGGTACTGGATGAGATGGGTGGCAAACGCGGTTCAGGAAACAAAGAGTGTGTCGCACTGGGGCTTGGCAATACTACTGCCGGACTCTTTGGCGGTATGGCAGGGTGTGCGATGATCGGGCAGTCGGTCATCAACTTCACCTCAGGAGGTCTGGGCAGACTCTCTTCGTTTACTGCGGCGATTTTGCTCATTACACTGGTGGTAAGCTTCTCCAATGTCATCTCCGCCATACCCATCGCCGTGTTGGTGGGGATTATGTTCATGGTGAGCATCGGAACCTTTGAATTCTCTTCGCTCAAACGCATCAAACACATGCCCAAATCTGATGCCTTTGTGCTCATTGTCGTTACCATCATCACGATCTTCGCTGACCTTGCCGTGGCGGTCATTGCCGGCATTATCATCTCTGCACTGGTCTTTGCGTGGAAACATGCCAAGATCTATGCCCAAACAAAAATGGAAGGCAACAAGAAGATCTATGAACTTGACGGCCCTCTCTTTTTCGGCTCGGTGACCTCTTTCAACGAACAGTTCGATGTGGATAATGATCCCCACGAAGTGGTCGTCGACTTCAAAAAAGCAAGGGTTATGGACTCTTCGGGTGCCGAAGCCATTGACGCATTGACACTGAAGTACAAAAAAGCAGGCAAAAAACTGACACTCAGACACCTCTCAGAAGACTGTAAAAAGACACTGAAGATCGCAGGACCGTTCTGTACCTACGAGGAAGATGACCCGACCTACAAAGTCGCTACTGACGTATAATCCATACTGCTGCACACAGATTACACACTGTGGCGGTATGATCAAATCAAAAAGGAGTATCCACTCCATGAAAACACATCAAATATACTTGATTCTTTTTATCCTTCTTCCTCTATTTCTTCCTGCACAAGACATTGAGCACCGGGGTGTAACCGTCAAGAGCAACGGTAAAAGCTACCATGTCAAACGCATCATCCCCGATATATGCAAACATATCCCCATTAACAACAACATGCTCTGGACAGGAAACTACGCCAGCCCCAAAGTACCGGAGCCCTGCAAATCGACCTATGTCCATACTAAAGGCAAACTCCTGCCGATGCATCTTGACCACGACCTTGAAACCTATGGTGAGTTGGAGGTGCTGGCAACACTCCAAGAGATGCAGACAGACAAAAACATCCTTCTTATCGACAGCCGCAATGAAGAGTGGTATGAATACCGTACGATCCCCGGAGCGATCAACATGCCGTTTCGTTATTTCAAATACCGCGATGACTATGAATTTCACTTCGAGTATGCACTCAAGCATCTGGGTGTCACTAAAGACAAAGAGGGAGAGTATGACTTCAGCAAGGCAAAAACGCTGGTGCTTTTCTGTAACGGCCCATGGTGTAGCCAGTCACCCAGTATGATCTTCGCACTGCTGGAGATAGGATACCCCGCAGAAAAACTCAAATGGTACCGCGGCGGTATGCAGGATTGGTTGGGTGCGGGTATGACCTCGACACGAGATTAGAGAAAGAATATCCCGATCATTAGAGCAAAGAAAGGAATCATTGCTGTCATATAGATGACTCTCTGCGTTCTGAGTGCCTTCCAGACACCCCAGAAAAAGAGCACAAGTGTCACAAGAAAAATAAGTATCAGCGTCAGATTATTCACTTTTAAGTTTCTCCAAGTCCTCTTTGTAGAGCCTCTCTACCATCTGAATGCTGTCAAGGGCGTTGAGCAGTATCTTTTTGGTGGAGGCAAGCGGTTTGAGATGGGTGTTGGTGAACTGCTTGTCGATGGTCTCATCGGTCACGATCGCCATCACCTCTTTTTCCAATGATGCGATGATCTCGTTGATGTTCTTTTCGATCAGTTGCATATCCATAACGGGCTCCTTTTGGTGGCGCTTAGTGTCACCCTACTTGGCTTTAGGTCTAAATACCTTGATGACCGATTCGTTGGCTTCCATGTAGCGGCCGCCTATGAGGTCAATGCAGTACGGTACCGCAGGGAATACCGCATCGAGGCACTCTCTAATGGATTTGGGCTTACCCGGCAGGTTGATGATGAGCGATCCGTTACAAATACCCGCTGTCTGACGGGAGAGAATCGCCGTAGGCACATACTGAAGGCTGACTGCCCTCATCTGCTCTCCAAAGCCCGGAAGGAGTTTCTGGCAGACATTCTCGGTTGCTTCAGTTGTTACATCTCTGGGAGCCGGTCCCGTACCACCGGTGGTGACAATGAGGTCACAGTCCTTGTCTCGAGAGAGTTCGATGAGTGTCGTTTCGATAACGCTCTGTTCATCAGGAATACAGCGGTACTCATACTCACACTCGTTGAGCAGGTACTCCTTCATCGTGTCCATGATTGCCACACCCGAAATATCCTCGTAGATACCCTGTGAAGCCCTGTCGCTTGTCGTTACCACACCAATGCGTATCGTATCCATGTTCATCCTATCTTCAGTAATATTCTATCGAGTAAAGTTGTACTCAAAATCCGCTTTAAATAGCCTAAAAGATAGGTCGCTTTGGTGATGTAGTAACGCGGTTTTGGGTTGTCGGAGAGGATGATATGGTGCACCACACGCGCAACGGCATCGGCCTCTTCGTTGAACGGCACTTCACTCTTTTTTGCTTGGAGGGACTTTTCATACCTCTCCTTGAAGCGTGAATGTTCAATATCGATGTTCTCTTTGAGCTTTTGCAGCGCATTTTGTCTGAAGTGGCTGGTGATGGGACCCGTGTTAAGCAGTACGGCATGAATGTTTGTATCTGCCAGTTCCAGCCGTAGGGTATCGGTGAGCCCCTCTATGGCATATTTGCTGGCATTGTAGGCACCCCGTCCAAAGAGCGAGACAAGTCCCAACACAGAGGAGTGCTGGATGATCTTGCCATATCCCTGCTTTCGCATCACGGGAACGATCTGTC
>JAJRRK010000118.1 GCA_024279555.1 Campylobacterales bacterium
CCTTTGCCAAGATGATCCATCAGCCGTCCGGGAGTCCCTATAAGGATATGTGCCCCTTTGGCAAGCGAATCTGCCTGTTGACGCAGCGGTACACCGCCATAAAGTGTAACAACCTTGAGATTTGCTTTGTATGCCGCCAACCGCCTGAGTACCTCTGCAATCTGTTGTGCCAGTTCCCGTGTAGGAGTAATGACCAGATGTTGTGGGGTTTGCAGTGATGTATCTGTATTCATTACCAGTGGCAAACCAAAAGCGAGGGTTTTCCCTGAACCGGTTTTGGACTGTGCCAGTATGTCTTGATGCGAGAGCACAGCAGGAATGGCTTTCTCCTGAATGGGGGTCATCATGGTAAATCCCTGCTGCTTCAGTGTGTCGATCAGTGCTTTCGGAATGGCAGGTATAGTGTGAAATGGTTTCATAACGGTTATCTTTTGAAAATAGTAATTGAACTGTGTCAGAGTAGGTAGATAGGGAAGAAGAGGGGGTGGGCAGATGCCCACCTGAAATTAAGCCTGTTTGCTTTTTCTGTAATCCATGATCATTTTGTAGGCTTCGTCTTTGAGTAGAAGCTTCTCTTTTTTGAGTGTCTCGATCTCCATATCAGTCATAGGAATATCACCGTTTTCTGCTTTGGCGATCTTGTCGTCAAGCTCGTTGTGTTTTTCAAAGATCTTCGCAAAGTGTGCATTCTCTTGTTTCAGTTCGTGGATTTCGTCTCTGTATTCGTGTAGCATAGGGCGCTCCTGTGTTTATTTTTCGTATTATATCTGTTTTGTGGTTAGATGGGGGTAAATGGGAGACTGAACCGCTCTACCTTTAAGTCCTGTACTCCGCATTGATCTTGACATATTCATAGCTCAAGTCACACCCGTATGTGGTATAGTTCCCCTCTCCAAGCCCAAGATCACAGGTTACAGTGAAGCGCTCCTGCTTCATGATCTTGTAGGCTTCTTCTTCCCGTGCCGTGTCAAGTTCACGGTACTCGTTTGAGTAGATGAGCAGATCGTCATAGTGGATGGTCAGTGTCGTATCATCACAGGTCACACCGCTGGCACCGATGGTAGAGGCGATGCGTCCCCAGTTGGGATCTTCTCCGAAGAGCGCCGTTTTGACAAGCAGGGAGTTGCTTAGTGCCGTCGCAGCAATGCGTGCCTCTTCATTACTCTTGGCTCCTTTGACCTCGAAAGCCACTACTTTGTTCGCGCCTTCACCATCCCGCAGGATCATCATCGCAAGTTCAAACATCATAGTATTGAGCACTTTCGAGAAAGCCTCTTTGTTGTATACACCGCTTTGTTTGTTGGCAAGCAGCATGACGGTGTCATTGGTAGAGGTGTCACCGTCAACCGAGATGCGGTTGAAGGAGTGTTCGGTACCCTCATGCAGCAGGCTTTTCATATCGGCTTTGGGAATGTCCGCATCGGTGACGATGAAGCAGAGCATCGTTGCCATAGCGGGGTTGATCATCCCTGCACCCTTACAGATGGCTGCGATGTTGAAGTGGCTGCCATCGGGGAGTTTTACGCGGTAGGCAAGCTCTTTTTTGAAACTGTCGGTTGTCATGATAGCCCGCGCGGCTTTGTCGGAGTTGCAGGCATTGAAGTCAAGTCTGTCAAAAGCAGTGACGATCTTGTCAACAGGCAGACGGTAGCCAATGACCCCTGTAGAACTCATCACAGGATTGGTGACAGGGAGCTTGTTTTGTAGTGTTGACAAAATGGTGTCAATGTCTTCGATCCCCTTCTGTCCTGTCATGGCATTGGCATTTTTGGCATTGATAAGCACGAAATCGGTTTGAAAGTCATCACCATAGCGTTGAAAGTGTTTGATAGGCGCTGCCTGAAAACGGTTGGTGGTAAAAACAGCAGCAATATCGCAGGGTACCTCTGAACGGATGAACGCCACATCCCCCTGATCGGTGTTGGGACGCATCCCGACATTAACGGCATCGCAGAAAAATCCGGCTACACTCTCCAGCCCGTTTTCTCTTGGTTGAATGATATACTTAGACATGAGTTACCTTTTAAGTAAAAGCTTTTTCGAAAGAAAAAGCATACCAAAACTATTCACTATTCACTATTAATTATGCACTAAAGAGCTCAAATATATTTGAGCTCTTCAGGCTTCTCTTTCTTCCTGATGATTTTCTTGGCCTTACGTATTCCTTCACCGGTTCCGATCAAAAGCAGTTTTGATTCAGGCATGATAATGGTATCACCTTTGGGCATGGGGATGAACTTACCGTCCTTTTGGCGGATACCGATGACCGTGACGTTGGCAATGTCACGCAGACGGGCCGATTTGATCTTCTTGAGTGTCAGCCAGGAGGTTTTGGAGACTCTCGCCTCTTCCATATCCAGCGGGGTATCTTTTTTGTAGAGGAACTCCTGCAGAATATTTTCCATATCCGGCCGTGCCGCCATGGCATTGATGCGCTGTGCCATCAGCTTGGTCGCGGTGACGACCTTGTCCGCACCGAGCTTGAGCAGTTTGGTCTCATCTTCCTGGCTTTTGGCGTTGGCGATGACAAGATATTTACGCATCCGCCCAATCTCTTTCTCATAAAGTCTGGCAGAGGCAATGACGGCGATGTTGTCGGCCACATTGTCTGCAAGGGTAATGACCCCTTTGGCAGAAGAGAGATGGGATTTGAGTATGCCTTCTTCCGTATGCGCTTCGGCGGTTACAAAGTAGGGGTAGTGGTACTTCTTGGCGACCTCTTCGAGGTCTTCACGCGGATCGACTACGACAAAAGGGATGTGGTTGGCACGCAGCTGTTTGGTCACTTGAATGGTGAACTCATTGTGATAACAGACGACAAAGTGGTGTTTGAGCCTGGCGATCTCATATAGCATCTTTCGCTCCTTGGCGGTTTTTTGGAACTCCCCCTTCTTGACCACTTCGGCAATGATCCCCACCGCGATGGAGAAGACAACGAATCCGAAGATGATCAGGGTGATGGTGAAGATACGTCCCATATCGGAAATAGGGCGTATCTCTCCGAAACCTACAGTCGTAAATGTGATCCCTGTCTGGTAGATGGCATCCATCAAGGGGAAATGGTCGATGACCATATAACCGATCGTTCCGATCAACATGATCAGTACTGTAAGTATGAGGGGAAGTCTAAAGGGGGCTAAATGACCGTAGTATTCGTCATTGAGGGTAATATGTGGTTTGGGTGCGCTTCTCCAGCCGAGAAACTTTTTGAACTTTTCGAATGAGGTCATGATAAGAGAGTATACCCTCTCCTATCTGAGAAATTAGTTAGCTGCAGCAGCTTGGGCAGCTTTTTTCTTCATTGTTCTGAGTGTGGAAGCTGCTACTTTGATACGCTTAGTCGTACCGTCCTCAAGCGTGATCTTTACAGATCTGAGGTTTGGAAGCTGTCTTCTTTTTGTCTTGTTGTTAGCGTGAGACACATTGTTGCCTACCAGTGGACCTTTGCCACTTACTGAACATTTTCTTGCCATGATCGTAACCTTTAATGAATGTAGACGGCACACCGAGTATGCGGTCTCGAAATATTTTAGTGGCGAATTATACAGAAGTGAAACATAAATACCGCTTAATCGGGATGCCCTCAAACTTGGATGCATTCCAAAGTCGCTTTTTGTTATAATCTGGCATATTTTTAAAGGCAGGTAGTGTTTTATGTTAGTAGCACCCAGTATTCTCTCTGCAGACTTCGGCAAGTTGGCTGAAGATGTCAAGGCTGTCTGTGACGGCGGTTGTGACCTTGTCCATGTCGATGTGATGGACGGGCACTTTGTCCCCAATCTGACCATCGGTCCTGTTGTGGTCGAAGCCGTTGCCAAAGCGGCGACCAAACCGCTCGATATCCATCTGATGGTAGAGAATAACCCTTTCTTCGTGGAACTCTTTGCGCCTTTGAAACCGGGATATATCTCGTTTCATATTGAAGAGGAGAAGAACCCCCACAGGCTGATTCAGCGCATCAGGGAATTGGGGATCAAGCCTGCAATCGTGCTCAACCCCCACACCCCGCCCGAAGCGATCGAGTTTCTCATTGAGGATCTCGATATGGTGCTGCTCATGAGTGTCAACCCCGGTTTTGGCGGTCAGAAGTTCATTCCCTCCGTCATTGAAAAGGCGAAGCGGCTCAAAAAGCTGATAGAGAAGCGCAATCCGGATTGTCTCATCGAGGTTGATGGTGGCGTGAACGATGTCAATGTCAGGGAACTTGCCGATGCGGGTGTCGATGTGGTCGTGGCGGGATCTTTCGTCTATAAACACCCAAAAGGGGTCAAAGAGGCGATCGAGTCGTTGAGAGTGGGCAGTGAGGACTTTTCGTGAGAGTCAAGATCTGCGGTATTACCAATCTAAGAGACGCACTGCACGCAGTAGCGTGCGGTGCGGATGCGCTTGGATTTGTCTTTTATAACCAATCTCCCCGTTATATCACACCTAAAAATGCCAAGCATATCATCGATCAGCTGCCGCCGTTTGTAGAACGGGTAGGGCTGTTTGTCAATGAAGGGGTAGAGACGATCGATACTATCTGCCGTTACACCGATATTTCACTCGCACAGATACATTTTGATGTCGATGCGGAGTCTCTCGATACCATCGATCACCAAACGCTCCCTGTGGTACGGGCAAAGTCACCTGAAGATGTGCACCGGTTTTCCGACCGGTACCGTCTGGTCGATGCTTACTGCGAAGCGTATGGCGGCAGCGGGAAGCGTTTAAACCTTGAATGGTTTGAGGGGGTGGACTGCTCCAAGATCATTCTTGCAGGTGGCTTGACACCGGAGAATGTCTCCGAAGTGAAAAAGTACGGCTTCTATGGTGTTGATGTCAGTTCCGGTGTTGAATCTGTCAAGGGCAAAAAAGATCCGGAAAAAGTTAGAAAGTTTATCGCCAATGCGAAAAGTCTTTGAGGAGCTGACCACTGCCTTTCGCAGGCATGAGGGTGTTTTGACACAGGATCAGTTTGAGCATATTGTGATGAAACACACCACGCTGCTTGAGGACAGTGATACGATCTTCATCCTGCTTCAGGCATCGGGCTATCCCATCGAGGAAGAGGCTGGGATCTATCGCTTGAAAACCTTTTTTACCCCCTACCGGGAGCAGCGGTACTGTGTTGTTGACATTGAGACCAACGGCAGCAAGCCGGGAACTTCACAGGTGATCGAGATCGGGGCAGTGATGGTACACCAAGGAGAGGTAGTCGACCGCTACGAAACTTTTGTGGAATGTGCATTTTTGCCGGAGTACATCACCAAGATTACCGGTATCGAGCCTGAGGATCTCATGGGGGCACCGACACGAAGAGAGGCGTTGACGGGACTGCGTCACTTCATGGACGATGCTGTCTTTGTCGCCCACAATGCGAACTTTGACTACTCATTTCTTGATGCTTCGTTTGAACGTTTCGGACTTGGGGGCATCGGAAATCCGGTACTGTGTACCATTGACCTTGCCAAACGCACCTTTGAAAGTGAGCGCTACGGACTGGCGTATCTCATAGAATCACTGGGTATGGAAGAGACCATGCACCACCGTGCCTACTCCGATGCACTCTGCGCCTCCAAAGTGATGCTCAAAAGTTTTGAAACCCTGCCGGAGTATGTCAAGACGACGGATGATCTGCTTCAGTTTGCGAAGTCGAGTAAGAAGAGCCGACGATTGCATGCAGAAAAATGATTTCGGCAAATGCCGGTGCAAATACATTCAACAGAGGAATATAGTTGAATGCTGCGGCGATCATGGCAAGGATGGTGGCGTTTTTGACTTTGACCTTCTGCTCTTTAGGCACAAAGAGTGCACGCACATCATAGATACTGGGCGCTTTGAGCGGAATAGACCAGAGCCACAGCATCCACACCGCACCCAGGAGCGGTACGAACATTAACGGTAGAAATATCAAAAAAAGCAGCAAAAAGAGCAGACCGCTTCGGATGCTCAGGAGGGCTGAGGTTGCGACAGAGGGACTGCCTACTACTTTTTGCTGCGGGTAGTGCTTTTGAGCCAGTTTGATGAGCAGCGGTTCTATCATCAGTGAGGTGACCACAGAGAGCGTCAAGATGAAGAGCATATATCCCACGGTCACGACCGCAACCGATGCACCTGTTGTCTGCGCCCACTCCCACGGTATCCAGCTAAGATAACTTGCGATGAATCCTTTGAACATTCCTCCCAGCAGCCAGATGAGTCCCCATGTGATCATGGCGGAGATCGCACCGACTTTGAGGATGAAAAGCAGTACGGTGGAGGAGAAGATATCTTTGAGGCTTTTGATAATGATTTGGTTCATAGGTACTCATTTTTGAACTTCACATATCTTTCTGCCGATGCATAGAGTTCGGCTACCTCTTCATCTGTCAATTCCCTGACAACCTTTGCGGGACTGCCCATGATGAGGCTGCGGGGTGGGAACGTTTTGTTCTTTGTAACCAGACTGCCTGCCCCTACGATGGACTCTTTGCCGATGACCGCACCGTCGAGGATGGTGGCGCTCATACCGATGAGGCAGGCATCTTCGATGGTACAGCCGTGCAGCATCACACGGTGACCTACGGTAACATCATTGCCGATGATAGTCGGGTTGCCGTCGCTCATGTCGGCTTTTTTGTGATGGGTAACATGGATCATGCTCAGATCCTGAATGTTGGTACGGTCACCGATCTTGATGTAGTGTACATCGCCGCGTACCACGCAGCCAAACCATACAGCGCTGTCCTCACCCATTTCGGTTCGCCCTATGACAGAGGCTCCCTCGGCGACCCAGGCATTCTTGCCCAGTTTGGGTGTCCACTCTTTGAATTTTAAGATCATCTCTTCTCCTGCTATTGTTTCTTTGTCATTCCCGACTGGATCGGGAATCTTGATGATGATAGGATGACGGGCTAAAATTATCCCTCTTTGAGTATCCTGTTTGCCAGACGGTGTACATAGTCCGGTGTCTCTTTTTTTGTCTTGTCATGTATCTTGTTGACATATCTTTCAAGGATTTCATGGTTGTTGATACGCTTTCCGAGTGCAGGCACTTTGACATACTCTCCACTCTCTTGGAGTTTCCATCGCAGTTGGTTGTCGGCAAGCTGCAGCATCAGGATCTGCTCGATCTTCTGCGAGAGGTTCTCTTCGAGTATGGGGGTCATCAGCTCCACACGGCGTACCAGATTTCTTGGCATCAGGTCGGCACTGGAGATGTAGCAACGCACTTTGTTGTGTTTGAAGTAGTAGATACGCGGATGCTCCAGATATTTTCCGATGATGGAGGAGACGGTAATGTTTTCGCTGACCCCTTTGACCCCGGGTTTGAGACAGCAGATACCGCGGATGATAAGGTCGATCTTGCAGCCTTTTTGTGAAGCCTTGTAGAGCGCTTTGATAATGTCGGTATCCACCAGCGAGTTGGCCTTGAGGATGATATGCCCTTTTTTACCGTAGGAGGACTCTTTTTCTATCAACTTCAGGAGCTTGGGCTTGATCTGTACAGGCGACATAAACAGCGTATCGAGTTTCGTATAGGTTGAAAAGCCGGTCAGGAAGTGAAAGAAATGGGTCGCGTCTGTCGAGATAATCTCTTTGGCGGTAAAGTAGGAGATATCCGTATAGATCTTGGCAGTGGTGGGGTTGTAGTTCCCTGTGGCAAGATGCACATAGCTTTGCAGTTTGCGCCCTTTGCGTTTGATGATCTGTGCGATCTTGGCATGCACTTTGAGACCGGGAATACCGTAGACCACATGCGCACCGGCATCTTCAAGCGCCTTTGCCCAGCGCAGGTTGTTCTCTTCATCAAAACGGGCTTTGAGCTCTACGAGTACTGTCACCTGCTTGCCGTCACGGGCAGCGTCGATGAGCGCTTTGACAATGGGTGATTTCTGCCCCGCACGGTAGAGTGTCATACGGATGGCAATGGTCTCGGGGTCGGCGGCGGCCTGCTTGATGAACTGTACCACCGGCTCAAAGCTGTCAAAGGGGTGGTAGAGCACGACATCCTGCTTCTCGATCGCTTCGAAGATATTTTCGGTATCAAACGGCGGTAAGATCTTGGGTGTAAAGGTTGGAAGCACCAGGTGCGAAAGTCTCTTGTCTCCGACAATCTGCCAGAGTGCGCCGAGGTTGAGCGGCAGGCTTTTGTAGGGGTAGATATCGTTTTCATCAAGATTAAGGTGTGTCAGCAAAAACTGCAGCAGCCCTTCATCGACTCCCTCAAGCAGTTCAAGACGGATAAGCGAACCTTTGTTTCTTGAACGCAACCCCTCCTGTAGAATTTCAAGAAAATCATCTGCCTCCTCCTCTTCTATCTCGATGTCGGCATTACGCGTGACACGAAACGGTGTCGAAGCCAGCGGAGAGAAACCGGGAAAGAGTTCGGTAGTAAAGTGCTCTACTACACTCTCAATCGGAATGAAAGTATGGTCTATCTGAACAAAACGGGGCAGGATACGCGGTATGCGAATCAACCCGTGTTTGATGTTTTTGGATTCATCCTGGAGGGTGATGGCAAGTCCGAAACTGAGGTTGTTCAGATGCGGAAACGGGTGTGTGGCATCCACGGCGATGGGAATGATGACAGGATAGATCTCTTCATAAAAGATCTCTCTGACCCGCTCCTGCTCCTCTGGGGTCAACACCTCGAAGTTCTTGATGTGTACGCCGTGAGTATGTAGTTCGGAGATAATGGAGGTATAGCAGGCTTCCAGAACATGATGCTCCTCATGCAGGTAGGCACGGATCTGCTTGAGTTGTTCGGCAGGGGTGAGCTTGTCCGGTCCCGTCTCCTGCACCCGTGCTTTGAAGAGTGCTTTCAGCCCCGCTACGCGGATCATGTAGAACTCATCGAGATTGGTGCCGTAGATGGCAAGGAACTTCAGCCTCTCCAGAGGCGGCAGCTTCTCGTCAAGCGCCTGTGCCAGTACCCGTGAGTTGAACTGCAGCCAGCTGAGTTCACGGTTGAAGTAGAGCTGGGGAGAATTGAGGTCGATCATCGGGGGTCTCCCGATGGTTGAAGTGAATAGTGAATAGTGAATAGTGAATAGTGTCGGTAGGCACTGCTGGGCAGTGCTTTTATTGGTTGTGATTTCATGGGAATTACCTCATATTAAATAAAAGCTTTTCGAATAGAAAAGCATACCATAACTATTCACTATTCACTATTAATTATTCACTAAAAAGAAGCTACAGCTTCTTGATCTTCGCAATCTCGTCCCGCAGTCTTGCCGCCTCTTCAAACTCAAGGTTCTTTGCTGCTGCTAGCATTTTAGCTTTGAGTTCTTTGATGAGCTGCTGGCGTTCGGCTTTGGGCATCTTGTCGAGCTTGGCGCGTTTGTTGTAGAGTTCCCCGGCATCTTCGACCTTGAGGTTGGTGTCAAGCTCTCTGATGGTCGTTTGGGGGGTGATACCGTGTTTTTTGTTGTAGGCGATCTGTTTCTCTCTACGTTTTTGGGTGATCTCAATGGTCGCTTTCATCGAGTCGGTCACCTTCTTGGCATACATCAGCACCTTGCCATTGGCATTCCGTGCGGCACGACCGGCAGTTTGTATGAGCGCGGTCTGTGAACGCAGGAACCCCTCTTTGTCCGCATCGAGGATGGCGACCAGACTCACTTCGGGCAGGTCAAGCCCCTCTCTCAGCAGGTTGATCCCCACCAAAATGTCAAACTCCCCCAGACGCAGGCTTCGGATGATCTGGTTGCGCTCAATCGCATCGAGCTCGGAGTGCATATATTTGCACTTGAGTCCCAGATCATTGTAGTAGCTTGTCAACTCCTCCGCCATCTTCTTTGTCAACACCGTGACAAGTACCCGTTCACCCCGTTCGATGACCGGTTTCATACGGTCATGCAGGTTTTCCACCTGATAGGTACTGTCAATCACTTCTATTTCGGGATCAAGCAGTCCGGTAGGTCTGACAACCTGTTCGGCAACCGTACCGGAAAGTTCCAATTCCAGCTCGGAAGGGGTGGCTGAGACAAAGAGATAGTGAGGGGCTTTGTTGATGTACTCGTCAAACTTCAGCGGACGGTTGTCAAGGGCGGACGGAAGTCGGAATCCGTGATCGACCAACACCTCTTTTCGGCTTCTGTCCCCTGCGTACATGCCGCGAAACTGCGGCAGGGAGACATGCGACTCATCGACAATGACCAAGTAGTCATCATGCATCACCTCGAAGTAGTCCATCATCGAGTAGGGGGTCTCCCCTGGTTTTTTGCCAGTCAGGTGGCGTGAGTAGTTCTCGATGCCCTTGCACATTCCTGTGGCTTCAAGCATCTCAAGGTCGAACTCCGTACGCTGTTTGAGGCGGTTGTACTCGACCATGCGCCCCTCTCTCTGGAAGTAGGCAAGCCGTTCGTCAAGCTCCTCTTCGATGGTCTTGATGGCGTTGGCAAGCTTCTCTTTGCCGACGATGAACTGGTTGGCAGAGTAGATGGTCACCTCTTTGAGTGACTTCTCTTTCTCTCCGGTGAGGGAGTTGAAGGTGTAAATATCTTCGATCTCGTCTCCGAAGAACTCCACCCGCACGGCGAACTCGTCCGAGTAGGCGGGATAGATGTCGATCACCTCGCCGCTGACGCGGAAGTTGCCGATGTCGAAGAATTCGTCGTTGCGCTTGTATCCCATGTCAACCAGCCGCAGGAGCAGCTCTTTTTGGTTGTACTCTTCTCCTACGGAGAGTTTTTGGACGATGGAGCGGTAATCCTCCGGTGAGCCAAGTCCGTAGTTGGCCGAGACCGAAGCGATGACAATGACATCATCATGACTCAACAGCGAGGCGGTCGTACTCAGCCTTAGCCGCTCGAGCTCCTGGTTGATGGAGCTGTCCTTCTCGATGAAAAGATCCTGTCTGGGCAGATAGGCTTCGGGCTGGTAGTAGTCGTAGTAGGAGATGAAGTACTCCACATGGTTGTGGGGGAAAAAGGCTTTGAACTCGCTGTAGAGCTGCGCTGCCAGCGTTTTGTTGTGGGTCATGATGAGGGTGGGTTTCTTGGTCTTCTCTATGACTTTTGCCATCGTATAGGTCTTCCCCGACCCGGTCACCCCCAGCAGGGTCTGGTAACGGTTGCCCGCCTCGATGGATTGAACCAGCGCTTCAATGGCTTCAGGCTGATCCCCGGAGGGCTTGTAGGGGCTTTTAACAGTAAAGTTGGGCATGTAAGCTCCTGTATCGCTGCGGGTTAAACGGCATATTTCTCTTTCCACCACATATAGGCAAACATCAGCCCGGGTGTTTTGGCAATCGATTCGTTGTATATCAATTTTTCCATTTGATCCACGGATACTTCAAGTACTTCGATCAGTTCACCATCGATGCCTCCACCGTCAGAGACTCTCATCTTCTCATCTATCTCAGCATAGTAGAGGGTCTGTCTGCTCCCTGCAAAACCGACTGAAGTATGAAATGCCGTTACTCGTTCGATGGCATCAAGAGGAACCTGGTAGCCACACTCCTCTTCTATCTCCTCTACCGCGATCTGGACCAGGGAGAGGTCTTTGTCTACGATGCCTGCACACAGTTCCACCGTCTCTCCGTTGCCATTGTTGAGATAGACGGCAGGACGGAACTGTTTGACCAGAACAAATGCTTTTTTCTGAGTGTGGTAAAGCAGGATGGCAACACTGTCGTGAGCCTCAACGATCTCCCAGCTTTTGGCGATGCCATTCTGCACATAGCGTGCCAGAGCTGTCTGAATGAAGTGTGACTCATTCAGGGGCTCAAGTCTGAAGTTTGTGATCTCACTCTTCATTCTCTATCACCTCCTCGTCCTGCAGTTTGATCTTGAAACGCTCTTTTCCCCAGATATAGGAGGGAGCATCATTGATAAGGTAGGCATCAAGTTTTTTTCTGCTCTCTTCCGCACCTTTGATCTCTATTTTTCTGTATTTGGTTGTTGTGACATCTTCATACTTGGTGAATTTCTTGAGTATCGTGCCGGCAGCTGATTTTTTTCTAAGCACCTTCATCGGGTCGATCCAGCGTCCGTTCTTCATGAGTCCGAAATGCAGATGGGGACCGGTACTGCGCCCCGTACTGCCGACATACCCGATGATCTGTCCTTTTTTGACATGCTGACCGCGTTTGACCCGAATGCGGCTTTGGTGTGCATAAAGGGAGATATAGCCTCCGGCATGTTTGATCTTGACGACA
The DNA here is from genome assembly GCA_024279555.1 of Campylobacterales bacterium. GTDB lineage: Bacteria > Campylobacterota > Campylobacteria > Campylobacterales > Sulfurovaceae > Sulfurovum. The sequence goes on from JAJRRK010000118.1 coordinate 12,125, forward strand.
CGTCCGTAACCACCCATCCATCCGGCAAATATAACTTTACCATCATTGACAGCTAATAGGGGAGTACCTCGCCGCGCACCGAAGTCGGTTCCATGATGGGGTCGGTATCGATGCAAAATCGGATGCCATCGGCGGTAGGAGAAACTCGATGTTACACGTGGATGCCGCAACGGCATACCGAAACGCTTTCCTTTGGATGAACTCACACGTCTGGTATAGACCACTTTTTTCTTACCTGTGACGGTGTAGGCGACCTTCTTTCCCACTTCCGAATATCCATATCCCTCCTCATCAACATAGACATATTGCTCTTTTTTTCCCATCCGTATCTTGGCTATCTTGATCTTTGGCATGGCATAAAGCTCTCCCAAACGGGTTTTTTGCATATAGATAAAGGAGATCTCGTCTCCCTTGTGCAGTTTTTTGGTATTGACCATACCTTTGAGCGCCATAGAGAGGCGCTTGGCGACTTGTGGGTAATTGGTTGCCTTGAGTGCATCGCTGTAGGGATTCGAACTAATCTCTATTTTCCCGAAATACTCTTGGTTGCGGTATACGATGGGGATGATGTCAAAACCATACTCTTGGGAGTGGTGTTTACGGAAAATATGGATCTGCATCTCTTCACTGATGGGGATCAGTGCTTGGTCAATCTCACCATTGTTGTCCAAGAGCTCATAATACTTATATCCGCTGCGTATCTCAAGAAGAAGCTTCTTGTCCTCCTCGGAGATGGATTGAAGTAAACTTCGGGGGATGTTGTGTGTATCGAGATAGTCTGAGAAGGTTTTGCCCTTTTCCCACTGCTGATAGTTCACCCGCATACTGAATGTACAAGTGACCCACAATAGACATAGCACTATAATTTTCATATGATCTTCGCCGACTCCCCCGATTAATGGTCATAATTATAACCGAATTAGATTAATGGAGATGCGGCAACGAAATGTTCTCATTGGACTTTTAATCTTTTGCCTGTATAATCAGGGTTATTCTATTTTCAAAAGGATTACCATGCGCAAGATCGCATTGATGGTGCTTTCGGCACTACCTCTCTTTGCAGGCTTCTTTCCTCCGACAGTACATACGAGCGTCGCTGCGAGCAACGGCACGGATATCAAGTTGAGCAAGCCGTTCCCGGTCAATGGTATGAGTGGGATCGTGATCCATCATTACAGTAAGGATGTTGATGCCATTACCGGTTATATTGCCCAGGTTGCCTCTGACGGTAGCAGCAGACTGGTTGCTAAGGAGATCATCCACCATGATGAACTTCCTACCATTAAAACAGTGGTGGCACGGGGTGACAAGGTCATAGGCGGATACCTGTATGACAATGTCCTGCTTTTGGCTCCCGATGCGGATACCTATGCGAAGATCACGAAGGCGACCTTCAAGAAATGGATCCATCCGGATCTTTTCGCGATCTTCCTCTCTACACTGGGAGAGACCTATCCGACAAAAGCGAATCTTGCCCTCTTTGCCAAACAGTATCAGGTAGGTTTGGTCTATATCGTGAAGAAAAACAGTGCAGTGCTGTTTGACCCGATCTCCGGACAGATCGTGGGGAAGAAAGCATTTACAGACGCACCTGCCAAAGCACAGGCGCCATTCTTCATGCGTTTCAGCAAGATCCAGGGTGGATGGTTCTCTGACAGTGCACCGGAGAACTACTACCAGATCATGGAGCAGTTCTGATGCTTGACCCCAAACACATCAAAGCCCTCGAAGACCTTGTGGGAAAAGAGAACGTTTACAGCGATAAGGCACATATGATCGCCTACAGTTACGATGCGACCCGTACCCGTTTTGAACCCGATGCAGTGGTTTTCCCCCGTCATGAAGAAGATGTCAGCCGCATACTTGTTTACTGTAACCATCACGGCATCGTCATCACACCACGCGGTGCGGGCAGCGGCTTTACCGGCGGGGCACTGCCGACCAACGGGGGGATCACCCTTGCGATGGAAAAGCATATGAACAAGATCCTCGAGATCGACATGGAAAATATGGTTGCCGTGGTACAGCCCGGTGTCATCAATATGGACCTTCAAAAGGCAGTCGAAGAGGTGGGACTCTTCTATCCGCCCGATCCGGCAAGTGAAGAGTATTCTACCATCGGCGGCAATGTCAGCGAGAATGCAGGCGGGATGCGTGCGGCAAAGTATGGCATCACCAAGGACTATGTGATGGCACTGCGTGCGGTGCGTGCCAACGGTGACATCATCCGTGCAGGCAAACGCACCATTAAAGATGTCGCCGGCTATAACATTGCCGGTATCCTCATTGCTTCAGAGGGAACACTTGCAGTCATCACCGAGATCACCGTCAAACTGCTGCCCAAGCCCAAGTTCCGTAAAGCCTACATGGGGGTGTTCCCTTCGGTCGAAGATGCGATGAATGCGGTGTTCAAATCGCTTGCAGGCGGTGCGAACCCCGTGGCGATGGAGTTCATGGACGCGCTGGTCGTACAGGCACTCAAAGAGAAACTTGGTGTAGAGTTGCCTGAAGATGCGGGTGCACTGCTCATTGGCGATGTGGACGGCAATGTCATCGAAGAGGTCGATTTTCAGCTTGATATTCTTGAGCACTCTTTCAAAGAGAACGGGGCACAGGATTTCGTGGTCGCCCACACCGACCAAGAGCGTGACAAGCTCTGGTACGCCAGACGCAACGCCTCCCCATCCATCACCATTTTTGGGAGCAAAAAGCTCAATGAGGATATCTCCGTACCGAGGAGTATGCTGCCTGAAGCACTCAACAAAATCTATGAAATAGGTGACCGTTACGGATTCAAAGTGCCCTGTTTTGGGCATGCGGGAGACGGGAACATCCATGTCAATGTCATGGTGGACGGCTCTAATGAAAAACAGCTCGAAGAGGGTCACAAAGCGATCGAAGAGATCTTCGAACTAGTCGTTGAGATGGGCGGAACACTCAGCGGTGAGCACGGCATCGGTACCTCCAAAGCACCGTTCATGAACATCGCGTTCAACGAAGCGGAACTGCAACTTTTCAAAGATATCAAAAAAGCGTTCGATCCAAACAATATCCTCAATCCCGGGAAGATGGGTCTTCCTTCGTAGGGTATGACAATGGGGGAGGAGAGAGAAGATAAAAGTTTTAAAAGACTATTATCGGACTACTATCTCTTTTTTCGTGATTTCTTTAAAGACCTACTCGATGATAGGTTGGGTTACTATGCTGCCTCTTTGAGCTGGAACACCATCTTCTCCATGATTCCGCTGCTGGTAATCTTTCTCTATGTCTTCACCACCCTGCCGATATTCAACGAACTCTACGACAAAGTGCAGCAACTCATCTTTGCCAACCTGATGCCGACACAGTCCGAAGAGATTATGAAGAGCATCAACAGATTCATTGCCAACTCAGGAAAGCTGGGAATGATGGGTGCAGGGTATGTGATCTTTGCGGCGATCATGTTCTTTAAGAACTACGATTTTATTGTGAACGACATTTTTGAACAGCCGCCACGAGGCATCTTCAGAAGTATCAAGACCTATCTGCTACTGATCATCCTCATTCCTGCCATGATCGGTGCCTCTTTCTACCTCTCACGCTTCATTCAAGGCTATCTTGACCAAAGCAGCATCACCAGCGCTATCCATATCTACTACTTCCTGCCCTTTCTCATCGTCTGGATGGCGTTCTACATTACCTATCAGCTCTCTGCGAGGATCCGCATCAAAAAGCGTGCGGCGTTGACCAGCTCTTTCATTGCATCACTCATCTGGTATCTTTCCAAAAGCGGTTTTGTCTTTTATGTGATGCA
>JAJRRK010000119.1 GCA_024279555.1 Campylobacterales bacterium
AGAACAGATACGGTCGGATTCTCCGACACAGCGTGTCGGGGGTGTGGTACGCGAAGAGTTTACCAAAGCCAAACACATCAAGCGGATGTGGAGTATGGAGGATGTGTTTACCAAAGAAGAGGTCGCACAGTGGCTGGAACGGGTCGAGAAGAGTGTCGGCAGATGCGACTACTTCTGCGAGCCCAAGTTTGACGGGGCGAGTATGAATCTGCTCTATGAAGAGGGCAAACTGGTGCGTGCCATTACTCGTGGCGATGGGGTGATTGGTGAAGAGGTAACCGACAATGTCCGTACCATCCGTTCGGTACCGTTGACGATTGCGTATCAGGAACTCATTGAGATACGCGGCGAGGTGGTCATCCGCAAAGATGACTTTGAGAAGATCAACGAAGAGCGTTTGGCAGAGGGGGAACAGCCTTTTGCCAACCCGCGTAACGCCGCTGCGGGGAGTCTGCGCCAGCTTGATTCATCGGTAACGGCAAAACGCCGTCTGGTATTTTACCCCTGGGGCGTGGGAGAGAACAGCCTGCCGTACAAGAGACTTTCAGAGAAGATGCATTTCATTTATGATCAGGGATTTTTGAGACCTCCCTATGAACGCCCCTGCAAAACACTCGACGAGATAGAAGCGTTCTACCGCTTCCTTATCTCCAAACGTGATGAGATACCGATGATGATGGACGGGATGGTCATCAAGGTGGACGAGATCGAAAAACAGGAACAGCTTGGCTATACCGTCAAGTTCCCCAAATGGATGTGTGCCTACAAGTTCCCCGCCGTCGAGAAGGTCACAAGAGTGTGTGGCATCACACTGCAGGTGGGGCGTACGGGAGTCATCACACCTGTAGCGGAGATAGAGCCTGTCAACATCGAAGGGGCGGTCGTCAGCCGTGCGACACTGCACAACTTCGATGAGATAGAGCGTAAAGATATCCGCATTGGTGATCATGTCATCATAATCCGCAGCGGCGATGTCATCCCCAAGATCACGAAAGTGCTCAAAGAGCGCAGGGACGGAAGCGAAAAAAAGGTTGAACGGCCGAAGTTCTGTCCTACCTGCGGGAGCGAACTGCTCGATGAGGGAGCGCTCATCAAGTGTCAAAATCTGGAGTGTCCTGACAGGGTTGTCAATGCCATCAAATACTTCGCAAGCAAAGGGTGCCTCGACATTGACGGGTTGGGAGAGAAGATTGTAGAGGAGTTTTACAACAAAGGCTTGATCAAAAGTATAGAAGATCTCTACCACCTCACAAAAGAGCAACTGCTGGCACTGGAGGGTTTCAAAGAGAAAAGAGCCCAGAATCTTCTCGATGCCATAGAGAAAAGCAAGGGTGCCGAGTGCTGGCGTTTTGTTAATGGGCTGGGGATCGAGCATATCGGCGAGGTGGCAAGCAAAAAGATATGCGAAGCATTCGGACTGAACTTCCTCGATGCGACAAAAGAAGAGCTTATAAACATAGAAGGCTTTGGTGAAGAGATGGCAGAGAGCTTTTTGGAGTTTGTACGGGTTAACCGTGACAAGGTCACAAGGCTCATGCAGATCGTACAGCCCAAAGCGCCGGAGAAAAAAGAGATAAAAGAGTCCCCATTCACAGGCAAAACAGTAGTCCTCACAGGCACCATGAGCGAAAGTAGAGGCAAGATCAAAGAGATGCTTGAGGGGTTGGGCGCCAAAGTGAGCGGCTCGGTGTCTAAAAAAACTGACTATGTCATCTATGGTGAAGATGCAGGGAGTAAGTTGACCAAAGCGGAGCAGTTGGGGGTGAAAACTCTGACTGAAGAAGAAATGAGGGCAATGTTGTGAGACTTGACAAATACCTCGTAGAAGAGGGCTATTTTGAGAGCCGTAACCGTGCGCATGAGGCGATCAAAGCGGGGCAGGTGAGCGTAGACGGCAAGAAGGCTAAACCCTCGACACCCGTAGACGAGAAAAGCACCGTAGAGGTGGCAGATGCGAAGTTCTATGTCTCCCGTGCGGCGCGGAAACTTGAAGCATTCCTTGCGGAGCATCCGCTTGATATGCAAGGCAAACGGGTGCTTGATATCGGCTCTTCCACCGGCGGGTTTGCACAGATCGTACTGGAGCGGGGGACTGCTTCGCTTACTTGTGTCGATGTGGGCAGTGACCAACTGCATCCATCCATTCGCGGTGATGAAAGAGTGCATGTTCATGAAGAGACAGATATTCGTGACTTTGAAGATGCTGCGGGGTTTGATGTACTTACCTGTGATGTGTCGTTCATCTCTGTGTTGCAGATCATCTCTGACATTGACAGGCTCGCCAAGAGAGGGGCGGACATTGTTATCCTTTACAAACCGCAGTTTGAGGTGGGCAGAGAGGCCAAACGCGACAGCAGAGGGGTCGTGCAGGACACCGATGCAATTGCCAGACGCAAAGAGGCGTTTGAGCGTGAAGCAAAAACACTCAGCTGGCAAGAGGTCTTTCATGCACCTTCTCAGATAGCGGGAAAAGAGGGCAATGTGGAGTACCTGTATCACTTTGTGAAAATGGATAAAATAGGTTTGATGGTGAAAATGGGGATGTTGGGAGCATTATGAAAATAAACAATAGTATCAAATCCATCGCCATCGGTTCGTTTGACGGCATTCACATTGCCCATCAAGCACTCATTGAGCGGGCGGAAGCAGTTGTGGTCATTGAACGCAACGGCGGGTACTTGACACCGGGGTACAAACGAACGCTCTATACTGATAAACCCTGTTATTTTTACCATTTTGATAAGATCCGAGGGTTCTCTCCTGAAGCATTTGTTGCGAAGCTTGAGACCGACTTTCCCCATCTTGAAAAGATCGTGGTAGGGTATGACTTCTCATTTGGCAAAGCGCGTGCAGGCAACACCAAGCTGCTGACAGAGCTGTTTGAGAAGGAAGTGGAGATCGTGCCGGAGATCTGCTATGAGAAGATACCGGTACATTCACGAACCATCAAGGCATACCTGCAAGAAGGAGAAGTCGAGATGGCGAACAGGTTACTGGGAAGAAACTACCGCATAGACGGGACGGTTATCCGTGGACAGGGGCTTGGAGCAAAGGAGCTTGTACCCACGCTCAATCTAAAGGTGAGAAACTACCAGCTTCCCAAAGAGGGGGTGTATGCCACCAAAACGCTGATAGAGGGGCAATGGCTCGAGAGTGTCTCATTTGTGGGGCATCGTGTTACGACTGACGGCTCGTTTGCTGTAGAGACACACATCATAGACAGGACCATCACATATACTTCTTTTGAGGAGATATGGGTGGCGTTTCATGCATTGATACGACCCAATCAGAAATTTAACTCTTTAGACGCACTCAGGATACAGATAGTCAAAGATATCAAGACAGCGGCAACGTTACTTAGATGACATAACTGTTGGCACAGTATATTATCGGATCGTTCTGATAGTAGGCGATCATGTTTTTCCCACCTTTTTTGGCTTTGTACATCGCTTCATCCGCACGTTTGAGCAGTATTTCTGAGGATGAACCGTCACTGGGGTAGAGCGCCGCCCCGATACTCATGCCTACCTTGAGGGTGTGTCCCTCGATGTGGAAGCTGTTCTGCGAAATACTGCGGATCTTCTCCAGTATGTTTTCCAGATAATCGAAGCTTTTAAGCTCCTCGATCAGAATCACAAATTCATCTCCGCCAAATCGGCAGATGGTATCCTCTTTACGCAGGATATCCTTGAGAGATTCCGCTACCCCTTTGAGGATCTCATCACCTACGGAGTGTCCGTAGGTGTCGTTGATGGGTTTGAAGTTGTCCAAGTCGCAGAAGATCACGGCGATGCACTTGTCGAACCTGCTGGCATGGTTGATGGCATGCTCGAGACGGTCATTGAGAAGCAGTCGGTTGGAGAGCCCGGTAAGCGGGTCGTGTGTCGCAAGGAAGGCATGCTCCTGTGCATCTTTGCGCTGATGGGTCACGTCGGAGAAGATACCGATGTAGTTCTCAGTCTCCCCCTTTTCATTACGGATGGCATTGACACTGAGCCATTCTATATATATCTCACCGTTCTTTTTACGGTTGGTGATCTCCCCCTGCCAGTAGCCGTTGGTATTGATCTGCTCCCACATTTGCTGATAGAAGTGTTTGGTATGGGTACCTGATTTGAGCAGTTTTGGGTCCTTGCCGATGACATCTTCGGCTCTGTATCCGGTGATCTCTTCAAAAGAGTCGTTAACATGGACGATGCGGTTGTCTGCATTGGTGATGAGTACACCGTCCATGGTGTGTTCAAAGACCGCAGAGGACATCTCGAGTGACTGGAGGTTCTGTTTGTTGTTGATGGCAGACCCGATGATGGAGGAGACGGTACTGAGCATCTCCACATCGGTCTCTGTCAGTTCCTGACGGTTGTTGTTCCCGATGCCCAGAAAGCCCCACCAGTTATCATTGACAAAAATGGGAAGGATCAGCAGTGAATCGATCTGGAACGCTTCGAGGATGCGCTGTTTGGAACGGTCATAGTCCCGCATACAGCCGTTGATGCGTTCGCCTCTCTTCAGTGCCTTTTTCCAACGCATGAGGTGGTGGCGTTTGTAATGGATACGCTTCTTCCCCCTGACACGTGTTGCATCGGTGATGGCAAGGATTTGCTTGGCGGACTCTTGGTCCCTGTCATTCTCATAGATGAAGACCGCAGCTGTTTCCGATGCCTGCTTGAGGAGAAAGAGCTCCTGATAGAGCGCTGCTTTCCAGTCGGACTGTTGAAGGAAGTTGTGCGCCATTTCATTGATGGCATGAAGAATGTTCTGCTGCCTTCTAAGTTCGGCACGGATACGCTTTTTCTCAAGGGCATCATCGCAGAGTGGCTGGATGACCTGTCCGAAGACCTTCGCTTCGAAGGGTTTGGAGAAGAACTGGTTGACACCAAGCTGGATGGCATGCAGCAGGATATCACGCTTCTCGAAGTTGGTGAAGATAGCGATTTTAACATGCTCGTCGAGCTTGCGTATCTGTTCGACCATCTCAAGTCCGCCCATCTTGGGCATATTGATATCGGACAGTACGATCTCAGGACGGTGCTCCTTGAAGAGTGCCAATCCATCTTCACCATTGGATGCGACAATGACATGATCTGCATACTGGTCGAGCATACGGGTCAGAATGGCGGTGGTAATTCTGTCGTCATCGACTACGAGTACTGTAAGTTGTTGCAAATCCCTGTCCGTTCATTTGTTTTGTTTATGTTTTATCTTATACTATTATAATCTTTTTTCTTTGTCTTACTCTGATTGGATGATAATAAAGTGTTTTTTTGCCAAAATAAACGTACACTGCAGGGATGACCATCAGTCAAATCTATCATTATATTGAATTCATTGAAAAAAACTGTTCAGTTCAATTGCAAAGTTATGATAGAATCATGCAAAGATATACGTTCACGCCTGAAGGAAGGGAAAGATGGAAAAAGATGATGTGTTCACCAAGCCTATAGAGAAGAAATTCGAATTTGATGAAGCGGTGGCTTCAGTCTTTGATGATATGCTGAGCCGGTCGGTTCCGTTCTATGATGAAGTGCGGGGACTGATCATCTCATTGATCCTTGCCGAGGCAAGAGAAGGAATGAAAGTGCTTGACCTTGGCTCTTCGACCGCGAAGTTCCTTCTCGATCTTCACAGCAAGGCAGAGGTTACAATGCAGCTTAAGGGTATAGACAACTCTCCCGCCATGTTGGAGCGTGCCAGACAGAAGTCACAGGCTTTCGGTGCCAATATCGATCTTGAACTGGCAGATATGCTGACATATCCCTATGAGAAGGAGGATGTGATTGTCGCCAACTATACCCTGCAGTTTATCCGCCCTATGCAACGGCTGGATCTGGTAAAACGGATCTATGAAGGGCTCAACGAGGATGGGATGTTTATCTTCTCCGAAAAGGTGGTGTTTGAAGACAAGAAGTTTGACAAGCAGATGATCGACATCTACTACGACTACAAGAAGGCACAGGGCTACAGTGAATACGAGATTGCACAGAAGCGGGAAGCGCTGGAGAATGTCCTCATTCCCTTCACGATCGATGAGAATATACGCATGTGCGAAGAGGCGGGATTTGGCAGTGTCGATACCATTTTCCAGTGGGCAAACTTCGTGACATTTGTTGCCAAAAAGTAACAATGGTATGCGATACCCCACAGATACGGGTTTCATTAAAAAATATGACTTATTCACCACTTATTCACCATGTGAAAAAGTATATTTCTGTTTTTGACCGTGCAGTGGGGATTTACTAATTAATATGAGTTTTTCACACACTATTCACGGTGTGAAATGTGAATATTTTTTATCATCATTTCAGGAATTTATGCTAAAGCATATGACTATTTCAAATTTTTTCAGCTATAATCTTGCAATTTATATTTGAAGGATGTACCCATGAGTTGGACACCAGAGAGCTGGAGAGCATTTCCCATTAAACAGCAGCCAACCTACCCTGACAAAGAGGCACTTGATAAAGTAGAGAACGAGCTTGCCTCCTACCCGCCGCTGATCTTTGCCGGTGAAGCGAGAAGACTCAAAGAGAAACTGGCCGCAGCAGGTCGCGGCGAGGCGTTTTTGCTTCAAGGGGGCGACTGTGCCGAGAGTTTTGCGGACTTCAATGCGCAGAACATCAAGAACCTCTTTAAGCTGATGCTTCAGATGAACATGGTGCTGATGTACTCCACAGGCAAACCGGTCGTAAAAGTGGGGCGTATTGCCGGACAGTTTGCCAAGCCGAGAAGTTCTGACTTTGAAGAGAAAGATGGGGTCAAACTGCCAAGTTACCGCGGTGACATCATCAACTCTATCGAGTTTAGCGAAGAGGCAAGAGTGCCAAAGCCTGAAAATATGCTCAGAGCCTACAACCAGTCGGCAGCCACACTGAACCTGCTGCGTGCGTTTGCCCGTGGCGGTTTGGCAGACTTGAACAAGGTGCATCAGTGGAACCTTGACTTCATCAAGGACAACCCTCTGGGTAAGCGTTATGAGGAACTCAGCGACAAGATCGACCATGCTATGAAGTTCATGGCGGCATGCGGTTTGACCAGTGAAACCCTGCCGCAGTTGCATCAGACCACGCTCTACACCTCGCACGAAGCACTGCTGCTCAACTATGAGCAGGCACTGACGCGTCAGGACAGTGAAACGGGTGAATGGTATGACTGCTCGGCGCATATGCTCTGGATAGGGGATCGTACACGTGATCTTAATGAGGCTCATATTGAATACTTCAGAGGTATCAATAATCCTATCGGCTGTAAAGTGGGACCGAGTATGGGTGAAGATGAGCTCATTGAGCTGATCGAAGCACTTAATCCGAATAACGAAGAGGGCAGACTCAACTTGATCGTGCGTATGGGAGCGGACAAGATCGCCGAGATCTATCCGCCGCTTTTGAAGAAGGTGCGTGATGCAGGCAAAAAAGTCGTCTGGACGATCGACCCGATGCACGGGAATGTCGAGAAGTCCTCTACCGGTTTCAAAACCAGGGATTTTGCGAATATACTCTCCGAAGTGGAGCAGTTCTTCACGATTCATAAGGAGCACGGTACCATCGCTGCGGGGATCCACCTTGAGATGACCGGAAATGATGTCACCGAGTGTACGGGAAGTACCTCCTGTGCTATTACTCCGGAAGGGTTGGCAAGCCGCTACCATACCCAGTGTGACCCAAGACTCAATGCCTCTCAGGCATTGGAACTGGCATTTATGATTTCCGATACCATATGTGATAGAAAATAGGGAGTAAATAGCAGGGAGTAAGGAGCAGTGAAGGTAGAATATACAAAATTGACCTTCTACCTAACAGAAAATATATTCTCTCCGTTTTGATGACGATACTGCAGCGCCATCTGATGTATATCTAAAATACTCTTCACAATATAGAGCCCCAGACCCAATCCGCCTTTTGAAGCATGGAAAGGCTTGAAGTATTCTTCAAGCGGATGAGGAAGCTTTTCCCCTTTGTTGATGATATCGACATGATCGGCGTTAATGAAAACACGTACATGTTTGTCTGTGGAGTACTTGAGTGCATTGTCCAGCAGGTTTTTGATGACCAGTGTAAAGAGCTCGAAATCGACTTTGACGATGTAGTCTTTCTTGATCTCGATGCTCACCAAACGCTCTGGGTGTTCGACCATTAAAAGGTCGATACTTGCTTCCACAAGGTCGCTCATTTTGTACGGCTTGAGGTTAAGGTCGAAGTTTTTGGAGGTGATCTTCTCTATCTTGGCAAATTCGTCGATGAGCAGGTTGAGCCGTTCAAAAATACCGTGCATTCTTGCCTTGCTCTTCTCATCGGGGAGCATTTCGCTCATGAGTCGGCCTTTGGCTATGGGGGTCTTGAGCTCATGCATGATGGCACGCAGGAACAGCTGGCGTGATTGGAGCAGTTCGCGTATCATCGTTACGGCATGGTCGAACTCATTGGCGACCTCGGCGATTTCATCATGCTTGTCACTGGCGCACCGTATGTTGAGGTCTCCTTCAGAGAATTTCTTGATCTTGTTCTTCAGTTCTGTCAAAGGACGCAGGCTTCGTATGACCCAGAAGTAGAGCATGATGATCAGTAAAAACACGATGGTAAAGACCGCGATCCGTTTGAGCGGATATTTGGGTTTGTTTTTGTTTTTCAAGAAGAGTTTGAAGCGGTCATTGTTGATGAGTATGACCCGCTGCAGGCGGAAGTTGTCCACGGCATACTTTTTGTACTTACCCTTCTCTTTGAAGTAGCGTTCCACCTGAACGACCTTGGCCTTGTCTTTGATGAGGGAGAAGTTCTGTGATTCGAGATAGGCTTCGTCTATTTTCCCGTATTTGAGATAGTAGTTGTATAGATAGTGTGCGATGGCACGTTCTCTGGCGTCATTGAGCTCGTCATATTTAGCATGGTCGTATTTGATGGAGCCGATAAAGAGAATGGCAAGCAAAAGCAGGGTGATCGAAAAGACCAGCTTGATTTTGCTGCGAAGCGAGGAGAAGTGTTTAAACAAGCTTGTACCCTACGCCTCTGACTGCCTGAATGCGTTTGTTGTCCCCGAGTTTGGAACGGATTTTTGAAATGATGACATCAAGGCTTTTTCCCTGTGAATCGATGCTCATTGTCTGCGAAGAGTTGATGATCTGCTCTCTGGACTGTGTAATGCCCTGATTCTTGACGAGGAGCGAGAGTACTTCAAATTCCGCAGGGGTGAGGTTGAGCGCTTCACCTTTGTAGTAGATGGTATCGCCTTTGATTTCAAAATCGCTTTTGGGAGCGGCGACGGCGTTCTTGCTGCCCTCTTTTCCTACACGGTTGAGGATTGCCATGATGCGTGCATACATCTCTTTGGGGTCATATGGCTTGGGCAGGTAGTCATACGCTCCGAGTTCAAAGCTTTGTACTTTGTCGTTGATGTCGCTGCGTGCGGAGGAGATGATGACGGGGATATCATATTTGCGAACCAGCTCTTCACACACCTCCAGACCGTCCATGCCCGGCAGTGTCAGATCGAGTATCACAAGATCGAACTTCTTCACACCGGCACTCAGCCCCAGAAAGGGGTCTTCATAGTTGGTGACCTTGATGTCGAACTGTGAAAGGTACTCACTCAGAAGTTCTGCGAACTCCGGATCGTCTTCTATCATTAAAATATTGATCATTCATAGACCTTTTTTGTTTGATTATAACCCCATAAGGTTAATTGAAATAAAATCATTCGATAGGGGGTGCTTCAAGTTTCTCCCACTCCAGCATGCCCCACTGCTCCAGATCTTTTTGCAGTGTGTCCAGTCCCCGTTCTTTGTGGCAGGCGTAGCAGGCATTGGTTTCCGGCGGCATACCGTAGGCTTTGGTTTCAGCCGGGTAAGTAAATGCAAAGCGGTGTGAACGTACGGTCAATGGCGACTTGCCTGTATGTTTCCCCGTTTTTGGCATATGGCATTCGATGCAGAGCGATCCTTTGGAGTCGGCTTTATGGTGGGTATGCTGTTCGAGGGTGTCTTGATGGGGACCGATGATAGAGCCAAAACTGTGACACTTCATACATGCGTTGTTGCCTTCAGGTTTTTTGGCTGTGTTGGTCAGCTTGTGCGGATCGTGACAGTTAATACAGGTGATTCCGTGTTTGTACATGGCATCATGGATATATTCATTCCCCTGTGTACGGTTCTTTTTTGCTGCGCCGTTTGGCCAGAACTCCTTGGTCTCTTTACCGGGAGAGAATGGTGCGGGAAGTTTATAGCTGATGAGTGGTTTGCCCGGTTCATACCCTTGCGGATAGTCGGTTGCCTGCATCCAGAGATCTTTGACGGTAGCACCTTCTGTCTCGATGCGTTTGTCACGGTTTCGCATATGGCACTGCAGACAAACTTCGTTGGTGCGGATAGGGTCGGTGAGGCTTGCCTTGAACACCGGAGAGTCAGGATTTTCAGCATGTTTGCTTCCCGGACCGTGACAGCTTTCACAGGCAATGGCAGGCTCCACCCGTTTACCTGTGGACATGTAACCTGTAAAATGGCACCCGTCACAGGTAGTGGAAGTAGGGAACTGTTTATTGTCGTGCGGATAGGAGTCGTGGTACCAGTATTTATATGGTTTGAAATGCTGCCACTTGCCCGTTTGGGTATTCCACTGGTAGTTCCCCAAACGGAAATCTTCTTTACCGTTGATAGTAGCAGGTATCATATAGCGCTGTTTGAACTTGCTGCCTATGGTATAGACAGCATCTTTGAGGGTAAAGTCTGCATCTTCGGGCAGTTTGGAAAAGTCGGCTACCACTACGCTGCCGTCTTTTCTGATGTCCTGTATCATCTTGGAGTGCATAGAGGCTTTCCAGTGGTGATACTGCTCTTTATGGCACTCCTTACACTTCTGTGATCCGACGAATTCAGCCTCTTTTTGTGCTTCAGGTTGCAGATCGACGTTGAGCCCGACACGGGATTTTGTCAGTTGTTTGTAATAGGGGGTGATCTTTGGCAGATTCCCCCAGATAAAAGCAACCAGTAAAAGCAAGATCAAAGCAAGCCAGAAGAGTAGTTTTTTCATAGTTCAAAAGCCTTTTGCATATGGGGTTTGATCTCCTCAAATGTAAATTGGTGATCGGTAAAGTGTTCAAACGCGATGATGCCCTGATAGAGCAGCATATCTGAGCCGTCCTTGGTGGGTTTGCCCTGTTGCTTGGCAAGTTTTAAAAAGGGTGTCTCTTTGCCGTAGATGACATCGATGCAGGCTTTGGCAGAGGGGATGACCGCATCAAGGATCGTTTGGGGGCAGGGAAGGTTCTCATCTTCAAGCCCTGCGGAGGTCATGTTGATGACAAGGTCATAGGTCTCAGGTGTGAAAGTATCAAAAGTCGCTGTCTTGAAGCCCTCCTGTGCAAACTTTTCCAGCCGTCCCGCGCTGCGGTTGAGTATGGTCACTTCATATCCTGCCTCTTGAAGAATGACTGCCGTTGCCTGTGCCGTTCCTCCTGCACCCAGAAAGAGTACTTTTTGGGCTTCTTGAAACTCCGAAATGGCTTTGAGAAAACCGGGCGCATCGGTATTGTACCCATAGAGCCTCCCTTCTTTTTCGACAATGGTATTGACCGCACCAACCTTCTGCGCGAACGGATCAAGCAGATCACATGCCTTATAGGCTGCCTCTTTGTGCGGTACGGTGATGTTGATGCCTTTGAGCTTTAGTGCAAAGAATGTCTCTTTTAGCCTCTTGCCTTCTTCGAGTCTGTAGCGGTTGTAACAACCGTCAAAGCCCAAACCTTTGAAAGCAAGATTGTGCATCAGCGGGGATTTAGAGTGGGAGACGGGGTTGCCGAAGATGGCAAAGAGTTGTTTGGGCATGTTTCCTGCCTTGTTTTTGTTGTATTATACCACTGTAAAATAAAGCAATTACAATCAAATGCAACTCCCGTTGCATCCTCTCGTCTTCCTTTTGATGTATCATTCTTCTGTAAAACAATTTAAACATAAAAGGATAGAACATGGCAGTAGCAGGATTCACAAAACTGGAAGCACTTTTCAGAAAAGCGGCATCGCTCGATATTAAAAAAGGGCACGCAAAGGATATCACGGATATTGTAGAGAAGAAACTGGTCGATCTTCTGATCGCAGGTGAACGCAATGCAAGCATGAACGGACGTAATGTCATTATGGAGGCGGATCTGCCTATTACCAAAGGATTGCAAGAGACGATCATTGCTTTTAGAAAACTCGAAGAGACGATCGATCTGCAGGATGTGCTTGATACGCTGACAACATTCCCGCCGTTGAAGTACCCCTATGCAGCAGAACTGGAAGAGAAGCTTCCGGAGATCACAGGAGCATTGCTGGTCGTTATGGCAAAGATCATGAAAATGGTCGATGACAATGACAGAGCGATCGATCACAAGACAATCGAAAAGACAAAAGAGATCATGGATCTGACACTCTAAGTTTTAGATGACAGTTACAAGGGATATCCCTGTGACTGTCAGTGTGTTTTTAGAGGCTCTCCATCTCTTTGAGGGTCGCTAAAAGCGCACCCAGTTTATTTTTGACTTCCAGATACTCCAGCTCGGGGACGGAGTCTGCAACCACCCCTGCACCCGCCTGTAGGGTGATGCCCTCATCGTTGATGAGGGAGGTACGAATGGCGATGGCGGAGTCCATGTTGCCGTTGAAGGAGAAGTAGCCTACAGCACCGGAGTAGAAGCCGCGCTTGAGCCCTTCAAACTTGGCGATGAGCTCCATCGCTTTGATCTTGGGAGCACCGGTCATGGTACCGGCTGTGAAAGTTGCAGCAAAAAGATCGAACATATCTTTGTCTTCTACGATCTGTGCTTCGACGTCACTGACCATGTGCATGACATGGCTGTAGCGTTCCACACGCATCATATCGGTGACCTTGACCGTACCGGTTTTTGCCACACGCCCCACATCGTTACGCCCAAGGTCGATGAGCATGAGGTGCTCGGCGCGTTCTTTCGGGTCGTTTAGCATCTCCTCTTCGAGTTCTTTGTCACGTTTGGCGTTCTTACCGCGTTTTCTGGTTCCTGCGATAGGGCGCAGGAGTATCTCTCCGTCAGTCAGACGCACCATTACTTCCGGACTGGAGCCGCAGATGGAGAACGCTTCATAATCCAGTAAGAACAGGTAAGGTGACGGGTTCTTTGAGCGCAGTACCCGGTAGAAGCTTAGCGGGTCGATCTTCCCTTTTTGGGTGTAGCGGTTGGAGAGAAGAATCTGGAAGATATCACCGGATCGGATATGCTCTTTGGACTCGACGACCAGCTGTTTAAAACGTTCTTCATCGATACTGAATTCACCTTCGCCTTCGAGTTCAACCGGTTTGAGTGTAAGCGGGGTGAAACAGCCTTCTACAACCGCTTCGATGCGTTCAAGCGCTTCACTCATGCTCTCATCGTTGAGAATGAACGTAAGCTTGGCACTTTTATGTGAGTAGGCAATGATGATCTTGGGACGCACCAGATCGAGATCGGGTGTATTGAGCGGATCGAGAAGTTCATCCATGCTCTCTTCGAGTACCGGCTCAAACACCTTGACCATGTCGTAAGCGATGAAGCCGATGAAACCGTCGACAAAACTGAAGCCAAGTTCTTGTGCTTTGACTTTGTAGGCTTCCTGGTCGACAGAGGCATAGTAGCCTTTTAGAAATGAGAAAGGATCTTCTTCGATGACGCGGATGTGCCCATCCTCGGCATGGTATGTTGTGATTTTGTTTTTATAGGTGATGCGCTCTTTGGCACCGATAGTGATGAAGGAGAAGTTGCCGTCACTGGTATTGACCACGCTTTCAAAGAGCATGGTGATCTCGTCAGGAAAAAGTTGTTTGATCTCTCCATAGAGGGCGACAGGGGTGAGTTGGTCAAAAAGGATGGTTTTGTGCATGGTTCAGCCTATTTTTTGACAACGAATGCTTGTTTGTTGATGAGATCCTTGACACGGATGATCGCTCTGTCCGCATCCGGTCTGCTCCGGTAAGGTCCGACCATGATCTTGTGCATTCCGTTGATCTTCATGATCTGATAGCGGAAGCCCTGTTTTCTTAGCGCACTGATCAGACGGGAGTCACTGCTTGGTCTCTTGGAGAAGGATCCGACCTGTATAAAGTACTGCTCATGTGCCGATTTTGCCGGTACCGGTGCAGTTTTGCTCTTGGCTGCGGGCTTTGGTGCAGGTGCGGCTGATGGGATATTGACAATCTCTTTCTCTTTTGGTTTGGCTGTTTTGGCTTCGGTCTTCTTGGCTTCTGCCTGTATTGGTTTGGCAGCAGGTGTCGGTTTTGTCACAACCTTCTCCTCCTCAACCACGACAGTCTCTTTTGCTACAGCTTCAGGTTCTGACTTCTCTTCTTTGGGTGTTGTCATCTCGCTTTTGATCATTTCGGAAAGTGCTGTCTCATCCTGTACCTCCTCTTCGGGAGTATCCTGGAGTGTCAGTTCCGGGCTGATCATCTCGGTCTCATTGTCCTGAAGGGCAGTATGGTCGGCATTGGGGTCTTTGAGGATGATCTTCGTCAGAATGATGGCAACGATGAGTACGACAATAAAGAGTGCAATGATGGTCAGCAAACCTTTGGCTTTACTGCCTTTTTTTTCCGGGGTATCGATAATAAGGTCATCTAGGTTGTGATCGTTCATAGTGAGGAGGGTCTCCAAATAAATTTTGGATTAATTATACCCAATGATATGTTATAGGAAAATTTGAAGTAAGTTTAGGAGTGAACTTCCCTGAAAAGGGAAGCTCGCGGGATATTAGTCAAAGGGAGGAATTAGTTCCAGCCGTCTTCAACGATCTGTGCTGATTTTTTATACGGATACTTCTTGACTAGCTCTTTGACAGAGAGTTTCTGGTCACCTTCTCTCATAAAGTGTGCCAATGTGACAGCTGCCCAGTAGTCATCTTCATACTTGGTACCATTGAGTTGTACAGGTACACCGTCTTTGTTAACTGTGTGACATGCCGCACAGGTGATAGGTCCTGCATACTTTCCATCCGGTGAGTACTGGAGTGCCTGCTCATGTGTCGTAACATCGACTGTTCTCTCTTTGCCGTCATAGCGTGTAGAGTAGAGTCCGTGTGCCGATTCGTGACAGGTCTGGCAGGCGATGCTTCCGTGTGCCTTGGAGTATCTGAAGAGCGAGTACTTGTTCGGCTGGTCGATCGGGAAGTATTTGCCGCCTGTGTTCTGCTCGACAAATGGTGCCAGGTGACAGTCCGCACAGTGAGGTTCCGCTGCTGCCAGCCACCAGTCGTTACCGCCGGATGCCGCTTTATACGGTACATCACCGCCTTTTGGATGGTTCCACGGTTTGAGGTCAAGTTTGCCGTCTTTGCCGACATTCTTGACGAGTGTTGCTGATTTGTGCTCGGTGTAATATTTGAGTACTTCATTGTCACCTGTGGATTTCGGGTCAGCCCATGACGCGAACTTCTTCATGTCTCCACCGGCAATCGCATTGACGATCTCTTTGATCGATTTGTTCCTGAGTGTTTTTCCTGTTTGTTTGCTGTCATGTTTAATGTCATCATACGCATAAAGCGCTTGAGCAACTTTGGTGTGACAGTTGGTACAGTAGAGACCTCTCATTTCTGTAACATCTTTTCCGTGCTCATCTTTCATGGAAACATTCTTCAGCTGCCATTTACCATAGCTGTTAAGGAAGAATGGTGGTTTCGCATTCGGATTGGAGTGTGCATCACGTCTGACGTAACATCCACCGCCTGATTTTCTGATATCACCTTTGGCAAATCGCCCCTCTCCGTATCTGTCCGTTACACGGAACGGGTTGGTGTCGTCGTTCATATTCGGGTTCTGGAAGTGGGTCGGGTGACAGGATTGACATGCCTGTGAACGTCCTGCTGCATCAGGCATAGGGACCATACCAAGGTGGAAGCCGTGGATCGCTTCTGTAAGCGGCTTGGCTTTGACCGTTTTGTACCCGCCTGCGGTCGGTCTTGGCTCCTGAAGGTTTCCGGATACGTTGTCCCCGTGACAGTCGGCACAGTTGACCATACCGATCTTTCCCAAACGGTTGCTTGAAGCTTTGTCATTGTAGTCACTAAGGAATTCTGTTCCGTGGTGTGCATCATGCAATGAAAGAATATTGATGGATGCTTCAGAGAGTCTTGCCATATATTCAGATGTATCCGGGTAAGTCTTCCAGTATTTGTACTCGGCATCCCCCTGCTTGAGACCTTCGTCTCTTGCCATCTGTGCCGCTTTACCGTTTCTGGAGTGACAGGCGTAACAGTTGGGGATGTCAACCGGATTGGTACCGAAGTATGAAGCCACCTGTCCGTCAGGCTGCTTGAGCTGTTTCCCATCGTTAGTGTGAAGTTCGACTGTTGAGTATTGGAAAGGCTGGAAGTCCTTCTCTGTTACCGTTCTGAGAGAACCGATACGACGAGAATCATTGAACGCTGTAAGCGGTAGACCGAGTGCATCCCAGAGGTGTGAAGCTGTCAGGATCAATTTGACATTCTTGACAGGAGGGACAAGGGTGTCTGTCATGACAACGTTCCCTCCGTCTTTGCCTGCATAGGTCATATATCCTGTCATCGGAGCACCGGAAGGACCATGGTCGACCTTGACCGGAATTTGCAATCCGACACGCAGTCTGTCCTTGTCTGTCACACCTTTTGGAATCGTACCCTCAAGGTCCTTGTAGATGAAGAGGTGTGTCCAGACATAGTTGGCAACGTTGTCAATGGCGGAGTCAAGGTGCCCGTCACCGTCGACGTCTTTTCTCAATGACCAGTAACGCATTTTGTTACCCTCGGAGTACGAGTTGTCTTTGGTATAGGCGAAGAGCTTGACATTGTCTCTTGGGGTCAGCAGTTTTGGCAGTTTACCGTTCTTGCCCACCTTGATCGCCTGGGACTGGATGGAGTTGTATGGCGGGATCACACAACAGTAGCTCATGTCAAAACCGACACAGTGCATCCCAAGTTCATAGTTGACGAACATGCTGTAGTTCGCTTTGGGTTGATAGGCCTCCTTGCCTTTGACTTTCACTTTTTCCAGTTTATCCAAAGTAAACGGCGGTTTTTTTGAATAATCTGTTGCAGCGAAAGCGACCGAAGCAACAAGCGATGTAGCAACGGTACTTTTCAAGATTGTTGAAATCATTTTAGTCTCCTTTTAAATTTGATTACGCCCAATTTTCACATCAAAAAGGTTAAGAATTCTTTAAAAGTGATGAAAAATCCATAAAAATAATTATTTTTGTCCATAAATGAAAATGATAGTTAGTCAGTGGTTATACTAATAATAACAAGCAATGATATTTAGAAGTGATTACTATGGTACATACAATAAAACAGAGAGGAGCAGAGGTTATTTCTTTTTCTGCTCTTTGGGTGGGACGAGTCCGTATTTTGCCAGATCGACCTCTATCTCTTTGCGTTTGTCTTTGAGATATTTGAGCATGACGGGGTTGCGATCCATTTTATACTCTTCGGTCATGATCACACTGCCGTTGCTGTCATAATATTTTTTCAGACCTACCTTGTAATTGTGCTTGTACATCACTTCGGAAGATTTGTAACCGGTGTAATCCCACTCAGTCATCACTCCCTCCCGCCGACCGTTGACATATTTGACTTTGCTGCCGAGCTGACCGTTGTCATAGTAGATATGCTGTATGCCGTGTTTTTGACCTTTGGTATAGTTTACCGTCAGTTTCACTTCCCCATTGTCGTGATAGGAGGTGTAGAGTCCCTCCTCCTTACCGTTTTTGAAGTTGACTTTTGACTTGATGCCGCCTTTGTCGTTGTACCACCATGTCATCCCGTTTCGCTTGCAGTTTTCATAGGTGGATTTGACCGCATGGTCGTTGACGACATGTTTTTGGGGATTGGCACAAGGCATGGCATCAGCAGAGAGAGTCGCTGTTAACAACAGGGGTAAAATCAGCAATCCGTTCCGTTTTTTCATGCAGTTCTCCTTATTGTGCTCTATGGTGTTGTGGATTGAAATCGAGCTCTTTGAGCAGGGTCTCGGTCGCATCGGGTTGTTTTTGGCGCAGCTGTTTAAGGATCTCGACGGGGCGGTCCATCTTGAAGGTCTCTTTTTTCATGACGGTACCATTGTTGTCGTACCAGACCTGTTCACCTTCTTTATAGCCGTTGATGTAGGTCACTTCGGAAGCGATTTTTCCGCCGGGGTAATACTCTTTCTGCACGCCCTCTTTGCGTCCGTTCTTGTAGTTGACTTCAAGTGCGAGTTCCCCACTGCTGAAGTACATTCTGTATGGTCCCTCTTTTTTGTCGAAGAGGTAGGTGACCTCGGAGCGGAGTGTGCCGTCACTGAAGAAGAGTTTGTTGACACCGTGACGTTTTCCTTTCTGGTAATGCATGATCTCCAGCACGTTGCCGTCTCTGTCGTACCAAGTCAGCTTGCCGTCACGTTTGTCGTCGATGTATTGTACTTCGTAGGCGAGTTCACCGGTTTCGTAATAGACTTTTTCCCATCCCTGTTTGACTCCTTTGGAGGTTTTGGTACGGGTTCCGTCCTTGTATTCGATACGCGATTTGACAATGCCAGTGTCGAAGTACTCTGTGAAAAGTTCTGCCTGGAGGAGTGAGGAGAGGACAAGTGCCGATAGTGCAAGTTTGTACATGATATGCTCCCGAATATATTGTTGTATGTTGTTGTCTGTGGCTAATCTTACATAGAGAATATTAATAAATAACTTATTTTAAACAATAAAAAAGAATTATTAAATACAATGGGTTATAATGAAGAAATATTATATGGTTGGAGACTACACATGATAAGAAAGATCACATTGACAGCACTGCTTTGGAGTGCAGGAGCACTTTATACGCAGACAATAGCAAAAGAAGAAGTATCGCAAAAACAGAATAAGATTGCTTACGGAAAGATACTGGAGAAGAAAGAGGTCATGGGTTATGACTATCTCAAGGTCGACCAGAATGGTACTGAGCGATGGGTGGCTATAGCCAAGGCACCGGTAAAGGTGGGTGATACCATCGGTTACGATACGAAAACCGTGATGAAGCACTTCAAAAGCAAGAGCCTGGGAAAAACTTTCGATGAGATTATCTTCGCCAATGAGGTCTACCTGGCACAGAAATCACCGATACCGACGAGTATGAAAGCAATGTTGGCCGATAAGATCAACGCAGTGGAAGAGGATACTCCTGTCACCGATTTTAAAGAGAAGCCTTTCTATACCGTTGAAGAGGTGCACCGTTACCGAAAGCAGCTTAACGGTAAAGAAGTTGCCGTTAAGGCGAAGGTCTACAAGGTTTCCCGGCAGATTATGAAGCGTGACTGGGTGCACCTTGGAGATGGTACAGGAAATGAACAAAAGCTCACCGACGATCTGGTATTTACTGCACCCCATGCCAATGTGAAAGCGGGTGATGAGGTGGTTGCCAAGGCGAAGATCGTAGTGGATAAAGACTTTGGTTACGGATATTTCTACAAAGTGATGGGAGAGAAAGCGACGTTTAAAGAGCAATAAATATTACGTTAACTTATCAAGTGTATAATATGACAAAGATAGATGCAATACTACAAGTAAAAGGATAGTGATGAAACTGTTTATTTTGAATATGCTGCTGGCTTCCATTGTGATGGCAGGTTTCTTTAATGACGAACAGCAAGGAAAGAAAGCCGAAATGATGGAAAATGAACGGCTCTGTAAACTCTTTACCAAAAAGGTAGAGGACTACAAAAAGACTATACGGGATGATATGCTGGCAAAAACGACATTGGCATCTTATGAACATCGTAAATCACTTTTTTGCGCTAAGATAAAAGGTGAAGATGTCAATACCTCCAGATAACTTTCGTGTACAAGAGAAGAGTCTAGTTTTCCGTTCCCTTTTTCAGTTTTTTCTCATTGAGTATGGCAAAGAGTACTGGCAGGTAGAGCAAGTTGAGCACCGTACCCCAAGCCAGTCCGAAACCAAGTGCTACTGCCATGGGTTGGAAGATAGCTGCCTGCCCGGTAGGAAAAAAGATGAGCGTGCTCAGTCCAATGAGCGTAGTCAGTGATGTTAGGATGATGGGTCTAAAGCGCTTGGCGGCATAGTGGAAGATATCTTCCATATTCTTTGCCTTCTTGAGATTCATGATCATGATGATTCCATCGTTAATGACGACACCCGAGAGCCCCAGCATCCCAATGATGGAGGGCATGGAGAGGTTCAGCCCCAGCAAAAAATGCCCCATGAGGACACCCAAGAAGGCAAAAGGAATCACCGACATCATCATAAAGGTCTCCCTGAAAGAGTTGAAGAGGTAGAGCAGAGAGAGCATGATCAGCAGCATTGCCATCGCCGATGCTAGTATCATGTCATCTTTAAGCTCTTTTTTCTTTTCCGCTTCTCCCTTGAGAATAGTCTTGATGCCTGCCTCTTTGGCCTCCTGAAGTAGTGGTGCGAGCTGGTCGAGTACCTCTGTTGCAGTGATGGTCTTGCTGTCAACATTGGCGTAGATGTAGAAGTTCTTCACCCCGTTGTCCTTGATGATCCTCTCGAAACTGCGCAAGGTATGGAAGGTGGCGACATCGTGAAGTGCGACGAAGGTACCGTCTTTCAGCATGATGGGGTAGTTCTTCAGTGCTTCTAGCGAGTCCTTCTGTTCGCTGCGTACCTTGAGCTCGAGCAGACCGTCTTTGTCAAAGACGATGGCGATACGCCGCTCTAGAAAGGCATTGGCAAGTATGGAGCCTATCTGCTTTTCTGTCAGTCCTAACGACTCTCCGTAGGTATTTACCGCCAGTTTGATTTCATTGCGACCAAAGTTCATGCTGTCATTGACCGAAACAACCCCTTTAATCTGCTTCAGTCTCTTTTGGAGCTTTTCAGCGTAGGACATCACCAGCTGGTTGTCGTTGCTCACCAACCCGATCTTGAGGTCAGATTTGATTGGACCGACCTTGCGTTCGACGACAGCAATATCTGTCAGTCCAAAACGTTTTTTATACCCTTTCTTCTCGATGAATTGACGTATCTTCGCTGCAATAACATGTGACTTCTCTTCTCTGGTGCGCCCCTCTTTATCGTAGTAGAAGCTTAGTGTCGGAGTAATGAATCGGTCGACAAAGTTCTGCGGTTTGAGTTTTTGCAATTCTATGACGATCTGTCCGACGTAGGGGTAGGTCTCAGAGTTACCTGCACTGTCCTGCCGCCAACCTGCTACGGAACCGACATGCTCAATGTAGAACATTTCTTTATGGTCATACAGATCTTTTTCGATACTGCGCAGGTACCGGAGGGTCTCTTCGTTGGTGGTGTTGACATTGGCCTTCATGGTGATGTTGATGGTCGTTGCATCGAATTTGGGGAACATCTGGAACTTGCTTATCTTCACACCGATGACAGTCAGCAGCGGTACGAGGATGACAAAGAGGGTCAAAAAACGCTTGCGCCGCTTCATGAAGTAGTGGATGATCCTGCTGTAGATCTCGTTGGCACGTTCCCATGAGGTAGTCTTCTCTTTCCTGTCCAATACATGTGCAGCATGGATGGGCAGGAAGATGAAGGACTCGATGAGAGAAGCGAGCACCAGCACGGAGACAGCAATGGGAATGAGTTTGATCACCTCTCCCATCGTCCCGTGGAGCATCAGTGCGGGAATGAAGGCAAAGAGGGTGGTGACGGAGGCAACGGTGACGGGTTTGAACATCTCCTTGGCACCCTTTACGGCTGCCTCTTTAGGCGGCATACCCTCTTCGATATGCTGCTGTATGTTCTCGCTGACCACAATGGCATCGTCGACGATGATCCCCAATGCAATGAGTACGCCGATCAGAGAGATCATATTGATGGTGTATCCTGCAAAGTAGAGGTAGGCTGCACCCATCACAAAAGAGGTCGGAATCCCTAGAGAGATGATGAATGCCATCCGCTTGTTAATCAGCAGCCCCACCAGTAGAGTGATGAGAATGAGCCCCAACAGGATATTGGAGACGATGATATTTAGGCGGTCCTTGATGGCAATAGAGCGGTCGTTATGGACGGTATAGGTGATCTTGGGGTGTTTGTCATTATGTGCTTTGACAATCTTGTAGATCGCCTTGGAGAGTTCAAGTGCATTTCCGGCAGGGCTCTGCTTGATGTTAAGGTCGAGTGCGTAGTTGGTATCGATGGAGTAGAGTGTGGCTGTATCTTCATAGCGCTTGGTGACCCTGGCGACATCATAGAGATAGAAGGTCTTCCCTTCCACCTCGATACGGCTTTGCATCATCTCTTCGGCACTCTTGGGACCGTTTTTGGTCGAGACAAAGTAGAAGCCTGCTTTTTTGTCCTCAATGGTGCCGACGGGATAGATGTAGCTCAATTGTGAAAGCACATTGATGAGACTGTTTTCGTCGATATCCAGTGCGCGTATCTTCTCTGAGTTGAGCTCGATGTCGTAGTATTTGTCTGAATCACCGAAGATGGTCACCTCTGCAATGTTAGGTAGTGCGTTGATCTTCTCTTTGAGAGCATTGGCATCTTCGATAAGCTCCGCTTTGGTCGCACTATTGGAAGAGATGGCAATGCGCATCAGCTTCCGTTTGATATCGAGCACGTTGACTGTGGGCTCGTCCATATCTGCCGGTAGGTATTGTTTAGCGATAGCCACGGCATCTTTGACCCTGTCGGCAGTATTATATTTGTTGACGCGCTTCTCCAGTTCGAGAATGATGTTGAACTTTCCAGAGGAGATGATGGTTGCCACCTTGTCAATACCGTCGATGTTCTTGATCTGCTCCTCTATCTCGTGTACCGCCATCTTGTCGAGCATGTCTATGGAGGTACCGGCGTAGTGTCCGTTGACCGAGACCATATCGAGCTCGAAGGAGGGAAATATCTCCTTGGGGGTCTTGGTGTAGAGTACGATACCCACTAGAAAAATGAAGACGAAGAGAAAGTAGTTGAGACGGGCGTTCTCAACGAAAAAGCGCAAAAGTTTTTCGAACATTATGATCCATTTGTTTTACTGCTGATATTGTAGCGAATAATGTATTGTTTATGAAATGGGAGAATAGGGCAATGTGACAATATTATACGCTTCGGGAAGAAGGATGGAAGGAAGGGTCTTCCACCGTTTTGTCAAACGTTGTTTGAGCTTGTCCGATATCTCCTGCAGTCGTCTATGTGCCTCTTCAAGCGGAAGGTGATTGACGGTGATGAATACCTGCACTCGCTCCTTGTCTTTTCCCTGATAAATATGATAATCCGTGATTCCCATTGTATGAAAGAGATGGCGTACCAACGGAGTGAAACGTTGATGTTCTTCACCCTTGTACTCTAATACCAGATAGTTGGTCAAGCCCTCCTTCATGAGCGGTACGGCAACAGTATAGAGTTTGTCAAGGTGCTGTTGCAGCAGTAAGGGGGTTAGGGATTCGTCTATACGCTCGAACTTGGCATAGAAGGTGCGGTTGTCGAACGTGATGCGTTCGACGATAGAGGGACGTTTGATGTAGTAGTGATCGGTATCGAACTCCAGATCGAAAACTTTGATGCGCCTCTCCTTATGGATTAATAGATCGGTTTGTCGTAGATCACGAAGTTGGAGGCGAGTGCTTTCATCTCTTCTTTGATCTTGGCATGAAGTGCATTGTCGTTGATGTTGTCGAGGACATCGGCGATCTTGTTGGCGATGATCTCAAACTCCGCCTCTTTCATGCCACGCCTGGTGAGTGCAGGCGAACCGATGCGTATACCCGAAGTAACGAACGGACTTCGGGTCTCACCCGGTACGGTGTTCTTGTTGACAGTGATGCCTGCCGCACCAAGCGCTGCATCGGCATCTTTACCGCTGAATTCTTTGTTGAGGAAGCTGACGAGTACGAGGTGGTTGTCCGTTCCGCCGGAGACCACATCGTATCCGCGTTGCATCAAGACTTCTGCAAGAACTTTGGCATTGGCTTTGACCTGCTTGGCATACACTTTCCACTCCTCAGAGAGGTTGTGTTTAAATCCGACCGCTTTGGCAGCGACAACATGTACCAGTGGTCCGCCCTGAAGACCCGGGAAGATAGCGGAGTTGATCTTTTTGGCAATCTCTTCATCGTTGGTCATAATCATCCCGCCTCTTGGTCCTGCGAGGGTTTTGTGTGTCGTAGTGGTGACAACATCAGCGTAAGGGAACGGGCTTGGATGCTCACCGGCACAGACCAGACCCGCAATGTGCGCAATGTCGGCAAAGAGAATGGCACCTACTTCATCGGCGATCTCGCGGAATTTCATGAAGTCGATCTCCCGTGCATACGCAGAAGCACCGCAGACGATGATCTTGGGCTGTACGATCTTGGCGATGTCCATGACTCTGTCATAGTTGATGCGTCCGTCAAGCTCCACACCGTAGGTGAAGCTCTGGTAGTTTTTGCCAGAGAAGCTTGGCTTACTACCGTGTGTGAGGTGCCCACCGTGGCTGAGATCCATACCGAGGATCTTGTCGTAGGGCTTGAGCAGTGCGGCATAGACCGCGCCGTTGGCCTGCGAACCGGAGTGCGGCTGTACATTGGCGAACTTGCAGTCGAAAAGCTCACACGCTCTGTCGATAGCAAGCTGCTCGACCTTGTCGGCAAACTCACATCCGCCGTAGTAGCGTTTGCCGGGATACCCTTCGGCATACTTGTTGGTAAAGACCGAACCCATCGCTTCCATAACGGCCGGAAGGGTGAAGTTCTCGGAGGCGATCATCTCAAGGTGGTCTGTCTGTCTCTGGCGCTCATTTTCGATCGCTTCGAAAATCTCTGGATCAAACGTTTCAATGGCATAACTCATAGGTGTCCTTTTTTAAATATTATCGGATTTATATCCAATTTTTACTTTTTATTTTCTTGCTCTCTCTTTTTACACGCAGCCGCATCGATACAGAAGTATCCTTTGCCTTTCTTGGCGGGTTTGAGCTCCTCTTCATTGGTATTACCGCACTTTTTACACGCAATCTCCGCTTTCGCCTCTTCGAGTTTGGCTTCAGGTTTCATGGCAGGGAAGAGGATGACATCGCGGATAGTGTGGTTGTTTGTCAGCATCATGACCAGACGGTCGATGCCGATACCCTCTCCCGCAGTTGGGGTCATACCATGTCCGAGGGCACGGACGAAGTCAAGATCCATATGCATCGCCTCCTCATCACCGGTTGCCTCTTTGGCATCTGCCTGTGCTTTGAAGCGTTCAAACTGGTCAATGGGGTCGTTGAGCTCGTTGAAGCCGTTGGCGATCTCCTTGCCTGCCATGAAGAGTTCGAAACGCTCAGCGATTTCGGGATTGTCATCGCTTCGTCTGGAGAGCGGTGAAATGTCGATGGGGTAGTCGGTGATGAAGGTCGGGTTGACGAGCTTGGCTTCGACGAACTCATCGAAGAGCTCCGCTTGCAGGTAACCCAGTGTCAGATTGGGGTTGACCTCTACACCATGCTCCCTGAGGTAGGCAAGCGCTTTCTCTTTGTCGGTCGCCACATCGGCCGGTACACCGCCGATGGTGGTGAGTGCCTCGACGAAGGGTACTTTGGCAAAGGGTGTGGTAAAGTCGATCTCCATCTCTCCATAGGTGAGTTTTTTGGGCAGTTGAAGCTGTGCAAAGATGTAGTCGAAAAGCTCCTCGGTCAGCTTCATCAGGTCATGGTAGTTGTGGTATGCCCAGTAGAACTCGATGGAGGTGAACTCAGGGTTGTGTGTCGCATCCATTCCTTCATTACGGAAGTTACGGTTGATCTCGAAAACCGCTTCCATGCCGCCCACGGTCAGCCGTTTGAGATAGAGCTCGGGTGCGATACGCAGGTAGCGGTCGACTCCCAGTGCATTATGGTGGGTGACAAAGGGTTTGGCGTTGGCACCGCCGGGGATGGGGTGCATCATCGGTGTCTCGACCTCAAGGAAGCCATGATCCTCGAAGAAACGGCGGATAAGCGAAACGATCTTGGAGCGCATGACGAAGGTCTCTTTGACCTCAGGGTTCATGATCATATCCAGATAGCGCTGTCGGTAGCGGATCTCCTGATCGGTCAGACCGTGGAACTTCTCAGGAAGGGGAATGATCGCCTTGGAGACGATCTTAAGGTCTTTGCAGTGTAGTGTCAGTTCTCCTGTCTGGGTGACGAAAGGAAAACCGGTTGCTTCGATGATGTCGCCCACTTCAAAGAGTTTCTTGGCGACATTGTTGTAGTAGCCTTCAGGCAGGTCGTCACGGTTGTAGTAGATTTGGACAAGTCCGTCGTTGTCCTCGATCTTGGCAAAAGCGGCTTTCCCCATGATACGGATGAACTTGATGCGCCCGGTGAGGGTTACGGTCTGGTTCTCGTCTTTTTTCTCCTCGGCATCGAGTTCTTTGACATAGCTGTAGTGTTTGAAGAATTCCGAAGAGGGCATTCCCTTGGTGATATTGGCCGGGTAGGGGTTGATCCCCTCTTCTCTGAGTTTCTCAGCCTTTTTAATACGTTCTTGAATATATTGATTGTCAAATATCAAGGTTTCTCCTAAAATTGAATGTCTTGGTGGACTTGAGTTAAGACCCCGTTTTACGAGGAAAGAGATCCTAAATCAAGTTCAGTATGATATGGAAAAGCTTCTGAATGCCCATCGGAAATACCCTTGGGTGCAAGTTCAGGATGACATGGGTCTGTCAACTGGTCTGACGCTGGCATTTTTCACACAGTCCAATGATCTTCATCGTGTGGTCCTGCATCTGGAAGTTGAACTTCTTGGCGATCTCTTCCTGTCTCTCCTCGATGGTCTCATCGAAGAACTCGATGATCTCGCCACATCCGGTACAGATAAGATGGTCATGGTGTTTACGCATACCGAACTCATACTTCTTGCCCTGCGCGCCGAACGAGATGGAACTGGCGATCCCTTCATTCTCCAGCAGCGTGAGTGTCCGATAGACAGTGGCGATACCTATGTTGACATCGGGGTGGGACTGTTTAATGAGCATATAGATGTCTTCAGGTGTGAAATGCCCCTCGTTCTCATAGAGAAACTTCAAGATCAGCTCTCTTTGCTTCGTGAACTTGAGGGTATTGTTCTTAAGCAGGGTTCTG
>JAJRRK010000120.1 GCA_024279555.1 Campylobacterales bacterium
GATGTAAAGCCGGCGCCGCAGGATGCGGATCTGATAGGGCGTTTCTACATCGAGAGCCAGATAGACAAGACCGTGACCAAAGAGAACAAACCGGTCAACCTTACCGTGACCATCGAGGGTGACGGCAGTCTGGATGACTATGAGATGCCCAATTATGACATTGATGGTGTAACGGTCTACAGTGACGATGCTGAAGTGACTACCAAAGTGATCGGCAACAAGCTCAAGAGCACCTATGTGAAGAAGTTCGCTTTCATAGCCGATCATGATTTCGAGATCCCGGCACGAAGCTTGAGCGCTTACGATCCACAGACCAAAGAGACCAAGACACTCGAGATCCCCGGGTACAGCATCAAGGTGGAAGTATCCCGTCATGCAGCGGCAGAGACTGTACCGCAAGGGACAGGCGGAGAACCGCACAGCGGTGTGGTACAGACAGACCTGAAGCTTGACAACAGTGCGCAAGCCCAGTCGACAGTGCCTGTTAAGCGAGTTGTGCAGGTGCCGGCATGGTGGATGCTTTTGGCAGCCTTTGTGGCAGGGATGCTGACAATGTTCCTGCTGGGCAAACTGCGCTGGAGCCCCAAAGCACCGACCTTCAAAGAGAAAGATGCCTTAAAGGTGCTCTATGCACACATGAGCGAAGACCCGAAAGTTGAGGCGATGGTACGAAAACTTTATGCCAAGAAAAATGGGCAAAAAGATGTTATCATTGATAAAAAAGAACTCAAGGCACTGATGGAGAAGTACGCCAAATAGGTACTGCTTCCATGTGTCTGTCAGGATAACCACATGGCACTTTTCAATATCGCCTTTTTTTACGGGAGCGTAGAAGAAGTGTATCTTGACGCGATTAAAGCATCTCTTGCCCAAGACCGCGTCTCTTTCTTCTCTCTCAGCGAACTTGTCAGCATCTCTCATGAACACTTTACGCACTATATGGTCTGCGGTGAGCTTGAAGAGATCAAAGAGGTGCTTCAGTATGTGCTCATAGAA
Source organism: Campylobacterales bacterium (assembly GCA_024279555.1). Taxonomy (GTDB): domain Bacteria; phylum Campylobacterota; class Campylobacteria; order Campylobacterales; family Sulfurovaceae; genus Sulfurovum. The sequence continues at coordinate 997 of JAJRRK010000120.1, forward strand.
CACAAGAGTGTGGGCATTGTGCCTCTGCCCTCACAACAGGCGCTGATACGCACTTTTATGCTCTCCACAAAACTTGATAAGAGTATTGCCATTGCCAAAGTACCTGCCCAAACACCGATGGATGTACTGCTGTGCGAGGGGGAGATCGTTTTGCAAGAGGTCGTGGTGGGCGATGTCCCTCCGCTGGATACCTATGACAGTGTACTCAAAGGCAAGGGGCTTTTGGGGCGAATAGAACTGCTACTGCATACGCTCAAAAAAGTCAGACGGCTGCATCATCGGCGTTTTACCCTGACCGATGCGGATGAGAAGGTATTGAAGTTCTCTGCCGTGGGGCTGGTAGGGCTGGAGTATCATAACGGTACATTTGCCTCGAAGCTCATTGCTTCACAGATCAATGCAGGTGACGGGAAACTCTCTTTGCTGATCTTGGCACCGACTTCCATCGTACAGTATATGGGTTATCTGTTTACCGCGTTCGTCTCCCGATGGACACCCAAGCAGCTTCCGCGGTCGTTGGGTTACCTGCGAAGCAGCAAGCTCAATGTGGAGACAGCCCAGCCGCTGGAAGTACTCATAGACGGCAAGGAGCGGATGGAGACACCTGTAGAGCTTCGGGTAGAGGAGAAGGCACTTGCTTTAAGTGTGGGAGAAGGGTTCTGGGAAAAACAGAGCGATGAGGTCAAAGGCAAGAACAGTACGAAGATAGACCACCTTCCATCCGATGAGGAGAGCACAAGCTATTTTGCCAAATCCATTCCCCTTTTTGAACATGCTTCACAGGCACAGTACGCCTCACTTTTTGGAAGCCTGCGCGAAGAGGCGAAACTCACTTCCACCTTTATGACCTTGCTGATCTTTGCAACCATCATTGCAACTTTCGGTCTGTTTATCAACTCTGCCTCGGTGATCATCGGGGCGATGCTGCTTGCCCCTCTGATGCAGCCTATTGTTTCGTTGAGCATGGGGGTACTGCGTCAGGATAGTGTGCTGGAGCTGACTGCGGCAAAGACCATTCTGGTAGGGGTACTTTCGGTGCTTGTGACTGCTGCGGTGATTGCATGGTTCACACCTATAGACAAGATGACAGACGAGATGGCCGGCAGACTCTTCCCTACGCTGCTTGATCTGTTTGTCGCGATCGCCTCAGGAGCCGCTGCGGCTTATGCCAAGAGCAATGAAAAGATTGTGGGTTCTCTGGCGGGTGTTGCTATCGCTGTGGCATTGGTACCGCCTATTGCCGTGGCGGGCATCGGAGTAGGATGGGGAGAATGGCATATGTTCTACTCGGCATTCCTGCTCTTTTTGACCAACCTTGTAGGGATAGTCTTCGCAGCAGCGCTGATGTTCATTGTACTGGGCTACTCACCGTTGCACATTGCCAAAAAGGGGGTTGTGACATGGCTTATGATCGCCCTGTTCATCTCTGTACCACTTTACAGTTCATTCGAGAAGATGAAGAGCCACAGTGGCATTCAAAAACAGCTGACCAATCTGCATATTACACTGCAAAAACATGAGGTGACCCTAACCCACATCGAGCTGATACAACACAGTAAAAAGCTTGAGATACGTTGTGAAGTGATCGCAGACGGCTTCCTGAGCAAAAGGGAAAAAAAGCTGCTTAAAAAGGTGGTTGAAAAAAGTGTTGGAAAGCCGGTAGAGGTGATCGTTACATTCCGGTATAGGTTGTAGGGAGTAGATACCTCAAAGAATATCATGCAGCCTGTTCGCTTCTGCCATCCAACGGTTGAGTGCTTCCCATTTTTCCGTTTCTACCAGCTTTTTGCATGCTTCCAGCTCTTTTTGAAAGCATTCGATTGCTTCAAGGAGATTGCTTTTGTTCTGTCGGAAGATATCCTCCCACATACTGGGATTGGATTTGGCGATACGGCTCATATCTTTGAAACCACCACCGGCGAGGGCAACAATGCTTTCGGGGTCTTCCTGACGCATAACGGCATTGGCAAGGGCATAGCTGAGCGCATGTGGCATATGGGAGATGAAGGCGGCATGGCGGTCATGCTCTTTTGACCCCATGAAAACCAGTCTCATACCGATTTCGGTAAAGAGCTTTTTGGCTCTCTCCTGCTGATGTTTTCCGCTTTTTTCCATATCGCAGAGTACGACAACCTTGTCTTCGTATAGATTGGGTAAAGCGGCTGTAGGACCGAACTTCTCCGTACCGGTCATCGGATGGGCAGTGACGAAGAAGTGGCGTGTCTGTTTGGGAATACTCTCGGAGATCTTTGCTTTGGTACTGCCCATATCTATCACGGTACAGTCAGGGTTCATGGGTTTGAGTTGTTTGGCAACGGCAATAATGCCGTCAACGGGAATGGTAAGAAAAATGATGTCGCAGTGGCTGATAGTCTCAAGTGAGTCGACTATCTCATCTATCAATCCGAGTTCAAGTGCCTGCATGCAATGAGAAGGGTTATGGTCGAGGCCTAAAAAATGGTAGGGGGTCGGGGTTTTTTTGAGTGCGAGAGAGAGTGATCCGCCCATGAGCCCCAATCCGATAATACCTATTTTCTGTACTGACATCGCATCCCTTTTTGTATGAGTATCTGGTAAAGTACCAGCAGCTGGTTGTTTGGGGAATTATAGCATCTTTTCATATGCCTCTTATTGAAAAAACGATAAAATAAGTGCAAATTTCTGGGCAGTAACAACTGCTTGACAAGGTGAATTTATGATCAGAAAAATCGTCCTCTCTTGGGTACTTATCGGCTCTTTCCTGTTTGCACAAAAGATCACACAGATCAAATTTGAAGGATTGAGCCATCTTTCTCCTCAGGTAGCAATGGAGATAGCCGACCTGCGCGTAGGTGAGCAAATGAGTGCCGAGAAGGTCAATCAGGCTATTGTGAACTTCTATAACCAAGGTTATTTCGAGGATGTGTGGGCTGACAGAAAAGGTGGTGTACTGATCTTTCACTTCAAGGAAAAAACTGCTATCGCAAATGTCAAGATAGAGGGTTTCGGTTCGGATGACGAGACCAAAAAGCTACTTGGTAGTATCGGATTGAAGAAGGGAGATCTCTATGACGAGGGTAAGATCGAACATGCCAAGAAACTGCTTTCTGAAAGATTGCAGAGCATGGGGAACTACGACTCTGTGATTGAAGTGACCAAAACACCTGTCGGAGACAGTGCGGTTTCTATCGTGTTTAATGTTAACAAGGGTGAAAAGATCAAGATCAAAAAGATCAACTTCGATGGTGCAAAAGCGTTGAGTACTAGTGATCTCGAACGTGATCTGGTCAATAAAGAGGAAGATTTTCTCGGGTGGATCCCTTTTCTCAATGACGGAAGCGTTCATGTGGACCAGCTAGAGTACGATGCTTACAGACTCAAAGAGACCTATATGAAACATGGGTATCTCGATGCGGAAGTGAGCAAGCCGCTGATGCGTGTGGACTACACTAACTATACGGCAGAGGTCGATTACAAGATCAAAGAGGGAGCACAGTATCGTGTTGGTGAAGTGACCATCAGTCAGAGTGTCCCGGGGATCAACACTAAGGAGCTCCTCAGTGAGTTGAAACTTAAGAGAGGAAAGATATTTAATATCACACGTATGCGAAAGGATATGGAGATGATCAAGAATGCAGTAGGTGACCTTGGGTATGCCTATGCCAAAGTCTCTCCCCAAATGCGCAAGGATGAAGCAAAGCATATTGTCAATTTGCAGTATGTGGTGCATCTCGGAAAGAAAGTCCGTATACACGATGTGCTCATTTCGGGGAATGACACGACAAAAGACCGTGTCATTCGCCGTTATGTCTATCTGGCACCGGGGGATCTCTACAGCGCAACAGACCTCAAAGACAGCAAAACTGCACTGGGAAGAACCGGTTTCTTCGAGAAGGTTGATATTCAGACGCAGCGTGTTTCCGAAGATGAGATCGATCTGCTTGTCAGGGTAAAAGAGACCTCTACAGGAACGATCTCTCTGGGTGGTGGGTATGGAAGTTATGAAGGACTGATGGTCAATGCCAGTATCTCCGACAAGAACTTGCTTGGTACGGGGATCACGGGAAGTCTTGGTTTTGATATTTCCGAAATTTCCCAGAGCTATAACATCTCTTTTGTTAATCCTAAAGTGTGGGATAGTATGTACAGTCTTGGTATGAGTTTATACAAACGTGAATATGTATACTATGACTATACAGAGGATTCATTGGGTGGGTCTATAAATGTCGGACGGCAGTTCTTTAGGCATATGCATGCTTCGGTTGGAGTAGGATATGTCAAGAATGATACAGATATCAATGATGATGTGGACACCGATCTTACGACATTGATCTATACAGATAAATACACAAAGCTATCCGGATTTGCCAGTGTCTCATGGGATAATACAGATGACTATTATCTGCCGCGTGAAGGGTATATTGCTTCATTAAATGTAGAATTGGCCTCTATGGACGGTGACGATTATAACCCATTGATCTATCCGGACGGTTATGCGAATTTTACAAAGTTCAATGCACGTTTTGGAGCCTATTACGGTATGGAAGACTGGATAGACTACGACTTGATTCTTCGTTTTAAGGCACGGGGAACCTATATTCAGAAAGATGATAATGCCAAGTTGCCGATTGCAGAAAGACTCTTTATGGGTGGTATAGGAAGTGTGAGAGGGTATCAGTCCTATTCAATCGCTCCGACAATCTATTATGCGGATGGAACGCAGGATCGTATTGGAGGTACATATCGAACTTCTGCGACAGTGGAGGCAAGTATTCCTGTCTCAGAAGCAGCAAAAATGCGTTTGGCATTCTTTTACGATATCGGTATGATCGGATCGAATAATGAACGTTATGTAGTGCCAGAAGGTTTACCGGACGCGGGGACAGTAAAAGAAGCCTCCTTTGATAATTTGACCCGTTCATCGGTCGGTGCTGTGATAGAGTGGCAGTCCGGTTTCGGACCGATCAATCTCGTCTTCGGGTATGCGCTCGATGACAAACCGGGTGATGAGACATCAACCTTTGAATTCTCTATGGGGTCGAAGTTCTAAATGAACGCCCGTGGCCGTTGTTATTTGTATATTGGGATAGATGCTTGACAAAAATTCAGATTTATGAAAAAATAACCAATAACCAATAACCAATAACCAATAACCAATAACCAATAACCAGCTACTCTATTCCCAACCCTCTATTTTTAGGGACTTTCTCCTCATCCTCTATGATCACAGCAAACGGAATCGGTTTCTCCAGAGATTTGATCTTTTCTTTCGCCAAATAGAGTGAAGTATCGGAGTAGATATAGAGTGTTTTGTTCTCATACCTGAATGTGATCTTTGCCTCATTGGAAGCCTCGTGCAGAAAGACGCTTAACGTGTAGATGAAGCTGAGCCAGAGGAGTTCCTGTTTGGGGGGCAGCATACTTTCAAAGCTTTGAAAAAGCGGTTTGTGAAGCAGCTCTTTGCCGTGCATACGCAGTAGCATAGCGATGAGGATGATCTCTTGGTGGGTAAATCCGTAGTTGAGTTCCTGCATGGCAATATAGAAGGCATGCTGGTGTGATTTATATATGGTGAGTGTCTTGCCGATATTGGAGAGACGTAATGCGGTCTGAAGCTCTTTCTCGTAGCGTTTTTGATCGTTAATCTCACATTGCAGCACCTCATAGAGAGCTCTGCCCAGTTTGCGTTTATGTTTCTTTTTTGAGGCGATGTTGACATAAGTCTTGAAGCGGTCAAGCAGGGAAGTGACACTGGGATTGACCGTCTTGGGGAATGTAAGGTTTTCATGTTTGAGAAGCTGCTCGAGGAAAACCCCCTCTCTGACACCTACAGAGCTGGTGAGCACCGTGCGAGCACCGATATGCGAGAGTATTTCCAGCCAGATAATGGTTCCCTCACGAATGGTATCGTAACGGTTTTTTTTCAGTCCAAAACGTTTCAACCCTTTGGCACTGGAACGGGTGATCTCTTCAAGGTATGTATGGTGATCCGATATATCGTAGGTAAAAGCATGCAGCTTGTCCAGAGGATAATCAATCTGCTTCATGATCCCTTTGCTCAATGTCCGTGCTGTTCCGCCAATGCCGACAGCAACAGCGCTCTTAAAATGTTCAGGAAGATTGGCAAGTTCCTGGTGTACGAAGGATTTTGCCTTGGCATATGCCTCTTTGCGGGAAGATTCTTTGTCAAAAAAGAGCTCTTTGAGACGTACCGTACCGATATTGAGTGAGTAGGTGTCGATGATCTTCCCGTTTTGGATCAGTGCCATATCTGCAGATCCACCACCGATATCGATGGTGACGGTGTCTGTGACCGGCAGCAGATTTTTGACTGCGATCGCACCGTAATTTGCCTCTTTTGTCCCGTCAATGATACGGATGGAGAGGCTAAGCTCCTTTTTGATCCACCGGACAAAATCCGGTCCGTTTGGGGCATCACGCAGTGCGGAAGTGGCGACACAGATCGTTTTGTGCGCCTGATATTTCTCTATGGTATGAAGGAAAGCTTGCAGTGTAAGATAGGCACGGCGTATAGCGGGAGGTTGAAGATGTCCGCCTTGTTCATAGGCACCTTCACCGATGCGTACTTTGGATTTCTGTTCACAGATAAGATGGAAACCGTAGCGGCTTGTCTTCTCATAGATGACCAGTCTGGCCGAATTGGAACCGATATCGATGATCGCGGTTCGTTTGGCCATAGGGTGGGCTACTCTTCTTCCTGGAGTTTTTCAAATTTGAACTTGAGTTCTTCGATATTCTCGACATTGTCCGGGTCGGGAATGATACAGTCTACGGGACAGACTGCGATACACTGAGGTTCATCGTAGTGTCCAACACACTCGGTGCATCTGTCCGGATCAATGATATAGATAGGATCGTTCTCTTCAATGGCTTCATTGGGACACTCTTCTCTGCAGGCATCACAGGCAATACATTCATCAGTTATTATTAGGGCCATTTCTTCCTCGTTTGCGTTGATTTATAGGAGTTATAGCCCAACAAACCTTATGCTTTATTTAAATAGGAATAAATTTGGAATATTCATGAAATCGGATGGGCAAAAGTGCCCATCTGTAGAAAGGCGGCAAGCAGGATCAGCCGATCTTTTTGGGGAAACAGAAACGGTATCCGCGCCGTCTGACCGTTTCTATCGTGGTGATATCAAGCGGTTTGTCCATCTTTTGGCGTATCTGGTTGATCGCCACTTCAATGACATTGGGAGTAACCAGTTCAGGTTCCTCCCAGATCGCATCGAGCAACTGTTCTTTGGAGACGATCTGATCCTTGTGCATCGCCAGATGGGTGAGCACTTCAAAGGGTTTTCCTTTAAGCTCTATCTCATTACCCTGATAGATGATCTTCTCCTCTTCGGGATTGATGATGAGCTCTTCTATTTCAATGATGTTGGAGGCACCAAATCGGAGTTTTGCCTCGATACGAACGAGAAGAATGTCATTGTCAAGGGGTTTGCGCATATAGTCGTCAGCACCGGCACGCAGTGCTTCTATCTCACTCTCTTTGTCGAGACGATCAGAGATCACGATCACTGAGGTCTTGTGGGCATCTTTTTTGATGTCACCGATGACATTCAGTGCCGTTGTCGGGGATTTGGCTCCCCATCCGAGCAGGACGAGGTCGTAGTTCCTGATATCGAGATAGTATTTGGCATCACCGATACTCTCGGCTATGTCACACTGATAGTTGTGCTCACCCAATAGTGTGGACAATTCATCACTCAGCTGTGCATTGTCTTCCATGATCAATACTCTCATACGTGAACCCTTTTCTTAAGTTGTATTTAAATTATAGCATAAAAAGGCGGTTTTCTGAAAACTTTTTTAAATTATGGAGAAAAAAGTCACAAAATTCAATAGTCCCAGTGGTGGGAAAGTGCGACGGTTACGTTTTTCATAATATTCGGTTTGGCGATCTTCAGGAAAAGAGAGGTGATCTGGGGATAAGCAGAACGGATGAGTGTTTCCAGTTCCAGGAGTGCATCCTCAAGAAGTTCATAGCGTGCCTCCCGAACTTTTGATATGAGGAGATCACAGAGTTCGGCATAGTCGATAAAGTCTCTGTCACTGTAGGGATAATCGGCTTGAAGGTCAATGACCACCTGTTGGGTATGCTCTCGTTCAAAGTCAAGCAGACCGATGATAGCATCAAAGGTGAGCGATTCTATATGGATGGTCATATCAGACTACTTTGGTCTCTTCTTTCCTGATCAGGCGGACAATATTGGGAATATGCTTGTAGAAGATGATGATCGCGATGATCCAGATGGGAGCATGGGAACCAATGCCCGGTACTTCCGGGTAGAGGATGTACGAGGCGATCAGCAGTGCGACAAGTCCGATAAGAGAAGAGAGAGAAGATATCTTCAAGCCTTTACTGGCAACGAGCCATACGACAATGGCTATCAGTGACGGGATAGGCATAAGCACAAGCAGCACCCCGAATCCAGTAGCCACACCTTTGCCCCCTTCAAAACCAAGAAAGAGGGAAAAACAGTGTCCGACGACTGCGAGTACAGCGATGGTCCAGAGGGTACTTTCGGGGGCATCAAGCACCATGGCGACAAAAATGATGATCATCCCTTTGACGGCATCAAGAAAGAGTGTTGCCGCTCCCAGTTTCTTTGCCAGTGCCGGGTCTTTTTCTTTGACGACACGCAACACATTGGTCGCTCCGATATTGCCGCTTCCGGCCTGCTTGATATCCACACCGGCAAACTGTTTGGCAAGAATGTATCCAAAGGGAATGCCCGAGATAAGATAGGCGGCAAGATAGAGTAAGATATTCTGGTTGAAAAAGTCCATAGTGATTCCACGATTTTAAAGTATCATCCGATAGCGTACGGTATTATCGTACCTAAATGAGTACTGCAATTTTATCCGAATTTTGCTAAAATAGCCAGATTCTATAAGGAAACAGACAATGAGCATAGATTTTAAAGCGGAAATAGAAAGACTCAAACAAGCACTCGATGTGACGGTCGTGGCACATTACTACCAGCGCGATGAAGTGTTTGAGATGGCAGATATCACCGGTGATTCACTGGAACTGGCACGCCGATGTAAAGCGGACAACAACCCGTGGGTGGTCTTTTGCGGTGTCGGTTTTATGGGACAGAGCGTTAAGGTTATCGCGCCGGAGAAACGGGTTCTGATGCCCAAGATCGCCTGTTGTGCCATGGCGCGTATGATCGACGGAAGTTACTTTGATGACAGTGTGGACTATATGGTCAAACACGGGATAGACAAAGAGAACATTCTTCCCATTACCTACATCAACTCCGATGCGACGGTCAAGGCAAAGGTAGGCGAGATGGGCGGTTATGTCTGCACCTCCTCCAACGCGTTCAAGATCATCGAGAAAGGGCTGGAGACAGGCAAGAAGATCCTCTTTGTGCCTGACCGCTGTCTGGGGCAGAATTTTGCCATTCAGATGGGGCTGAAGTCCTGTGTCATAGGGGAAGGGGAGTGTGACCCCAAAGAGGCGGATGTGATCTGCTTTAACGGTTTCTGTTCGGTACATCAGCTCTTTACCGTCGATGATATCGAGTTCTACCGCAACAAATACCCCGGCATCAAGATAGCGGTACACCCCGAGTGTGATCCAAAAGTGGTACAGGCAGCAGACTTTTCCGGTTCAACCTCTCAGCTTATCAAGTATGTCAATGAGCTCGATCCGGAACAAAAAGTGGCGATAGGGACAGAGTACAATCTGGTCAACCGTATGCGCCAGAAGAACACTTATGTCCTCTCTTCGACCAAACCGGAGTGTCCGACGATGAACGAAACGACACTTGAGGATCTTTACAATACCCTCAAATCCATCGAGGACGGAAAGCCGATGAACGAGATACATGTCGATGCGCATACTGTGAAGTACGCCAACCTTGCACTTGAAAGAATGCTGGCGATCAAGTAGACCGTCAAACCATAAAAGAGAGCATATGCTAAAAGAAGATTTCATCAAAATGATGGTTGAAGAGGATGTGGGCAGGGGCGACCTTTTTGCGCGCATCAGTGAGAGTGTGGAAGTGCGTGCCTATGTCATTACCAAGAGTGACGGGGTATTCGGCGGCAGGGAATATATCGAAGTACTGGCAAACATGTATGATCTCGCATTGACGTGGGATATCCGTGACGGCGAAGCGTTCGACAAAGGCAAGAAACTCCTCTTTGTCAGCGGAGATTCCAAAACACTGCTTTCTCTGGAGCGTTCCATTCTCGATATCGCGCTGCATGCCAGTTCCATTGCAACGCTGACCAGCCGCTATGTGAAAGCGATAGAGGGTACAGGTGTCAAACTGCTTGATACCCGAAAGACCCGTCCCCTGTTGCGTGCGTTCGAGAAGTATGCCGTGCGCTGCGGCGGCGGACTCAACCACCGTATGGGGCTGGATGACTGTCTGATGCTTAAAGATACGCACTTGAAGACCATCGCTGACCTTGATACCTTCATGGCGGAAGTACGCCAAAAGATCCCCTTCACCGCCAAGGTCGAAGTGGAGTGTGAAGATATGGAGACGGTTCAAAAAGCGATGAAGGCGGGCGCAGACATTATCATGTGTGACAACATGGACAACGACACCATTCGGGAAGCAGTCGCATACCGTAATAGATATTATCCTCACGTATTGCTTGAAGCCAGCGGAAACGTGACACTGGAGACCATTGCTGATATTGCCAAGACCGGGGTGGATGCCATCAGTTCGGGAGCGATCATCCATCAGGCAAACTGGATCGATCTTTCGATGAAAGTGGAATAATGCCACTCTCTAAAGCAACGGTCAGAAACGTTTCGGAAAAGATTGAAAAAGCGCGTACCGTTACCATCCTTACACATCTCAATCCCGATCCGGATACACTGGGGACAGGGCTTGGTATTTTTGCACTTTTGAAGACCCATACCTCCAAACCCATTGAGATCGTCAACGCCTCTGTTGATCTTCCCCGGTACCTTGACTTTCTTCCTTTTTTTCATCGGATCAAACAGAAGATAGAGTTTGAAGAGAGTCTGATTATCGGCTGCGACTGTGGAAGCATCGACCGGTTCGGATTTGACCTTGAAGGAAGGGAGATCATCAACATAGACCATCATGCCAGCAATGATCTCTATGGAGATGTCAATGTGGTTCTTCCGGAATTCGCCTCCGCCTCACAGGTGGCATACCGCTTGTTTGAGAAGATATTTCCGATCACAAAAGAGAGTGCGACCTGTTTCTATACCGCACTGCTTTCAGATACCCTCTACTTTACAACCACTTCGGTGAACAGGGAGGTCTTCCGTGTCGCAGGAGAGCTGGTGGATCTGGGTGCCGAGCCGGCAGAGATCGCGACAAACTTTACGCAGCGCCGTTCTCTGGCATCGTTGCGTATTTTGGAGAGGGTGCTGCGGTCTCTTATGCTCTATCAGGAAGGAAAGATTGCAGTGCTTGAGATCACTCCTGAAGATATTGCTGCCAGCGGTGCGACGATGCCGGATATGGACGGTATCGTCGACTATGCCCGTTCACTGGCGGTAGTACAGGTTGCAGTGCTGCTTATAGCGCTCCCTGACGGCACGGTGCGTGTCTCTCTTCGCAGCAAGGGTGCCGATGTTTCCCGTGTGGCAGCGCGCTTTGGCGGAGGGGGACACAAAGTGGCAGCGGGTTTTACACTGAAGGACAAGCAAACACAAGAAATTGTCGATACAATTTTAGAAGAAATTTCCCTATTAGGATTGATAGATGGCCAAACGTAGAAAAAGCGGCAAAGGCAGAGGTTCACTCCTCTTCTTTTTCATACTTCTGATCGCAGCAGGTGTGGGGGCAGGTTATATCTATACTGCCCCGGAATTCGAGCGGGAGAAGCCGAAGATAGAGAGTGTGGATCACCTCTTCTGGAACCGAAAGGATCCTATCAGGATCAAGTTGAGCGACAATGTGGGGTTGGGGAGCTATGAACTGATTCTCAGTGACGGAAAGAAGTCGGTGATTATAGGGCAGGGGCCGCTTGAAGGGCACCCCAAAGTACAGACGATCTTGGTGAAATATCCTAAAAAGAGCAAGGTGCTCGACCCGAAGTCGAAGCACTTCACCCTGACTGTCAAGGTGACTGACAGCAGTATGTGGAACATGTTCGAAGGTAACAGTGCTGTCAAGAAGATCGATATTGATGTCGACTATAAACGTCCCAATGTCAATATTATTGCCAATTCGCGTATGATCAATCAGGGAGGAAGTGCACTGGTCGTTTTCCA
>JAJRRK010000121.1 GCA_024279555.1 Campylobacterales bacterium
GGGTCAAACTTCACCACATACCCGTCACGACTGATTAGATAGGCATCTTTGCCGTCGAACTTGATGATACCGTGGTTCATATTGTGCATATCTTCCATGTGCCGCTTGGCAAGTCCATCTTCGATGACCGCCACCGACTGGTTTTCGCGTTCTACTACAAAATATTTCTCTTTGGCACTCACTGTCGTTGTCCACAATGCAGCTCCCAGTACCACCAATGGCAAAAGTCGTCTCATAGTCTCTATCCTTAGGCTTGAAAGTATTCCCATTGTACAACAATCTTTCTAACAAGGTTTTGACAGCTGTCAATAGTATTTAAAACTTTTTCCAAAAACTGCGGCTAAAAAGCAAAAATACTGTGTAAAACTCCAGCCTGCCGACAATCATTGCAAAAGAGAGGATGATCTTGTCTGCATTACTGAAAAAGGCATAGTTCTCCGCCGGTCCTGTCAGAGCAAATCCCGGCCCGATGTTCCCCACCGTCGCCAATGCGGTCGAGACAGCGGTCATAGCATCGTACCCCCGTCCAAAAAGATAAAGCGTCACCAGCATATTGGTCATGACAAACAGAAAGATGAAGCCCGTCGTCGAAGAGATAATGTGCGATGAGATCTTCTGCCGGTCAATAAAGACATTGACCACCGCACTGGGATGCAGGATCCGGGTGAACTGAAGCATGATGTTCTTAAACAGCACGATATAACGGATGACTTTCACCCCTCCTGCCGTAGAACCGGCATTCCCTCCCACCAGCATCGCCACGAAAATGATAGCAATGGCAATATGCCCCCACTGTGCATAATCAAGTGTAGCAAACCCTGTGGTGGTCAGCACTGAAGCGATGGTGAAAAAAGAGTGTGTCAACGCATGGGAGTAACTGTCGGCATCGACGAAGATATCCGTTAGGCTCAGCCCGACCGAAAGTGCGATGAAAACAAGCAGATACCACACCACCTCTTCACGCCTGTACCCTGCCGTACTTCCTGTACTCAAAAGCTTCAAATGGGCCAGAAAATTGATACCGGAGAGCACCATAAATACCGTTGTGATCCAGATGATCCACCCTGAGTCAAATGCGCCAAGTGATGCATTTCTGGTAGAAAAACCACCGGTGGAGATCGTCGAAAAAGCGTGGTTGATCGCATCGAACCAACCCATGCCCGCTACTTTAAGTGCGATCATATCAACCACGGTGAAGAGAACATAGATCCCCCACAGCCGCAGTGCCGTATCGCGTATTTTGGGGGTGTGTTTCTCCATCTTGATCCCGGTCGACTCCGCTTTGAAGAGTGCAAGCGATCCGCTGGGATTGATCAGCGAGAAGAGCCCCACGCCCAGTACGATGATCCCCATGCCACCCAGCCAATGCATCAGGCTGCGAAGGTAGAGCATGGACTTTGGCAGGGATTCGATATCTGTGTAGATGGTCGCCCCTGTCGTGGTAAAGCCGCTGACAGACTCAAAGAAGGCATCGACCCCACTTACGCCCGTCAGCAGCATCAACGGTACTGCCCCGCCAATCCCCAGCAGCACCCAGACAAGATTGACCGAAAGGATCCCCTCTTTGATACTCAAACGCATACGATGGTTTTTCAACAACACAAAGACCACGCCATTGACCAAAAGCATCCCCAAAACAAACAGGAAGAACGGCATCACCTCCTCTTTGTAGAACCAACCGACCGCCACGGCACTCATGAGAAAAACCCCCAGTGCCACACCGATGACCGAAAGGAACTTCAGCAGGTTCTTTAGAGTGAGTAGATCCATCGCTCCGCCTCATCCTTCTCTTCAACACCGCCAAAGGCGACAATGATATCCCCTTCCTCGATATGTTCGATCAGAGCAAGCCCAAAGAGCCGCTCCTTGCGAATCAGGACACTTTTGGCAACCTCTTCTGCAGGAGGTTTGATCTGTTTGCCGATCAGTACCGAATCCGGGTAGACCTTGCGCATGAACATCACTGCCGCACCTCCGCAATAGAGCCGCTGCGTGACAATGCTGCTTGAAGAGATCTTCTCCAAAATGGCATAGTGCGCCCCCGCTTTGCTCCCCCGCACAACCACCACTCCCATCTTGTGCATCAGGTTATAGTAGGATTTGTCATTGTTGATCGCAACCACTTTCCGGATGCCGTACTCTTTGGCTTCAACACACTTGACGATATTCTTCTCGTCATTCTGCCCTGCGGCAATGACCATATCGGCATACTTCACCCCCTCCTCCTCAAAGAGGCGGTGGTCATCATAGGCGGCATTGATGATGGTCGCTCTGCCTTCGAGGAATGCCGATGCCCTTTTGCACAATGCCCTGTCCTTTTCGATCATCTTGATCTCAAGACGCTTCTCCAGCAGTACCTTGGCGATCTTCTGCGCAAGGGTATTGGCACCGAAGATCACTACCTTTTTAATCTCTCCCGGCATCTTCTCGTCAAGTACCTCTGCAATTTTGCCGATACGGTCAGGGTGGCCGAAGAAATAGACAAGATCATGCTGTGCTATCGGCTCCTCCATGGAGGGGATGAAGAACTCTTTTTCCCTTTCAATGCCTGCAACGACCACCTCATCGCCGCAGAATGACCCCACCTTGAGGTCTTGCACATCTTTTTTCTCCACTTTGATGGAGATGAGTTTATGTCTGGTCTGGTGGAATACTTTGACATTGTTCGCTTTGGGGAAGGTCAGCAGCGCTTTGACCTTGTTGGCAGTGGTGATATCAGGAAATACCGCATAGTCAATCTGGAGCTTTTCGAGCACATGACTCTTGAGAAAACCGTCATTCTTCAGTCGGACGATCTTACGTTGTACTTCTACCACATCTTCGACAATGAGTGTCGCCAACAGATTGGCTTCGTCCGAATCGGTCACGGCAATGAAAAGATCGACCTTCTCATAGCTGATGTTATCATAAGTCTTGGGATCTTCCACATCTCCCCTGATGACAAGAATATCGATCTCATCATCGAGCCGGTCAAGCTTCTCCTGGTCTTTGTCGATGACAATGACACTGTGCTGAAAAGAGAGTGAGCGGGAGAGGGAATACCCTACCGTTCCCGCTCCGGCGATAATGATATTCATGGGGCAACTCCTTATCTAGGGCATCTCTCACAAAAGCTTACTCCCCTAATACTTTAATTCCTCTTGCTTGATCAGTTGTGGAGTCGTCAAGGTAGCATCTTCGAGATCGATCACACGGGTACAGGCATCTTTTGCCAACTGTACATAGAGACCCGCAACGATTTTGTCCCCTTTTTGCAGTTCAGGGACACCGTAGGAAAGTCTCTGTGTCTCTTTGGCATTCAGATTGTGTACCGAGCCTTCTGTTGCATAGGCAGGGATGATCACCGCATTACCATGCTCTTTGAAGCGGTAGGCAAAATACCCCTGCTTATCCTCGCTGGGGTGTTCGCGGTAGTTTTGCCATATCATCTTGCCATTACGCACAATAGTGATCTTCAAAAATTTCGCCCGTGCCGGCTGGATGATGAGCGGATGTGTCATTTTGTTGATGAGCGTAACATGCAGTTTGTTCCCCTCAACAGAAAGATTGATGTCAACTCCAGTCTGGCGAAATGTTTTGTCATGGATACCGATAAATCTATGGCTGGCATGCTGTCCGCGCGCCCGCTTGTCCATCTTCTCTGCACC
>JAJRRK010000122.1 GCA_024279555.1 Campylobacterales bacterium
ATTGCTGCGAAACTCTCACAGGCAAGAAGGGAAGAGGCGAAACAGCTTGAAGCGGTATTGGAAGGACATCTCTCCAGCCTGAAGCTGCCAGCTGTACGCTTTACTTTCTCTTCTGTGGCACTGGAAGAAGAGGGGATTGACAGCGTAGAACTCACACTGGGTGATTCGAGCCTCAAAACACTCAGCGGAGGAGAGTTCAACCGAGTCAGGCTGGCACTGATGGCAGCGACCATGCCCCTAGATGGTATGCTTCAGGGGGTGCTGATACTCGATGAGATCGATGCAAACGTCAGTGGTGACGAATCGATCGCCATTGCGGAGATGATCTCGACACTTGCCAGAGGGTACCAGATCTTCGCCATCTCACATCAGCCGCATCTTTCTGCCAAAGCAACACAGCATATTGTAGTGGAGAAGCATGACGGTGTCAGCCATGTACGCATACTCGACGAAGAGGGGCGCATCGCCGAGATCAGCCGTATTGTGGCGGGGGAACATCCGACCGAACAGGCGGTAGCATTTGCGAGGAAGCTGCGGAGTTGAGCTACCCTTGCGGAAACTGTTTTTTGAGCTTTTCGAAATATTTCTTCAAAAGTGCTTGATAGGCTTCAGCTACCGGAAGCTCTTTTCCGGTTTTGAGGTAAGTATTGTACTCTACAAGCAGGTCAGAAATCCCACCTGTACCGATGGTGGTTGAAGAGCCTTTAATGCTGTGTGTCAGACGTTCCATCTTGTGGAAATCCGGTATTTTTAATGCTTCATCTATGAGAGGGATCTGATCTTTGATCTGTGGAATAAGTTCATGGATGAAGTCAAGCGCTTCCTCTTGGGAAAGTCCCATTTCGATCAGTCTTTCATAATTGAAATCGGGGTAGTCACCTTTGGGAAGTTCTGTCTGTGTTTCTGGAGTAACAGAGGGTTTCAGTTCCTTTGCTTGAACGGGTAAGGGCTCTTTTTTCTCAATAGGAGGAGTTTGGCGTGGCTTTTCTGGTTTTTTGGTTTCCTCTTTGATATCATAATGCCGTGGAGAGGTTACCTGCGTACTCTCTTTTCTCAGCTTTTGCGTAGCGGGAAGCTCTTGGGTGAGTTTTGAATGTCTGGGGGCAGTATCTGAGGGTTTCTCTTCCTTGGTATGTGCAGGACGGGTAGTGACCTTGGGTCTGAGTTTTCTCTTTTTCTGCTCCTCTTTGGCGCGAGTCCTCTCCTCCTGATATCTCTTTTCGTTCCTGTACTCCCGATAGATGATGAGTGCGACAACAAGTATAATGAGACCGATAACAATAGAAGCTACCATGGATCCTCCTCTCCACATACGTAATGAATATCACTATAGCTCATTTCGGATTAGAAAAAGTTGTCATGCATCAGTAAGCTCTATTTTTTTGGTATAATCGTTTCAAAAAGAGGATTAAAGTATAGTATGATTGTTGATACACACTGCCATTTGGATGATCACCGGTATGATGAGGATCTTGAAACGGTGCTGCAAAGAGCACGGGAAAAGGGTGTAAAACGATTCATTATTCCCGGAGCAGATCCGAGGACATTGGAACGTGCGGTCGAGATAGCGCAGAAACATGAAGATGTCTATTTCGCAGTAGGGGTACACCCCTATGATATGGAACATTATGACAGAGAGTATTTGGAGTCGTTCGTAGATCACCCCAAGTGTGTCGCTATAGGAGAATGCGGACTTGACTATTACCGTCTGCCCGAAGATCCGTCCGAAGCCGAAGCGGAAAAGGTACGGCAAAAAGAGGTATTTGTAGATCAGATAGAATGGGCAAAGGCATTGAAAAAGCCGCTTATTGTTCATATACGGGAGGCGAGTGCGGATTCACTGGCTCTGCTTGAAGAACATGCGGGAGAGGAGGGGGGTGTGCTACACTGTTATAATGCCGACGCAACATTGTTGAAGCTTGCCAAACGTAATTTCTATTACGGTATCGGTGGGGTATTGACCTTTAAGAACGCACGCAAGCTGGTTAATGTTTTTCCCCAGATACCACAGGAAAAGCTTTTGATAGAGACGGACGCTCCCTATCTGACACCACACCCTTTCAGAGGAAAGAGGAATGAGCCCGCCTACTGTACCTATGTGGCAGAGAAGATGTGTGAACTGAGCGGCCTTTCCCGTGAGCAGATGGAAACACTGACAACAACGAATGTACAAAGGCTTTTTAGTATTTGATATGTTGAAGTTTCTCTTCACACTACTGTTTATACCTTTGCTTTTGCTGTCAGAACCGATAGGACAGAAGTATCCCGGGTACAGTTATGTATTCTCAGAGTTCGATGTGGATAGTGACTATATTGAGAATGGTGATTTTGTCCGTTTTGTCCAAAAGAACGAGAAAAAGCTTCGGCAGTTCTATAAACACGCACTCAAGCGTGAAAACGGGTTGTCGGAGATGCTGCGAAAAGTGCTTCTGGAGGAGGGGGTTTCAGACCTTTTCTTATACGTTTCGATCGCAGAGTCTGGTCTTTCGACAGATGCAGTCTCTTCCAAATCTGCTGCAGGGCTCTGGCAGTTTATGCCCAAAACAGCAAAGCATTACAATCTGGATATATCTTATGGGCTTGATGAACGTTGTGATCCACAACGTGCCACAAAGGCAGCGATCCGGCATCTCAACGCGTTGCATCGGAAATTCGGTAAGTGGTATCTTGCTGTGATGGCCTACAACTGTGGAGAGGGGCGGATGAAAAAGGCGATCGATACAGCCCGAACAGATGATCTTGAAGTGCTTTTGGATGAGCGTGCCGGTTATCTTCCTAAAGAGACCCGCACATACATGAAGAGGATCCTGCTTCTAGCTATGATCGGCGAGAATGAAGCGATTGACTTTTCCCCTGTTGCTTCTATGCAGAAGTTAGTGCAGGTCGAAGTTGCGGGCGGTACCTCCTTCACCGAACTGGCACAGCTTCTCGACATGGAACCCGAGCGTCTGAAAGCTATGAACAGAGCATTCAAAACAGGGAGCGTGCCTTCTGGTAAAAAAACGTATCATATTACGATACCGGAGTCGAAAATGGCCTGTTTCTATCTGCGCTATGATCTGCCTGAAACAAAGGTGGTTCCAAGACCTCACCTGCTCTCACATATTGTCGTTCTGGGCGAAAGTCCGGAGAGTATCGCGAAGCGCTATGAAAGCAGTGTAGCAGAGATCATCGCGGTCAATCATCTTCAAGACGGGATGCTTGAAGCAGACAGCGTACTGCTGATACCTGTTTCCCAAGAGATATTTGAGAGGCTGCTGCAATAGCATGCAAAGCAGATATAAAGTCAAATAAAGAGATAATATCTCCCTATAATCAACGCAAGGTTTTTTATGTCAAACAGACCTCTCTTTTTCCTTTCTGCCATAGCACTGTGTTCGGTTTCGCTTCTGTTGACAGGCTGTTCAGGCAAGAAGCAGAACTATGGTGCTACGAAATTCACCAGTGCAGCACGCCATAAATCCACCATGCGCTGCTATACGGTACGGGGAAAGACCTACCGTCCGACCTATGTGAAGGTGGGACAGACAATGACAGGCATCTCAAGCTGGTACGGGCCCAACTTCCACGGGAAGCAGACCAGCAATGGTGAACGCTACAATATGCACGCCAAAACGGCGGCACACAAGACATGGCCGATGGATACGATGGTGAAGGTCACGAACCTCCAGAACGGCAGAAGTACGATTGTCCGCATTAACGACAGAGGACCGTTTGTCAGAGGGCGTATTATCGACTGTAGCTATGCGGCCGGAAAAGAGTTGGGACTTGACAGAATGGGGATTGCTAAAGTAAAGATCGAAGTGGTCGGTTTCGCGGGCAAGGTGCAGTCGCCTCAGCAGATTTCCAAAGCAAAAGCGACCCATACCCAAACGCGTGTCAAACTGACCAATTTCGGTATTCAGGTAGGTGCGTTCAGCCGCTACGAGGGTGCGCGCATTACCAAACAGAAGTATGAGAGAGTGGGTGAGGGTAAATACCGTGTTATCATCAAAAAGGTAGACAATGTTGATGGTACAGGGCGTGTTCTCTACCGTGTATTCATGATGGGCTTCCCGAGCGAACAGGCTGCGAGGGATTACAGAGACAACTGTCTGGGACTACAAGGTGCGCTGATCATACGAAATTAAGTTGAAAAGGACGGAAATGATAGAGAGAAGAAGAGAAACAAAAGAGACACAGATCTGCGTAAAGGTGAACCTTTATGGTAAGGGTGAATCAAAGATAGATACGGGTGTAGGGTTCTTTGACCATATGCTTGAGGCATTCACCAAGCATGCGCATATTGATATGGAGGTCAGCTGCAAAGGTGACACGCATATCGACGATCATCATACGGTTGAAGATGTAGGCATTGTGATTGCACAGGCACTCAGTGAGGCGATCTACCCGGTTCAGAGTATAGAGCGTTTTGGGAATGCGACGGTCGTTATGGATGAGGCAAGTATTAGTTGTGATATCGATCTTTCCAACCGCGGTTTCCTGGTCTTTGAACTGCCTATCGGAGGCAAAGTAGGAGAGTTCGATGTAGAGCTGGTAGAGGAATTTTTCCGCGCGTTCGCTTTCAACCTCCCCTTGACCCTGCATCTGATCTATAACCGAGGCAAGAACAAACACCATATTATAGAAGCGGCTTTCAAAGCCCTTGCAGTCTCCCTGAGACGTGCAGTGACGATCAATGAGAATGCCGGTATACCCAGTACCAAGGGCGTACTATGAGTATCAAGTTGATTGTGTTGGATGTGGACGGTACGATGA
>JAJRRK010000123.1 GCA_024279555.1 Campylobacterales bacterium
TAGCCACTACAGCCACTTCACCTCACCCATCCGCCGTTACGCCGACCTGATCCTGCACCGGCTCATCAAGACACAGCTGCGAAATGACGAAGAGGAGGCGGAGTACCTGCTGCGCAATATCGACCCGCTCTGTGTCCGTGTCAGCGAGCTCGAACGCAAAGCGACCAAAGCCGAATGGGATTTCCGCGACCGCAAATTCGCCCGCTGGGCAGACAGACATAAAGGGCTCTTCTTCGAAGCGGAGGTCATCGAAGCAGGAGAAAGCGCCAAAGCCGTCCTCAAAGATGCCAACGCCCCGCAAGGTCTTACTGTCCACCTCAAAGGCGACAACATCATGCTTTTCGATAAAATACGCGTGATGATCACCGAAGTCCACATTGCCCAAGCGATCGTGATGGCGGAGTTGGTAAACAAAATAGGTCATGACATCAGAGAAATTTAATATATGACAATATGACATATTTTAAAGTTTTATTTCATATTAAGCTATAATTTTCTCAAACAAAGAATAAAGGCGAGGTATGTCTAATATCATCAGGGCATTCATGACAATTGTCGATCACCATGCCACTTCTATTGTTTCTGTTCAAACGGGAAACAATAGAGCAAATAACATGGGAAAAGGATTGGAGCAATACATACAAAATGTTTTCGCCGGCACGATTGACATAGAAGATAAGCAAGAAAAGATGCACCGTTTTGAGCAAATTTTCTCCTATCAGGGAAATAAAAACAACCCACCTGATCTCATTTTGAGAGACAGTGATGCCATTGAAATTAAAAAAATAGAATCCAAAAATAGTGCCCTTGCACTAAATAGCTCTTATCCTAAAGCAAAACTTTATGCTGACAGCTCTATGATTACTAAAGCCTGTAAAACTTGTGAAAATTGGACACAAAAAGATATGCTTTATACAATAGGATATTTGCAAGAAAATACTTTGCATTGTTTGTGGATGATTTATGGAGACTGTTTTTGTGCAGATAAAGAGACTTACGAACGCATTAAAGAAAAAATATCAGAAGGCGTCACTTCCATACCTGATGTTGACTTTACCCAAACAAAAGAATTAGGCAAAGTCAAAAGAGTTGATCCTCTTGGCATCACTGATTTACGTATTCGAGGTATGTGGCATATCGAAAACCCAAATAAAGTATTTGATTATATTTATCGTTATGATGAAACAAAAGATTTTCAGCTCATCTGTCTTATGAGGAGTGAAAAATATAATACTTTTCCGCAACAAGATATAGAACAACTTGAATCTATTAGTGAAGTCAACATTGAAGATGTGCAAATCAAAAATCCCAATAACCCTGTCCAGCTTATTAACGCTAAGCTGCTGACATACAAGGTGTAATGATGAAAATAGTCTCTCTTTTTTCCGGTGCAGGTGGTCTTGACCTTGGTTTTGAAAAAGCGGGTTTTCAAACCGTATGGGCTAACGAATATGATAAAGATATATGGGAAACATACGAAAAAAACTTTCCACATACTACACTTGATCGAAGAAGCATTACCAAAATTGCCTCTGAAGAGATCCCTGATGCTGTTGGAATTATAGGGGGACCTCCGTGCCAGAGCTGGAGTGAGGCAGGAAGTTTACGAGGCATAGAAGACCACAGAGGACAACTTTTCTTTGAATTTATACGCATTCTAAGAGATAAGAAACCGCTTTTTTTCCTTGCAGAAAATGTCTCAGGCATGCTTGCTGCAAGACATGCAGCCGCTCTTGAAAACATTAAAAACCTTTTTGAAGAGAGTGGCTATGCATTATCATTTAAACTTCTTAATGCACATGATTATGGTGTGGCACAAGATCGCAAAAGGGTCTTTTTTGTCGGATACCGAAAAGATCTCAATATGAAGTTTGAATTTCCAAAACCACTAAAAAGTAAGCGGTTTTTAAAAGATATTATTTGGGATTTAAAGGAATCGGCTCTTCCCGCAAAGGAAAAAAACTATACCAATGCGAAGCAATGTGCACTGCCCAATCATGAATATGCCATTGGTACATTTTCTACTATTTATATGTCTCGTAACCGTGTTAGAAGTTGGGATGAACCATCTTTTACCATTCAAGCAGGTGGAAGGCATGCACCTATACATCCACAAGCACCCAAAATGCAATTTGTCGAACAAAACAAGCGCATTTTTGTTCCAACCAAAGAACATCTTTACCGACGATTAAGCGTGCGTGAATGTGCCCGTATCCAATCTTTCCCAGATAATCATATTTTCTATTACAAAAATGTCATGGCAGGCTACAAAATGGTAGGCAATGCCGTACCACCGAATATGGCATATTTTCTTGCAAAAAAAATCTATGCTGACCTGACACAAGCTGGTTACCTTTCTTATGCTATGATCAAAAATCATCCACGCACACTTACACATGGATAGCTACATCATGCTTTGCGATAAAATACGCGTGATGATCACCGAAGTCCACATTGCCCAAGCGATCGTGATGGCGGAGTTGGTAAATAGAATGAATGAGGAATGAGAAATGAGAAATGAAGAACTGAAAATCAATAGTAGCATTGCCACCCAATATATACCTTCACTCTTCACTTCAGAAACCTCCAACGGAGGTTTCTGATCATGTATCAACGCGAATTCGACCAGCGCCTGAAGCAGTCTCTCCCCAAAGCGGTACTCTTCTTTGGAGAGAACGACTACATGACCGACCATTACATCGAATACTACAAGCAGAAACTCGATGCCAAAGAGGAGACGCTGGCACTCTATTTTGACGAGTGGGACTTCGAGCAGGCAAAGAGCTACCTCTCTCAAACCTCTCTGTTTGGCGGGACAAACCTGCTCATTGTCAAGCATGACAAAAAGATCCCCAAAAAAGAGCTTGACCAGCTGGTGGCACTGGCGAACAAAAGCAGTGACAATTACTTCATCTACGGATATGCCGGTACTGCTGCCAATGCCAAAGTGCTTCAAAGCAGTTTTACCGACAAGAAAGGCGGGGTATGGGTGCGTTTCTTTGCGCCTAACATCCGTGACGGCATCCCTCTGCTGCAGCAAAAAGCCGCACAGATAGAACTCGATATCGACCACTATGCACTCCAGCATCTGATGCTGCTGCTCAACAACAACCTCGCGCTCTGCATGAACGAGCTGGACAAACTTGCCATTTTGGGCACCCGTATCAGCAGTAAGGATATCGACCGACTGGTCTACTCTACCGCCCCACTCGCCATCGAAAAGCTGCTCATCGAGATCTTCAACAAAAAGCCCATTACCGACACCATCACCAAACTGCTTGAACTGGGGGAGGACGAGTCTTCCATTTTGCGTGCCACACAGTACTTCGTCAATGAGATATTTCTCATCAATGCCTACATCAAAGTACACGGGCAGCCCGATTTCAAAGAGATCTTCGGTTTCCTGCCGCCCAAATTTGTCCAAGACCAAAAGCAGCAGCTCGCCCTGCGTGTCAAGTCGGTCTCTCTGCTGAAGATATATGAGCATCTGCTCGAAAGTGAGATCGCCATGAAGCAGGCTCCCGCTGCACAAAGAGAAGTGCTGCTTTACAGTATGCTAATCAAGATACAGCAGTACTTGTAATTGACCGTCATTCCCGTGAAAACGGGAATCTCAAGCCTAAACAGACTTAAAATAAGAAGCATCGATATCCCCAGGTCAAGCCTGAGGATGACGTTGACAAACACCTACTATATTTTCAGCAAAAAACAAGATAATTTCTGCTAATATATTGCTTCCAAAAATTCCTGCTCGTTTTTTTGGACGGATATTTCCGCATTTTAAGACGGGCTACTAAACCAAAAGGAAACACATGACTTGTTATGAAACACTGTTCGTCGTGAAACCGACACTGACAGAAGAAGAGACAGCGGCACAGATCGCGAAGATCAAGTATGTTCTCGCGAAAGTAGACGCAGAGCTGCTTGCAACTGACGACATGGGTATGAGAAGACTCGCTTATCCTGTAGAGAAGAATGACAGAGGGTACTACACGGTACTTTACTACAAAGCACCGGGTGAAGCGATCGCAGAGATCGAAAGAAACCTCAAGATCAACGAAGAGGTCATTAAGTTTTTGACAGTAAAATATGTCAAAGGCAAAGAGATCGCACAATTTGACAAGCTTGTCGCTGCTGCCAACACTGAGAAAAAAGAAGAGAGCAAAAGCGAAGAGGCTACAGAAGCTTAATTAGCGACTTTACAGGAGCACCCCTATGTACAACAAAGTGATTTTAGCAGGAAACCTTACCAGAGATGTCGAGGTCAGGTATACACCAAGCGGCAGTGCCATCGGTAACACAGCCATTGCAACGACCCGCAAGTTCAAGTCCGCGACAGGTGAGCAGAAGGAAGAGACGCTTTTCATCGATCTGACTTTCTTCGGACGTACTGCTGAGATCGCAAACCAGTACCTCAGAAAGGGGAGCAAAGTTTTAGTGGACGGAAGACTCAAACTCGAGCAGTGGACTGCACAGGACGGCAGTAAACGAAGCAAACACAGCGTGACTGTAGAAAACCTTCAGATGCTCGGCAGCAGAGGCGACAACGAAGCTGCAGGCGGCAGCACTTACGGAGGCGGACAGCCACAGGCGCAGTCCAACTACGGAGGCGCACCTGCACCACAGCAGGAGAGCTACAGCCAGCCAAGCACCCCTGCCGCGCCGCAATCGACACCAGAACCGAGCCAGAGCATTCCGGAAATAGACATCAACGAAGATGAAATACCGTTTTAGGAGAAACACCCATGGCAGAAAGAAGAAAATTCAAAAAAAGATATTGTAAATACTGTGAGCAGAAAGTTGACTTCATCGACTACAAAGATCTCAATGCACTCAAGTTCAGCCTGAGCGAAAGATTCAAGATCATGCCTCGCCGTCTGACAGGTAACTGTAAGCGTCACCAGGAGATGGTCACAGTAGCGATCAAGAGAGCAAGACAGACTGCACTCATTCCTTACATTGTTGACAGAAAGAA
>JAJRRK010000124.1 GCA_024279555.1 Campylobacterales bacterium
CACTCTTCGGTGGACAGAGATTCGGAGAGATGGAAGTGTGGGCGCTTGAAGCCTACGGTGCGGCACATGTGCTCAAAGAGATGTTGACGATCAAATCAGATGATGTTGAAGGTAGAGCGAGAGCCTACAGAGCGATCACCAAAGGTGAATCGGTACCGGCATCGGGTGTACCTGAGACGATGTTCGTATTGACCAAAGAGCTTCAAGCCCTCGGTCTGGATGCGCAGCTGTATGAAGAGAAAAAAGAAGTGGAGAGTGAAGATGAGTAATGAAATTTTAGAGCATTTGGTACCGATCGACCTGAACAAGGATGAAAGACCGCAGGATATTGCGGCGCTTCAACTGAAGGTGGCAAGCCCTGAAAAGATCCTTTCATGGAGTTACGGCGAGGTCAAGAAGCCGGAAACAATCAACTACAGAACCCTTAAGCCTGAGCGAGACGGTCTTTTCTGCGCGAAAATCTTCGGACCGATCCGCGACTATGAGTGTCTGTGCGGGAAGTACAAGAAGATGCGATATAAGGGTGTTGTCTGTGAAAAATGTGGCGTTGAAGTCACGACATCCAAGGTCAGAAGAAACCGTATGGGGCACATCGACCTGATCGCGCCTGTGGCGCATATCTGGTATGTATCTTCCCTGCCTTCCCGTATCGGTACGCTTTTGGGTGTCAAGATGAAGGATCTTGAGCGTGTGCTCTACTACGAAGCATATATTGTCAAGAATCCGGGTGAGGCAAGTTACGACAATGAAGGGCTGAACCCGCTTCAAAAGTATGATGTGCTGAATGAAGAGCAGTATCAACAGATCGTGTCACGTTTTGGTGATACGGGTCTTGATGCGCGTATGGGTGGTGAGATCGTTCAGGAACTGCTTGCAGAGCTTGATCTGGTAGAGATGTTCTCTCAGCTCAAAGAGGAGATCGCAGCGACTAAATCTGAAGCGAAAAGAAAGACCATCGTCAAAAGACTCAAGGTCATCGAGGCATTCTTGCACTCAGGCAACCGTCCTGAGTGGATGATGCTCACACAGCTTCCTGTGTTGCCGCCCGATTTGAGACCACTGGTCAGTCTAGACGGCGGAAAATTCGCTGTTTCTGACGTGAATGACCTCTACAGACGGGTTATTAACCGTAATCAGCGCCTTAAGCGTCTGGTAGAGCTGGATGCACCGGAGATCATTGTCAGAAATGAAAAGCGTATGCTGCAGGAAGCGGTTGATGCTCTCTTTGACAACGGTCGTAGAGGCAATGCGGTCAAAGGTGCCAACAAGCGACCACTCAAGTCACTCTCTGAAGTGATCAAAGGTAAGCAGGGACGTTTCCGTCAGAACCTTCTTGGTAAGCGTGTTGACTTCTCCGGACGTTCTGTTATTGTTGTCGGGCCTGACTTGAGAATGGATCAGTGTGGTCTGCCCAAGAAGATGGCGATCGAACTCTTCAAGCCGCATCTGATGGCAAAACTCGAAGAGAAAGGTTATGCAACAACCCTCAAGCAGGCCAAGAAGATGATCGAGAAGCAGGAGAACGAGGTATGGGAGTGTCTTGAAGAGGTGGTTGAGAACTACCCTGTGCTGCTCAACCGTGCACCGACACTGCACAAACTTTCTATTCAGGCGTTCCACCCAAGACTGATCGAGGGCAAGGCGATCCAGCTTCACCCACTCGTCTGTTCGGCATTCAACGCCGACTTCGACGGTGACCAGATGGCAGTGCACGTACCGCTCTCTGACGAGGCCATAGCTGAAGCCAAAGTGCTGATGCTTGCCTCTATGAACATTCTGCTTCCGGCATCGGGTAAAGCGATCGCGGTACCGTCACAGGATATGATTCTGGGTCTGTACTACCTGACACTTGAGAAGAAAGATGTCAAGGGTGAGCACAAGCTCTTTGCCAATGTTGAAGAGGTAGAGATCGCTTTTGAACAGCAGGCACTTGACCTGAACGCACGCATCAGAACGATCATCGACGGACGTATCACGACCTCTACAGCGGGTCGTCTGATCCTCAAGTCGATCATCCCGGACTATGTTCCTGAGAAGTACTGGAATAAAGTACTCAAGAAGAAGGATATCGGCGCACTGGTAGACTACATCTATAAAGAAGGTGGTGTTTCCGAGACGGCAGGATTCCTCGATGATCTCAAGGATATGGGTTTCAAATATGCGACCAAAGTCGGTGTTTCCATCTCTGTAGACGATATCAAGATCCCAGATGTCAAAGAGGAGATCGTTACCAAAGCCAAAGAGGAGGTCAAGGAGATCCAGCGTCAGTATGCTGCGGGTCTTTTGACCGATCAGGAACGATATAACAAGATTATCGATATCTGGACCGATGCGAACAACGCGATCGCATCTGCATTGATGGATTTGATCAAAAAAGATAAAGACGGGTTCAACTCCGTACATATGATGGCAGATTCCGGGGCGAGGGGTTCTGCTGCACAGATCAGACAGCTTTCGGGTATGAGGGGTTTGATGGCGAAGTCTGACGGATCGATCATTGAGACACCGATTACATCGAACTTCCGTGAAGGGCTGAACGTACTGGAGTACTTTATTTCTACTCACGGTGCGCGTAAAGGTTTGGCTGATACTGCGCTGAAGACGGCGAATGCGGGTTATCTGACCCGTAAACTGATCGATGTCGCACAGAACGTGAAGATTTCCATGGCTGACTGTGGGACACATGAAGGGGTTGAGGTCTCCGATATCGTTGTAGGAAACGAGATGATCGAGCCGCTGGCAGACAGAATCTACGGACGCGTACTGGCTGAAGATGTCATCGATCCGATCACCAATGAAGTGTTGGTGAGTGAGGGTACGATGATCGATGAGGAGACTGCCAAGCGAGTTCAGGAGGCCGGTGTCCGCTCTGTCGTCATGAGAGCACCGTCAAGCTGTAAGGCTCCCAAAGGGATCTGTGCGAAGTGTTACGGTCTGAACATGGCAGATAACAAACTGGTCAAGCCGGGTGAAGCGGTCGGTGTCATTGCAGCACAGTCTATTGGTGAACCGGGTACCCAGCTGACACTGCGTACCTTCCACACCGGAGGTACTGCAACAGCAGGTAAGGAAGAGCGTCAGGTCATTGCGACACAGGAAGGTTTTGTACGCTACTACAACCTTTCTGTCTACAAAAACTCGGACGGGCACCTTATTGTCGCCAATAGACGTAATGCCGGGGTACTTCTGGTAGAGCCGAAGATCAAAGCGGTGACCAAAGGGAAGGTCTCCATTGTCGTAACGCATGATGAATATGTGATCTCCGTACAGGCTGAGGGGCAGGATGAAGTAAGATACAACCTCAGAAAATCCGATGTCGCCAAATCGAACGAGCTTGCCGGTGTGGCAGGTAAGGTTGAAGGAAAACTCTTCCTGCCGCTGAATGACGGCGATATGGTAGAAGAGGGTGACTCCATCGTAGAAGTGATCAAAGAGGGATGGTCTGTTCCAAGTCGTATTCCGTTCGCATCGGAACTGAAAGTGGAAGATGGTGCGCCGGTTACGCAAGAGGTCAAAGCGGAGTCCAAAGGAACGGTGAAGTTCTTCCTTCTCAAAGGTGACTACCTTGAACCGACCGACAAGTTCAATGCCGGTACCAAAGTGGATGAGAAAGGGCTGTTCGCCGTGATCGTCGATGAAAACAACCGTGAAGCGGCACGACACTATATTTCAAGAGGGTCAGTGCTCAAGGTCGATGCAGACCAGAATGTCGAAAGAGGTACGACGATCTCCGCACCTGAAGTTGCGACACAGGTTGTCATTGCCGAGTGGGATCCCTATTCTGAGCCTATCATCGCTGAACAGAAAGGTACATTGAAGTTCGAAGATATCATTCCGGGTGTGACCGTGGTAGAGCAGTTCGATGAAGTGACGGGCGATACCAGACTGGAGCTCAATGAGCACATTCCTGCGGCATATAAGCCGGCAATATTACTGGCAACGGAATCAGGAGAACTGATCCGTTACCAGCTCGAACCAAAAACGATTCTCTTCGTCAATGACGGAGATACAGTAAATATCGCCGATATCCTGGCGAAAACACCAAAGGCGGCGATCAAGTCAAAAGATATTACCGGAGGTCTGCCAAGGGTCTCCGAGCTCTTTGAAGCAAGACGACCAAAAGATATTGCACTGATCGCGCAGATTGATGGTGTGGTAAGTTTCGGTAAGCCGCTCAGAGGTAAAGAGAGACTGATTATTACCGGAGACAACGGTCAGGTTACAGAACAGTTCGTCGACAAAGGCAAAACGATCCTCGTGCATACGGGAGAGTATGTCCATGCGGGTGAGAAACTGACCGACGGCGTGGTTTCCAGTCATGACATTCTCGCGGCACTAGGCGAGAAAGCGCTTTATGAGTACATCGTCTCCGAAGTGCAGATGGTCTACCGCAGACAGGGGGTTAATATCTCCGACAAACACATCGAGATCGTTACATCACAGATGATGCGACAGGTCAAGGTGGTAGACAGCGGTGATTCCAACTTTATCGCAGGAGACATTGTATCAAGACGAAAGTTCCAGGAAGAGAACGAAAGAGTCATGAAACTTGGCGGAGAGCCGGCGATCGCCGAGCCTATGCTGGTTGGTATTACCCGTGCAGCGGTCGGTGCCGATTCCATTATCTCCGCAGCATCCTTCCAAGATACAACGAAGGTATTGACCTCCGCATCTATTGCAGGTACGATCGATACACTCGAAGATCTCAAAGAGAACGTCGTCATCGGTCGTCTCATCCCTGTAGGTACAGGTATGATCGATCAGGATGAGGTCAAACTCACCGCTTCAGATGCATAGTCTGTAGCTATCATCCTATGCAGGTCTTCCCACCTGCATAATCCCCCGTTATAATTTCAGAAAAATCAAAGAAAATCTCGGTATAATACACCTCCATTTTTCTACCGGTTACACGATTTTAGTGCACTTTTTGTGTCTTAAGATGGTTTAACGACCAGATTCAATTCGCTCACAGAGCAAAAAAAACAATAATTAAGAAAGGAAACGATTTGCCAACCATTAACCAGTTGATTCGTAAAGAACGTAAAAAGGTGATCAAGAAGTCAAAATCACCAGCGCTTGAGAG
>JAJRRK010000125.1 GCA_024279555.1 Campylobacterales bacterium
ACAAGCCGCACATCCATATCGTCTGCTTCTATCAGTGTTCGAAGAATCTCCGCCGCATAATGCGGCGTTCCCATATAGACGATCCTCTTTTGCATATCATACTTCCTTCCGGGTGGTAAAGAGTGTACCGCCTCTATGCTCTTTATCAAGCAGATACGCTTTTACATCGGAAAGATTGAAGCCCGAAGCAAGGAACATTTCACGCCCGTGTTTCATCAGAAAATCCGCTGACTGCAACTTGGTGACGATGCCTCCTGTAGCAAATGCATGATTGGGGGTATGCTCGGCGCAGAGCTCTTCCTCGCTGATGTGTGTCACTACCTTGCGTACCGTTGCATCTTTGTGGCAATTGGGATCTTTGTCGTAGAATGCATCAATATCGGAAAGGATCACCAGCAGCTTCGCATCGAAGTAGTGTGTTGCATGGGCGGAGAGTCTGTCGTTGTCTCCAAAGACAAGCTCTTCGATGCTTACAGTATCGTTCTCGTTGATGATGGGCACCACACCGTTGGCAAGCAGTGTATCGACAGCGGCCTTGGCATGGGCCGTCGCTCTGCGAGAGTCAAAGACATTTGCGCCAAGCAGCACCTGAGAACAGAGCAGATCGAATTTCGCAAACTTCTCCTGATACATTTTGAGTAAAAGCGGCTGCCCTATAGCAGCAAGCGCCTGACGGTTGGCCACGGAGCTGCGATCGAGCGGCAATTGGGTATAACCTGCCGCCACCGCACCGGAACTGACCAGTATCACTTCATAGTCCGCCGTTTTGAGCTCAGAAATGAGCTCGACAAGTGCCATCATTCGCTCTTTGGCAATACCGCCGTTCTCTGTGAGCACATGAGATCCTACTTTAATGACCAGACGCATTATGCCTCCTTGCTCTCTTCTTTCTCTTCAGCTTCCACGTTTTTGACAAAATCGCCAAGTGCATAACGCAATGCTTCAGTATTGAGGTGCGCGACCGATGAGATAGGCAGTACGAAGAGCGGCTCTTTTTCAGGAAGTTTAACGCCGTGATCGGTTTTGAAACCGTAGCTGACATAGTTCATATCTGCCTTGTATTGCCCCAGCTTGTCATTAGGCTCAAGATGAATATCTTTGAGAAACTGGGTTGTCAATGCATTCACTTCATCCTGCGAGAGTGAATCGATCTTCGTAATGGCAATGGCATGCTTGCGCTGTGCCAGTGTCGAAGAGTAACGTTCCAGTTCTACCAGCAAAGTCTCATACTGATATTTCATCTCACGGTAGTTTGCCGCATCAATCATCAAAAGCAGTGTCTTGGTGCGCTCGATATGCTTGAGAAACTCCAGACCCAAACCGCGCCCGTCGCTTGCCCCCTCGATAATACCGGGGATATCCGCCATCATAAAAGAGTCATAGTCACCGATGTGTACGACACCCAGCTTGGGTGTCAGCGTGGTGAACTCATAGTTGGCAACCTCCGGTTTAGCATTGGAGAGAGTCGAAATAAGCGTAGACTTCCCGACATTGGGGTAGCCTACCAGTCCTACATCTGCGATGAGTTTCATCTCCAGACGCACATGCTTGGTAATACCCGGCAGTCCCGGTTGTGCATAGGTAGGACGCTGGTTGGTCGAACTCTTGAAGTGCATGTTACCCAAACCGCCCTTGCCACCTTCGAGGAATTTCACTATCTCTCCCTCTTCGAGCAAATCAAGCAGGTCTTCTCCTGTTTCCATATCGATCACGACTGTTCCAGGAGGCACCGTAATGGTCACATCCTGACCTTTGCGTCCGTACTTCTTGCGCCCTTCACCCGGTCTGCCGTTCTCCGCCTTGATATGGTTGCGTCCCCGCAGTCCGGAGAGTGTATCCGTATTGTTGTCCACTTTGAAAAAGACCGAACCGCCTCTTCCGCCGTCACCGCCGTCGGGGCCACCTTTGATAACAAATTTCTCCGTCCAGAACGAGATCGCTCCCGCACCGCCTTTACCTGAACTGATGGTCAGTTCTACGCTGTCTACAAACATATGATTTAACCTTTATACATTATACAATTATAAATGATACAATTATATCTAAAATCATCCGGATTTGATATAATAATCTCAAACCCAAAAATCGAAATAGCATTCTTTGTATTTATGCTATGCTCGTGTTCAAGGGGTTTGTGCAAAATTTGAGTCGCACTCGGAGGTTCGATGATGATTTTAAGCAAAGCCCATGAATACGATGATAGTATAAAGGCATGAATTTCTATTTCGAGATTTGGGTCAAACAAGGCGCTTGCACACACTATGTCCAAACATTTACTGATACTTTATTCACTGACACTTGGAAGCCTGATCATAACAGGGTGTTCAACAAAAAACGATACCTCTCATGAAAATGGATACACCTATCATGCTATCTACTTTGGTCAGGGACTCTCCTCCGATTTCAAACAGGGTATCCGTGACGGCTGTGAAACAGCCAGAGGTATCTATACCAAGTCACACAAGCGTTTCAATAACAATATTGACTACTATAACGGTTGGTTTCTGGGACGGAACAAATGTCGTCATTTATTAAAAGTAGATGAAAACGGAGATCTGATACTTTGAAAGTAAATAAGGAAAAGTAAGTTGATCCGGGAAATTCCGGATCATTCACAAGCAGCGTATGCTTATGCAGGAATCACAGAAACACGTTTTTGGCTTCTGCTGTGGTTCTCAAACTGAACAGTTCCTTCAACCAATGCGAAGATTGTATGGTCTTTACCCATACCTACGCCATTACCTGGCTTAACTTTTGTGCCTCTTTGTCTGATGATGATGTTACCGGGAATGACTTTTTCCCCACCAAATTTCTTTACACCGAGACGGCGTCCGACGGAATCACGGTTGTTCTGGGTAGACCCTTGACCTTTCTTGTGTGCCATATCTTGCTCCTTCTGTATATTTATAAAATTTATTCTTGAACCGAAGCAAAGCTCCGTTTCAATTCATCTCACTAAAGCTTCGGCTATCGCCTCAGAGTTAGTTTCTAACTTATGCGATTTTAGTAATTCTAACTCTGGTGTAGTCTCTTCTGAAACCTCTTTTGAGCTTTGAATCTTTTCTTCTTCTTTTCTTGTAGATGATCACCTTTTTGTCTCTGCCTTCGTTGATCACCTCACCTTTGACAACTGCACCCTCTACGAAAGGTGTACCGACTGTCAGTTCTCCGTTGTCTACAGCAAGAACCTCTTTGAATTCTACCGCCGCTTTTGGCTCAAGACCCATGTTGTCAAAACAGATGATATCACCCTCTTGAACCTTGAACTGCTGGCCACTCGCTTTAATGATTGCGTACATTGCAAACCCTTTACTATCTGTGTATTTTAAAAAAGTTCGTGATTATACCCAATCAATGTTTAATATTTTTTGAAACAGTGCGAATTAACCGAAATCAACGTTCTGATCTGCAAATGCAATACACTCTATCTCCACCAAAGCATTCTTCGGCAGTGTTTTGACTGCTACCGTACTGCGGGCGGGTTTATGATCACCGAAATAATGCTCGTATATTTCATTGACTTTAGCAAAATCATCCATATCTGCCAGGTAGATCGTTGTTTTGATCACATGATTGAAGCTCGAATCAGCCGCTTTGAGTACATAGTAGAGGTTCTTCATGACCTGCTTTGTCTGATACTCGATCCCCCTGTCTTCCATTTTGCCGTCAGGCATCAATGCGATCTGTCCGGAAGTGTAAACCAGTCCGTTGGCTACGATCGCCTGGGAATAAGGCCCTATCGCCTGTGGTGCTTCATTGGTTGATATCTGTCTCATGATGTTCTATCCTTTATTTTGTATTTCTCTCATAGAAGATATAAGAGGTAGAGTAGTCCGAAAATTCAAAGTAGACTTTTTGCTCACCCGGATCTTTTTTATAATTGAAATTCATATCGTCATAACCATATCCGTATCGGTATGGGCGCAGTTTGCCATCATTACTTCCAAAGGCCGTAGAAAGTTTGTCTATCTTGATAAAGCGGTGCACCAGTTTATCGCCGGCATAGACATCCAGTACACCGTTCGTACCCGTCCAGTTCTGCAGGGAACGGCTCAGACTGTTCTGTGTCTCCTGTGTACACCCCGTAAATACCAGTATTGCTATAAGCGATGAGAAAAATACTGTCTTCATAGAAATCCTTTTTTTTAAAAATTATACCCAACAAAAGTTAAGCAGTTCAATGGTTCGGAAGGATTTCTTTTCTACCCGCTACCTTCTACGCACTACCCTCTTTTACGGGCATCCCGAATTTTTGCGTTACCAACTCTCCCTCTTCATTGAAATAAAGATAGTAGAGCTTGTCCTTCACAACAGGAAGTCCTGCCAGATGCCGCAGTGCCAGATTTGCCTGCAACGATCCTATATGCATTACGATCGGTGCGGCGATACCGCCGGGCTTGTGATCGGAGATATTGAATACCTGAAAGTCAGCCTTGTCGAAAAAACAGACCTGCCCGTTGAACTCCTCTACCGAGGCATAGACCCATGGCGTATCCGTCTCTTTGGCATACTTGTCTATCTCGCTTCTGACGGGCAAGTTGTCTGTTGCGTCCAGGGTGAGATCGTAACAGTTTCCCATCTCTTTAAAATCTTCAAAGGGCATATCAAAAGCAACCGCTTTGACAAAAGGATTTTTCCTCTCGAGCAGTTTGGCAATACATTTGGCTTTGTTCTGCCCCTCATCTTCAAGGGTAAAGGCGATCTGTCTGTGGATATTGTGGTTGGAAACCGTATCGAAATCGACGAGGTGGATCTCACCTATGCCGGAGGTTCCCAGTGCCATCGCCAGCGTTGAGCCAAGTCCTCCCGAACCGATGATAGCGATCTTCTTCTTCTCCAGTGAGCGCTGTGTCGCCTCACCCCACAATTGTATCTGCCTGTTGAAATAGGCTTCGGGTGTCATAGTTCATGCTCCTTGAGTATCTTCTCGAACTGCCATGCCTTACGGTGTTCACTTACCTCTTTTTTGTCGATCTCTTCAACCAGCATCGACTCTTTATCCTCCAGCATCATTTCCACTTCCCCCTCAGGAGAGACCAGCATGGTGTCACCGTAAAAACGCCACTTTACCTCTTTGTCAATGTACTCCCCCAGACGGTTGGCACGCAAAATAAAACAACCGTGCAGAAAAGCCTTTGTTTTGATGATCTCTCTCCAGCGGTTATGCGAACCGAATGTCGATGCTGTCGGCAGAAGTACCAGATCGATCTTCTTCTCCATCACTTTCTGCCAGAAAGGATCAAAATGCATCTCGAAGCCTGCCACCACCATGATCTTGAAACCCTTAAGCTTGAAGACCATCGGATCTTTGAGGGGCTTGATCTTATTGGAAAAAAAGGCTTTTTCATTCCAGTGTTCATAAGGGATGAGCAACTGTTGTTCATAGTAGCGGGTATTCTTGGGAGTGATCTTGACGATCGTTTTGTAGTAGCCGTCCTTCTTGGCAAGCACAATAGGGGCAACAAAAACAATATCGTATCTGATTGCCATCTCTTTGAGCAGTTCCAGATGCTTTTTCGTCTGTGCCTTGACCATGCTCTTGGACATCGTCGCCAGCTCTTTGAAGAAGTGGTTGAGCACATACTCACCCAGCAGCATCACCTGTGCCCCGCGCTCAGTCGCCTTTTTGAGGTAGAACTCAAGCCGTGTCGCGTTCATCCCCAGTGTCGGTAGCTGCAGTGCGGCGACAACAAGCTTCTTGCCCATTATGCATCCGCCTCAAGGTACTGACTCTGCTGATCGATCACCGAGACTTTCATCTTCGCCTCTTCGATCATCTTCTGTGCCTCTTTGATGGTCTTAAGCCCCTCTTCGTAGAGCTTGACCGACTCCTCAAGTGTGATCTCCGGATCCATGAGCTTTTCCAAGAGCTTTTTGGAGTAATCCAGTTTCTCTTCAAATGTTTCTGTTTTCATGATTGTTACCTTTATTCAAAGTTTCTCACCTGGTTGAAAAATCGACCCTACGCCTCATTGCTCATTTCTAAAGCCTTTTTGATCCTATCTTCAAACTTCTCTATCTCTACCAAAAAGGCATCGTGTCCATAGTCACTATCTACCTCCAAATAGGTATAGGGCTGTTCGTTACGCTCCATCATACGGGCAATATGTTCCATCTCCGAAGGGAAAAAAAGATAATCGGAACGAAAACTGATCAGATGCACCCGCGCTTTGATACGGCTGATAGCCTCATGTAACGAATCATACCCACGGCTGAGATTGAACGTGTTGATCGCCTTGACTATATAGAGGTAGCTTAGCGGATCGAATATCCGTGCGAAGTTGTTGGTGTTGTACTCCATATAGCGCTCTACCTCATACCGCCCAAAGAGCTCGAAAAGCCCGTCATTACTGACATAGTTGCGTCCGAATTTTTCATCCATCGATTCAGGAGAGAGGTAGGAGATGTGCCCTGCGATACGCCCTATGGCAAGCCCGTCAAGCCCCTCTTCTTTGAAATCTTCTTTATCATAGTTTCCGTTTTTAAATCGCGGATCGCGGCGGATTGCCTCAACAGCAACTTTATTGAAGGCGATCGTCCACGGACGGGTTGCATAGGTCGCCGCCAAAGCAATGATCTCATCCGCAAAATTGGGATAATCCACCGCAAACTGCAACGCCTGCATACCGCCCATCGATCCCCCCACAATCGCCTTGACATGATAGATGCCCAGATCAGAGAGCAGATGCATCTGCGCACGGATCATATCTTTGATGGTCACAACAGGGAATTTAAGCCGATAGGGTTCAAGCGAGGGGTAACTCTCGCTCATCGGGCCGGTTGACCCAAAACACGAACCGATGACATTGGTGCAGATGACAAAGTATTTTGTCGTATCGATTGCTTTGCCCTCACCGATAAGTCCATCCCACCAACCCGGTTTGCGGTCACCTTCGTAAATGCCTGCCGCATGATGAGAGCCGCTGAGCGCATGACAGACCAATATTACATTGGACTTCTCTTCATTAAGCTCACCGTAGGTTTCATAAGCGATCTCATACGGCTCAAGAATACGCCCGCTCTCAAGGTAGAGCGGTGAGCTGAAATGGGCTGTTTTGGTTTCGATTTTCATAGACTGCTTTGTGCGTGGAATTGAAATTGGGTTATTTTATCGTATTTGGGCTTTAACCCAATGCTTTTTTAAGGTCGTCAATGAGATCCTCCGTATCTTCCAATCCGACACTCAAGCGAATCAAGCCTCCCGGCACTCCCGCATCGATGAGCTCTTGTGCAGAAAGTTGTTGATGTGTCGTACTCGCGGGGTGGGTAATGATGGATTTGCTGTCACCGATGTTAACGACCACAGAAAAGATCTCAGTCGAGTCGGCTATCTTCTGCGCTTCTTCCTTACTTGAGACCTCAAAAGAGAGCAGACCGCTTGCCATCCCCTCCTTAAAGTACTTCTCTATCAGATGATGCTGTGGAGAGCTTTTGAGCCCCGGATAGTTGACTTTTTTAACCTTCGGGTGCGCCTCAAGGAACTGGGCGATCGCCAGTGCCGAAGCAGAGTGCTGTTTCATGCGCAGCGGCAGGTGTTCCAGTCCCTGAATATGCAGCCATGAGTTGAACGGGCTTGGCGCACCGCCAAGGTCACGCAGCAAAGCAAGACGTACACGGAGTGTAAAGAGCGGCAGCGGCAGATCGGAGTAGACCAATCCGTGATAACTTGCATCAGGCTCATTGAAGTGGTAGTAGCGCCCATTGCCTTTGATCTTCTCCACCAGATTCTCCCGCTCGACGATAATCCCGCCAAGTGCCAGCCCCTGCCCTGTCGTATACTTGCTTGTCGAGTGTACGGTTAGGTCAGCACCATATGTCAAAGGTTTGCAAAGTACCGGTGTGGCAACGGTATTGTCCACACAGGTGAGAATGCCGTGTCTGTCCGCAATGGCAGTGATGGCTTCTATGTCTGCTACATCAATGCTGGGATTGGTAATACTCTCAAAGATGATCAGCTTTGTCTTCTCATCGACCAGCGCCTCGATCTCATCAGGGTTGGTCACATCGAAATAGCGTGTCTCGATACCAAAGCGTTTGATGGTATGACCCGTCAGTGTTGTCGTACCGCCGTAGACCTGCTTGGCAACTACGATGTTGTCTCCCGCCTCGGCAACATTGGCGATGGCATAAAATATTGCCGCCATACCCGATGCCGTACCGATAGCCGCCGCACCACCCTCAAGCGCCGCAAAGCGTTTTTCAAAAACATCGGTGGTCGGGTTCATCAAGCGGGTGTAGATGTTCCCCAACTCCTTCAGCGCGAACAGGTTTGCCGCATGTTCGGTATCTCTGAACTCATAAGCGGTTGTCTGGTAGATGGGTACCGCCATCGTCCCCTGTGCGTCTTTGTCGTATCCTGTGTGTATTGCTATGGTCTGTTCGTGCATGGTTCGCCTTTTTTATTTCTCTTTGGTCTTAACGATCTCTTTAAGTGAAGTTGCCTGCTCGTTCTTGGATAATGCCGCCTCTTTTTTCTGATCGTCTGTTTTCTTCTCTACTTTCCGTACAGGATTTGTTGGCTCATAAGTGAGCATCGTACCCAACATCAAACCGCCTTCGGCAACTTTAATCTTCTTGACCTGCATCTCCCCTTTCACCTTGCCATCCTTATTGATCTCAAGAAGTTCTGTCGCAATCACATTCCCTTCAATGCTGCCGTTGACAACAATGTGTCTCCCCATCATTTTTGCAGTTGTGACTCTTCCGTTTTTCGTGATATGGATCGATTCGCAATCGGTCATAACCGCCTCGAGTTTCCCGTCAGAAACAATCTTTTTAGCCTCAATAGTCTCTGTCAATACTCCCGTCTGTGTCACCTCCAGCACTTCACACCGCGTACTGCCGTTGATCTTTCCACCGACAACGACCTTTTTGGCAGAGACATTACCGTTAATAGCACCATCCTTTCCTATGATCACATCACCGTCAGTAGTAAGGTCACCATGGATCTTACCGTCTACGTGTATTGTACCACACCCTTTGACATTACCGAGTATCTCCATACATCCTGTGATCGCTGCTGCTCCTGTCTTCGGTGCAACCGGTGCAGTTGGGGTTGTTGTATCAAATGCTTTAGGTTCACTTTTACCTCCACCGAAAAAAGCCATCTTATGCTCCTCTTTTAAAAGTTATTATGGCTATTGTATCTTATTGGGATTTAAAAGTGTGTGAGCATGAAGATTTTTCTATGGTTTTTATAATCAAACATCATTCTATTTTTTAAAAGTATATCAAATACACATCACCATTGGGTACATAAAAGAAACCGAACAAATTTAGGATTGAGGCTTAGCCCCTATTTCGTTGTTGATTTTGTGGCTATATATTCTCACGCAAAACGTGAGAATGGAAGAGGCAAGTAAGAAAATCTATCCGTGATAGTTTGGAGACTCTTTGGTAATGGTGACATCATGCACATGGGATTCTTTAAGCCCTGCGGCGGTGATTTCGACAAATTCCGCTTTTTCCCAGAACATTTTGATGCTTTCCGAGCCGCAGTAACCCATAGAGGAGCGCAGTCCGCCGATCATCTGATGGATCACATCTGCGATCTTGCCTCTGTAAGGTACACGCCCTTCGATCCCTTCGGGAACAAGTTTGTCTGCTGCTGTTCCCTCCTGGAAGTAACGGTCGGTACTTCCCTTGGTCATCGCACCGATACTTCCCATACCGCGGTACTCTTTGAACTGACGGCCGTTGTAGATGATCATCTCGCCCGGTGCTTCATAGGTACCTGCCAATGCCGAACCGAGCATGACCGAACTGGCACCCACGGCAAGTGCTTTTGCCACATCTCCAGAGTACTTGATGCCACCGTCTGCAATTACCGGCACACCCGCTTTGTTGGCAACCTGCGCCACCTCATCGATAGCAGAAATCTGAGGAACCCCTACACCCGCAACGATACGCGTCGTACAGATGGAACCCGGTCCGATACCTACTTTCACACCGTCCGCACCCGCAGCAATGAGATCTTTTGCCGCTTCACCTGTAGCGATATTGCCTGCAATCACATCGACATCGAGCTCTTTTTTGATCAGCTTGACCGTGTCGATGATGCCCTGCGAGTGCCCGTGTGCCGAGTCAAGTACAATCACATCGACCCCTGCTTCAACCAGTGCTTTGGCACGGTCGAGCTGTCCTACACCGATAGCTGCTGCGACACGCAGACGACCATGTTCATCCTTGTTGGCGTTGGGGTGTTTCTCTTTCTTCTCGATATCTTTGATGGTGATAAGCCCTGTCAATGTTCCTTCATCGTCAACAATGGGAAGCTTTTCTATCTTGTGCTGTTGCAGCACCTTTGCCGCCTCTTCGAGTGTTGTGCCTTTCTTGGCGGTTACCAGCGGCGCAGGGGTCATGACCTCTTTGACCCTCATTGACATATCGGTGATAAAGCGCATGTCACGGTTGGTGATGATCCCGATGAGCTTTTTGGCTTCATCCACCACAGGCACTCCCGAGATGCGGTACTCTCCCATCAATGCATCCGCTTCGGCTACAGTTGCGTCAGGCCCGATGAAGATCGGATCGATGATGATCCCGCTCTCACTCTTTTTGACCTTTTTGACCTGCAGTGCCTGTGTGGCGACATCCATATTCTTGTGGATCACACCGATCCCGCCCAGTCTTGCCATGGCAATCGCTGCTTTGAACTCGGTCACGGTATCCATCGCTGCAGAGACGATAGGAATGTTCAATGAAACATTACGCGTCAGCTGTGTCTTGACACTCACCTCTTTGGGAAGGACGGTGGAGTGCTGTGGTACCAAAAGTACATCTTCGAATGTCAGGGCTCTTTTTTTAATGTTCATATCTATTCCTTCGTATTATTTTGTTGTATAGTTGACGGCTTTTTCCATGCTTGCTGCACCGTTAAAAAGCGTTTTCTCATCAAATGCCTTGGCTATGAGTTGGAGCCCGATAGGCATCCCCTCACCGTTCTTGGCAACAGGCAGACTGATACCGGGAAGTCCGGCAAGGTTGACACCGAGTGTATACATATCCGACTTGTACATCTCAAGCGGGTCATGGAGTGCGCCCATTTTCGGTGCAACACTCGGCGCAACGGGGGAGAGAATCAGATCAGCCTCTTCAAAGATGGCATTGAACTCATCACGGATCAGGTGTCTGACTTTCTGCGCTTTGACATAGTAAGCATCGTAGTAGCCTGAAGAGAGCACGAAGTTCCCCAGTAAAATACGGCGTTTAACCTCTTCGCCGAACCCTTCGCTTCGCGTATTGAAAAAGAGTTCTTCCGTGGTTTTAGCTTCCGCTCTTGTGCCGTAGCGCACCCCGTCATAGCGGGCAAGGTTGGTTGCCGCCTCGGCAGTCGCAAGAATGTAGTAGGTCGCAATGTCATATTTGGTGTTACTCATCTCTTTGTGGACAATGGTATGTCCTGCCGCTTCGAGCTTGGCAAGCGTCTCGTTGAACGCCTTTTGAATGTCGGCATCTGCCGCTTCGACATAAGAATCAATAACCGCAATGGTCAGTTTGACATCGGGGTCGAGGTTGTTGGCGATATCTTCTATCTCGAAATCCGCCGAAGTGGAGTCGTTGTCATCATGCCCTTTAATCGCATCGTACAAGATCGCCGCATCTTCGACATTCTGGGTAATGGGACCTATCTGATCAAGGCTGGAAGCGTAGGCTGCCAACCCGTAACGGCTAACACGCCCGTAGGTGGGTTTCATCCCCACACAGCCACAGTAGGCTGCAGGCTGACGGATAGAGCCGCCCGTATCCGAGCCCAGTGCCGCAATGGCGATGCCGCCTGCGACCGCTGCAGCCGATCCGCCCGAACTGCCTCCGGGTACGCGCGTAGGATCGTGCGGGTTTTTCGTAGCGCCATAATAGCTACTCTCCGTGGTCGAGCCCATTGCGAACTCATCCATATTGGCACGCCCAAACGCCATCATCCCTTTGGACTTGAGGTTCTTCACCGCCGTTGCCTCATAGGGAGCAATATACCCTTGCAGGATCTTCGAAGCCGAAGTGACCGGCCACCCCGCTACCTGAATGTTGTCCTTGATGAGAATGGGCACACCCTCGCCCGAACTCTCAAAACCGACATAGGCATTCAGTCCGCTCTCTTTGGCTTTTGCCTCAAGCTCACCTCTCAACTCTACCAGCTCCTCTTTGGATCTTGTCAACGCTTCTTTAAGTGTTATCACGCTCTATCCTCACTATTTGATCTTCAGCTTCTTCTTATAATACGCCACAACCGCCAACCCGATGCCCACCAATACCAAAATAAAAACGATCGAGCTAACGATCACACTCATGGAAATAGGCTGGGACATATCAAACATTAGGCAACCACTCCGGCACAGCGTTCACACAGTCTCTCTTCTGAAGGTGCCGTATAACGCCAGCATCGGGGACATTTGTGCGCGGTGGCTTTGTGTACCGTAAACGTCTTGCCCTCTACCTCAAAGGACGCCACTTGCTCGCCTTCGCTACTCTCTTTGACCGCAGAGACTACAAACCAGTCTTCAAGGTCTTTGTCCGCTTCAATCGGGAAGAGGCTTCGCTCTCCGGCGATCTCAAGCTCGAGTGTCGCTTTGATGACCTTCTCTTTTTTGAGGCTGTCGATTGCTTCGGAGAACTTCTCTCTTGCTTCAAGCAACACTCTATCATCGAAACTTGCTGCTACTTCGGGCACCTCTTCATACATAAGGTCAAAGACATTTTCCATATCGCCCTTGAAGATCTTCGGCGCATACTCGAGTATCTCATCCGCCGTATAGGTAAGTACCGGAGCCACCAGCCCCAGCATCGCTTTGGAGATGTGCGTCATCGCCGACTGCGTGGCACGACGGACATCGGCATCTTTGGCTTCACAGTAGAGTCTGTCTTTGGTAATATCCATGTAGATACCGCTGAGCTCATTGGTAATGAAGTGGTTGAGCGTCGCAAAGCCCTTGAGGAAGTCATTGGCATCGAAACTCGCTTTAACCGATGCAAATACTTCTCGTGCCTTGCCCAGTATCCATCGGTCGAGTTCACCGTAGGCTTCCTGTGAGACCAGAGCATCAAGGTCATCGACATTCGCCAGAAGAAAACGGAAGGTATTGCGGATCTTTCTGTACTGCTCGGCGGTCTGCTTCAAGATGCCATCACTAATCTTCAGATCACTTTGATAGTCAGAGAGAGCCACCCACAGACGCAGAATCTCCGAACCGTACTGTTTGATGACCTTGTCGGGCGCAACGACATTTCCTTTAGACTTGCTCATCTTCTCACCCTTCTCATCGACGGTGAAACCGTGGGTAATGAGATTTTTATACGGTGACTTCTGGTTGATCGCACTACTGAGCAGCAGAGAGGACTGGAACCATCCTCTATGCTGGTCACTTCCTTCAAGGTAGAGAGAGGCAGGGTAATTGCCCGCATCATAATTGCCCGAAAGCAGTACCGAGTTCCAAGTCGAACCAGAGTCAAACCAGACATCGAGGATATCTTCGATCTTTTCAAGCTCATCAGGGTTGTACTTGCTGCCTTCAGGCAGAAGCTCGGCAATGCTCATGGAGTACCAAGCATCTGCGCCATGTTCGTCAAAGAGTGCCGCTACATGGTCAAGCACATCCTCATCGAAGATCACTGCTTTAGTACTCTTAACACGGAAAAAGGCGATAGGTACCCCCCAGCTTCGCTGCCTGGAGATACACCAGTCAGGTCTGCCTTCGATCATCGGCTTGAGCCTGTTCTTTGCTGTAGCAGGGTAAAACTTTACATCCTCAATGGCATCGAGCGCAGCCTCTCTCAATGACTTGTCGGAACCTGACGGTTTGTCGTCAATGGAGATGAACCACTGGTTGGTCGCTCTATAGATCAGCGGCTTCTTCGTTCTCCAGCAGTGCGGGTAGGAGTGGGTGAATTTACTGACCTTGAGTAAGCTGTCTCCCAGCAGTTCAAGGATCTTCTCATTGGCTTTGAAGATATGTATGCCGACGAACGCTTCGGGGTTTGGCAGCAGGTTCTGCCCCACGACCGATTCGTCGTAGAGTCCCTTCTCATCAACAGGCATCAGCACTTCAAGCCCGTACTTGAGCCCGACTTTGTAGTCATCTTCCCCGTGTCCCGGTGCGGTATGGACACACCCTGTCCCCCCATCCATCAAGACATGATCGCCCAAAACCACTTTAGAGGGTCTTCCGTTGAGCGGGTTGATGGCAAGCAGCCCTTCAA
Source organism: Campylobacterales bacterium (assembly GCA_024279555.1). Lineage (GTDB taxonomy): Bacteria > Campylobacterota > Campylobacteria > Campylobacterales > Sulfurovaceae > Sulfurovum. Next base: position 14,194 of record JAJRRK010000125.1, read on the forward strand.
GTTCGGTGGCAGCGATCTTGCGTGAGGCGTGTCCACTGACGACCCCCTCTTCGATCATGGCATCATAACGCGCTTGGGCAACGATGTGTCCGTCCTCTGTCAACACATACATTTCATCCGGATTGAGCGCGATACCGGTATTGGCAGGCAGTGTCCACGGTGTGGTCGTCCAGATAACCAGACCCGTTTTGTCATGGAGATCCAGCTTCTCTTTTGCCGCATCGCTCAGTTCAAAATGGACGTAAATAGAGTAATCCTCTTTGTCCTCATACTCCACCTCCGCATCCGCCAGTGCCGTCTGTGCCGCCCACGACCAGAAGATGGGCTTGTGGCGTTCTACCAACAGACCTCTTTTTGCCACTTCACACAAAGTACGGTAGATGTTGGCTTCAAATTTGAAGTCCATCGTCACATAGGGGTTCTCCCAGTCGGCAATGACCCCAAGTGACTTGAAGCCCTCTCTTTGAATGTCAATGAACTTCGCCGCATGGGCACGGCAAAGCTCTCTGAACTTCTCTGTCGGCATCGCCTCTTTCTTGGACTTTCCAAGCTTCTCTTCGACCTTCTGCTCAATAGGCAGCCCGTGACAGTCCCAGCCCGGCGTCATACGTACCGCTTTGCCCTGAAAATAGTGATACTTGAGAATGATATCTTTAAGAATCTTGTTGAGCGCATGCCCGATGTGAATGTCGCCGTTGGCATACGGAGGACCGTCATGCAGTGTAAACATCTCGGCGCCCTGGCGTTTGGCTTTCATCTGTTCATAGACATTGGCATCAAACCATGCGTTGTACTTTTTGGGTTCATTAGTGGGAAGATTTCCGCGCATTGGGAAGTCTGTTTTGGGAAGGAGGAGGGTCTCTTTGTAATCCATTGTGATAATACCTTGCTCTCATATATTATCGGGGGATTATACCCCAATGTCCATTAGAGGCTACTTTTGGTACAATGCTCCTATGGAAAACACAAGAAAACTCACCCAAAAGATCATTGCGAAACTGACAGAAAATAAGCAGACAATCACCTTTGCCGAAAGTTGCACCGGTGGGCGGATCGCTGCGGAGTTTACGGCCGTTTCCGGCGCTTCCAATGTACTCAACGGCGCATGTATCACATACTCCAATGAAATCAAACACCAGTGGTTGGGTGTAGAAAAAAAAGTATTGGAGACTTTTGGCGCGGTAAGCCGTGAGTGTGTCTCACAGATGCTCGACGGGATCATACATATGGCAGAGGCAGATTATGCCATTGCCGTCTCCGGCATTGCCGGCCCTACAGGCGGCACGAAATTCAAACCGGTCGGTACTGTCTATATAGGCATCCTCACTCCTAAATACAAAGAGATATATCATTGTCTTTTTGATGGGGACAGGGAAGCAGTACAGCAGCAATCGGTCGCCTTTGCCATCGAGAAACTGGATCTCCTTTTAAAAATTTGAATATTTTCCGTTTTTTCTCTTGACAATAAAGGTGCTCTTGGCTATAATTCCGTCCACTTATTCAGAAAACCTGCATAAGCGTGTGACCCGTTAGCTCAGTCGGTAGAGCAACTCCCTTTTAAGGAGTGGGCCCTAGGTTCGAATCCTAGACGGGTCACCACTATTTTTAGCCTTGCAAAAGGTTCAGGTGCGGCGGTAGTTCAGTTGGTTAGAATACCTGCCTGTCACGCAGGGGGTCGCGAGTTCGAGTCTCGTCCGCCGCGCCATTTTCTTTTTTTATTTTGTTGACCCGTTAGCTCAGTCGGTAGAGCAACTCCCTTTTAAGGAGTGGGCCCTAGGTTCGAATCCTAGACGGGTCACCACCAAACCATTCACACCGTTGGTCGCTTAGCTCAGTTGGTAGAGCGCTACCCTTACAAGGTAGATGTCACAAGTTCGAGTCTTGTAGCGACCACCATTTAAAAGAACGCGAAATGAACAAAGTCCATTTCAGCTACGCTAACGCTGAGTTTGCTTCAGCAGCAGGCTCAAGAAGCTAGCTTCTTTTATGTTTTGTGACTGTTTGGATCTAGATGACCCTTTCATCTAGTGGCCAAGGATGCTACGTTTTCATCGTAGTCACAGAGGTTCAAATCCTCTAAGGGTCGCCACCGGTCGCTTAGCTCAGTTGGTAGAGCGCTACCCTTACAAGGTAGATGTCACAAGTTCGAGTCTTGTAGCGACCACCATAACCTTTTTTAAAGAAAAAAAGGTAGAATACGTTTCAACCTTTCACAGGTTCAGGTGCGGCGGTAGTTCAGTTGGTTAGAATACCTGCCTGTCACGCAGGGGGTCGCGAGTTCGAGTCTCGTCCGCCGCGCCACTTCTTTACAAAAATCCAGTTCATTCTCTTCAATATCGTTGCGGATATGGCGGAATTGGTAGACGCGCTAGATTCAGGTTCTAGTGAGCGAAAGCTCGTGGAGGTTCGACTCCTCTTATCCGCACCA
>JAJRRK010000126.1 GCA_024279555.1 Campylobacterales bacterium
ATACTATTCTCATACCCCATAAATAGTCCTTTTTGCGGTTCTTTTTGCTTATGAATTATAGCGTTAAGTGCCTGTTTATGGGGCTTTGATACAGGTTTTACTTATGGATTTTTTGTGATTTAGGTGCGAAAGTTGAGATAGCATATCTTCATAAACAGAATCTAACAAAAGAAAAAGCACCATTTGGGTATAATCGCGGCAATATTAAAGCGCTGCGTGTTAAGCGCTGAGTGTTGAGAGGAATACGATGAGCGAAACGAAAAAGAATGTCTACAGCCCCAAAGAGATCGAAGAGAGCTACTACAGACTCTGGGAAGAGCGCGGCTACTTCGAGGTAGAAGGAAACCGATCTATACAGGAAGAGGGAAAGACCTTCTGTATCATGATGCCGCCACCCAATGTCACGGGGCATCTGCATATCGGGCACGGCCTAACTTTTACCCTGCAGGACATCATCGTCCGCTATAAACGGATGGACGGCTACAAGACACTCTGGCAGCCCGGAACCGACCATGCGGGCATCGCAACGCAAAATGTCGTTGAGAAACAGCTCTTGGCAGAAGGAACAACCAAAGAAGAGATCGGCCGTGAAAAGTTCCTCGAACGCGCCTGGCAGCAGAAGGACAACTCGGGCAATGCCATCACCAAACAGCTTCGTAAACTGGGTGTTTCTCCGGCATGGAGCCGTGAACGCTTTACGATGGACGAGGGACTTGCCAATGCAGTCAAGAAAGCCTTCAAAAAGATGTACGATGAGGGCTACATTGTCCGCGGCAACTATATGATCAACTGGTGTACGCATGACGGTGCGCTCAGCGACATTGAAGTGGAGTATGAAGACCATGCGGGAAAACTCTACCATATCCGCTATCCGCTGACTGACGGTTCGGGCGTGGTGGTTGTCGCCACGACTCGTCCCGAGACCTATTTTGGCGATACTGCCGTCATGGTCAACCCTGCCGATGAGCGCTACAAACACCTTATAGGCAAAAAAGTCCGCCTTCCGCTCATTGACCGTGAAGTGGAGATCATCGCCGATGAGCATGTCGATATGGAGTTTGGTACAGGGTTCGTGAAAGTGACCCCTGCACACGACCCCAACGACTACGAAGTGGGCAAACGACACGATCTGGAGTTCATCACCATCTTCGATGAGAACGGCATACTCAACGAGCACTGCGGCGAGTTTGCAGGCATGGAGCGGCTTGAAGCGCGTGAAAAGATCATGCAGAAACTCGAAGCGGAAGGTTTCGTCGAGAAGGTGGAGGATCACCAGCATCAGGTCGGACACTGCTACCGCTGTAAGAATGTGGTCGAGCCCTACATCTCCAAGCAGTGGTTCGTCAAGAAGGAGTTTGCCAAACCCTCCATCGAAAAGGTCAATGCGGGCGAAGCGAAGTTCTTCCCTGCACACTGGATCAACTCCTACAATGCGTGGATGAACGACCTGCGCGACTGGTGTATCTCCCGTCAGCTCTGGTGGGGGCACCAGATTCCTGTGATGTACTGTGACGACTGTGGTGCCGAGTTCGCTTTCGACGGCGACACACCGACCAAATGTGAGAAGTGCGGCAGTACACACATACACCAAGACGAAGATGTGCTCGATACATGGTTCTCCTCGGGGCTTTGGCCATTCTCTACCCTTGGCTGGGGCAACGGCGATGCGTTCAAAGGCGAGAAGTGGTTCGAGGATGACATGGAGGCATTCTACCCCAACCAGCTGCTCATCACCGGATTTGACATTCTCTTCTTCTGGGTAGCACGTATGCTGATGATGGGTGAGAACATTACAGGTGAGCTCCCCTTCAAGGACATTTACCTCCATGCCCTCGTCAAAGATGAAAAGGGTGAGAAGATGAGCAAGTCCAAAGGCAATGTCATCGACCCGCTGGTGATGATAGAGAAGTACTCTGCCGATGCGCTGCGCTTTACACTGGCGGTACTTGCCGTACAGGGGCGCGACATCAAGCTCAGCGAAGAGAAGCTGGAGCAGAGCCGTAACTTCACTAACAAGCTCTTCAATGCCGCCAACTATCTCCAGCTCAACCATGACACCTTTGCCGACCTCAAACAGGACAACATCAAAACACCGCTGGGGCGCTACATGCTCTCTCGTTTTAACCTTGCGGTCCAAGAGACGCGTGATTACATAGACCAGTATCGCTTCAATGATGCGGCGACCACCCTCTACCGCTTCTTGTGGGGTGAGTTCTGTGACTGGGGTATCGAGCTGAGTAAAGCAAGTAAAGAGAGTGTCTCCGAGCTTGGCAGCATCTTTAAAGAGTCGCTCAAACTGCTGCACCCGTTTATGCCGTTCATCACCGAAAACCTCTACCAGAGACTCTCTGGTACCCAACTGGAAGAGAGCACCTCCATTATGGTCATGGGGTATCCCAAAGTACAGCAGATCGACGAGGAGATCGCCGATCAGTTCAACCTTGCCATCGAAGCCATCGTCTCTGTACGCCGATGTAAGACCCTCATTGAAAAGGGTAACCAGCGCATCGAAAAGGCGGCGATCAAATTCAACAAGCCTGCCGACACTGCCCTGCTCAAGCCTTTCATCGAGAAGCTTGCCAAAGTAGACGAGATCGAATTTGTGACCGAAAAACTTGACCACTGTGTTACCGATGTCTCCGACTCGCTTGAGAGCATGATCTCCACAAATGACATCGACATGAGTGCCATCATCGGCAAGCTCACCAAGCAAAAAGAGAAACTGGAAAAAGAGATTGCCAAACTCAACGGCATGCTGAATAATGAAAAGTTCGTCGCCAACGCCCCTGAGCAGGTAATCACACAAAACAGACAGCAGCTTGACGAGACACAAACAAAGCTTGAAAAAGTCGAAGCGGAACTTAAAGGCTTTGGCGCATAAAAGCTTCTTTTAAGAAAAAACCTCTATTGTGGTGGCAAGAGCTACCGACAAAGGAATAGATATGCAACAACAAATACAAGAAGCCTACAATACCCTCCTTGCCAAAGAGTATGACAAAGCCTTCGCCCTCTACACCGCCCTCGCAGAACAGAAGGAGCCTACCAGTTTCTACTATCTCGGATTCCTCTACTTTAGAGGATTTGGTGTAGAAAAAGATGAGAAGAAAGCTTTCGAAAACTATCTGGAAGCGGCTACCAGAGAAGTACCGCTGGCACAATTTGAGGTGGCGCTCATGCTTGAAAACGGTGACGGCTGCGAGCAGAACTACTCCGAAGCGGCATTTTGGTACGAAGAGGCTGCCAAACGCGGTAATGTAGAGGCGTTTAATAACCTTGGCGCTCTCTACCGTGAAGGTATGGGTGTGGAGCAGGACTACAAAAAAGCCTACATTCTTTTCAAAAAAGCCGCCATGGCAGGCAACGCACAGGCACAGTTCAACCTCGGCGCACTCTATGATATGGGGCTAGGGTGTGAAGAGAACAAAGAGAAAGCCATCGAGTGGTGCCGCAAAGCCGCCTACCAAGGCCACGAAAAAGCCAAGGGGATCATCCAAAGAATGCAGCAGGAGGGGCAGATCGTCTTTTAGACAAAATGTCCATATTGCTGCATTCTTTCAAAGCACGTCCAGTCGTGCGGGCACTCTGCCGAAGAGGTCACAGCGACAGCGTAGCCAAAGGTGCTTGGCTCCTTTGGCGTTATAACCTAAAGTAAGCAGCAGGAGGGGCAGATCGTCTTTTAGACGAGGGGTCTATCTTGATGGATTCTTCTACCCCTTTTCATTTTTTATAAATTTTTCCTTGAACTTGTCCATCGGCACAGGTTCACTGATCAGGAATCCCTGATAGCTAACGTTATCGTCTATTTTCTTGATAATCTCACGCTGTTCCTCTTTTTCTATTCCTTCGACAACAACCGTATAGTTGAACTGCTTGGCTATCTCTACGATTGTACGGATGAGTGTTTCATTGGCTTCGTTGTTCTCAAGATCGAAGATGAATTCTCTGTCTATCTTCAGCACAGAGAAGGAGAGCTTTTTGAGATAGGAGAGTGAAGAATACCCTGTTCCAAAGTCATCGATGACACACTTAATACCCCTGTCCTGAAGTTCATGGATCACCTGCTGTGTCAGTTCAAAATTGTCTATCAGTGACGTTTCAGTGATCTCTACTTTGATATCTTTCGTATCGATGCCGTAGGTCTCCAACTCTCTGAAAAAGTGCTCTACAAAATCTTCCTTGATCAGCTGTTTTGCATTGATATTAATGGAGATATAATCCAGATTCCAGATCCCCTGCTCTTTCCATGAAGCGATAGTCTGGCATACCTTTGTCAATACCCACCAGCCTATCTCAGTGATCACACCAAGCTCAATGGCAAGAGGAATAAAATCTACAGGCTGGAGCTGTCCTTTCTGTGGATGATGCCATCGGATAAGTGCCTCTGCTGCCCTGATTGAGTTATCTTCAATGTTCACTATAGGCTGAAGGTAGAGTTCAAAGCCGTCATTCTCCAGCGCATAAATAAGATCCTGCTGCAATGCGAATGTCAGCTTTCTCTCCTCATCAAGGGTATTGTTATAGAAAGAGATATGATCCTGTCCATGTTTTTTCGCCTGGTACATCGAAATATCGGCATGGCGTACAATCTCTTCTACATTGCTAAAGCCCGGTTCGATCATCACAATACCGATACTGGTCTTCATGTAAAGTCGTACTCCCTCCAGCACAAACGCTTCTTCAAAGGAGTGATGTATGCGTTTGGCGAACGATTCGGCATATTCCTTCGATTTCTCCATATTATTGGAAACAAAAGGCAGTACAAGCACGAATTCATCACCACCAAGACGGGTAAGGTTCCCTTCCCCCTCGAGAAGTCCTTTCAGCCGTTGCGCAACTTCTCTGAGAAGCCTGTCACCAAAAGAGTGTCCCAGAGAGTCATTGATATACTTGAAGCGATTGAGATCCAGATAAAAAAGCAGCGAGTAGTCTCTATTGTGCCGAGGATCCCCAATAAGAGACTCCATATACTCTTTGAAACCACGCCTGTTGCTCAACTGCGTCAAAGCATCATGTGAAGCGAGATACTTCAGTTTCTCTACTGCTCTATGCTCCTTTGTCTTGTCCTCCAACAATACGACTCCTCCTATGACTCTGTTCTCATGGTCATGTATCGGGAAAGATTTTGCCTCAACCCAATACTCAAGACCTTTCATGGAAAGATAGGGACCAATATAGCTTTGAACACCATCTTTTAACGCATCCTTAATGATCTTAAGTGGGCTTTGGTCGGGAAGAAGCTTCAGATCCATTCCTCTGATATCCTCTTTCTGAAGGTGAAACAGTTTTAGGAAAGCATCATTACAGTCAGTGATCTTCAAATCCAGGCCATAGGAGAAGATACCGATAGGAGCCTGCGTATAAAAATACTCCAATGTCTCACGGTTTTTGAAGAGCTGCTCCTGTGTTCTGATCACCTCTTCCTGATGACGTGCAATATTTACATTCTGCTTATGTGAATTGTAAGCAATAACCAACTGTGTGAAATAATAGAGGGTCAGCATACCGCCCAACAATATATTGATATCACCGCCAAGACTGAGTGTAGAAACCGTCAAAGGAACAAGAATGATCGTAACATACCCGACCATCAAGCGTATATCCGGGAAAAGAGAACTCATCGCACCACCGGTCAGACCAACGATTGCAGCAAGAATAAAAAGTTTGTCTATGGCATTGACATCGAAAATGAATACTGTTCCAAGAGAAGAGACAAGTATGGCAGTAAATATTGTGAAACCAAAAAAGAGCCAATACCATCTTTGGGTACTGTAACGATCTTCATATCTCTTGAAATAATAGACAAGCATCAGACGTATCAGTGCAACCGATACAAGCATTGCTCCCCAAATGAACACAGACATCTGCAGTACAGGATAAAGATAGTACGTTACTGCCAACGCAAATGCAATCAGCCCTATAAGACTTTTTTGTGACAGATGATACAGACGTTCCACTGTCTCCTTCTTTGTACCGTGTAACTCTTGAATGATACTGATGATCTTCATTATTTGATTCATGCATTTATTATACTGTAAATCACATACCTTTACAACTCATTCGCCGTTTTGACAATATCAAGTCCGAAACGTTTTCTCAGTACTTGCAGCTCTTCTGTCAGATAATGGGTATCCCTGTCTTGGTCTAATGCCAAAAGTGAAAGTGTTTTGGTATGTTCACAGGTAAAATTGGAAACATTCAATGTCAGCTTTACCGCTCTCTTCCCCTTAAGTACTATCTTTTCATACATCATTTCCAGATAGTGTTTGTAGAGGAACTCACTGAAAAGGCGGTCGACCGTTTCACTGCACTTGACCTTGACACCATACTCATAGTTGATCTTCAGATAATAAGTAGTCGGATTCACTCCTGCATCCATAACCATATAGACAATATGGCGTGCCATAACCATGATGCGCCGTTTGATCTCTTCAGGCTCAGATATTGGATCGAATGTACGGCTGATGCCGATCGATTTTCGCCCTCCCCGTACCGTTTCAATCCCTTCGCCATCCGTTCCTGTAACCCTTTTGTAAAGCTGAATACCCGGTTTTTTCCAACTGTAAAAGAGCTTTCTCTGTTCTTTAATCTCCCCAAGTGTAGAGATATAGTGTGCTTTCAGGCGTTTTTGGAACCCCTTGCCTATTCCGGGAAACTTCTCGATCGGTATCTTCTCGATATAGGCATCGATATCCTTCACCTCAAAAACACCGTAGGGTTTGGCTGTCTCCGTGGCGAGCTTGGCGATCCACTTCGTAGGGGCGATACCGATGGAGACAGGAAGGGAGAAATGCTCACGAATCTCCTTCTGCAGCCCCATGGCAAAGTCATGCACCCTCTCCTCTTCGATCCATCCGCTGAGATCTCCGAAGAATTCATCGATGCTGTACTGTTCCACCAGTGGGATCTTCTGCTGCATAAACCGGTAAAGCTGCTGTGAAAGGGTATGGTAAAGCCTGTAGTGTGAGGGGATAACGACCATGCTGGGGCAGAGCTGAAGTGCCTGTGCTATGGGCATGGCCGTCTTCACACCACATGCCCTCGCCTCGTAACTGGCAGAGGTAATGATGCCCCGTATCTTCCGTTCACCCCTGAGTGTATCGACAAAATACTCTTCAAAACTCTTCTGCCTCTCAGTATAGAAGACCGGTGAGACGAACGCTCCGCTGTTGTCATTCATCAGCTTCGTATCGATCCGGTCACGTTCGAATATCTCCAGATTGCTCCGGCTGCCTACCGCCATGGGTATACCACACAAAGCAGGATCGACCGCACGTTCAGCAGAGGCAAAAAAACTGTCAATGTCTATATGGAGGAACATACTGCTGCTTTTTTAATTTGAAGCTTAACAGAAAAAAAAGAAAGTATGGAAAATTATGTCAAAAAGTCATAGATTTATGGCGGAGACGGAGGGATTCGAACCCTCGGTACCCGTTAGGATACGCACCCTTAGCAGGGGTGTGGTTTCAGCCAACTCACCCACGTCTCCAAGAAGTTTTGTGGGTGAGATTATAATCAAGTTGGCTTAAACTAAAGCTTAAAAATGGACTCTTTATTGTATGATTTCAGAAATTAACAAGGAGGCCGAAAATGTTCCAGAAACTCACACCGCTTATCGTACTGGCTATGTTTGCTGCCGGTGCCTACTTCATGGTCAAGGGAATGCACCATGCTACCAAGCTTGCCAACCCCAAAAAGTCTCAAACGCTCAAAAAGGTCAAGGCTGCAGAGTAGCCATCAATGCCACTATTTTCGCTACTTTCCCCTGTGGGTCTGCATCTTTGTAAATAGGCCTTCCAACTACAGGAAAATCCACCCTCTCTTTGGCGGCGACCTCCAGTGTCGCCACGCGTTGCTGGTCTCCGGCATCTTCTCCGAAAGGTCTGATACCCGGACAGAGTGTCAGAAAATCATCTGAAGTGGCCTCTTTGATCGCCCTGCTTTCAAAGGTCGAACAGACCACGCCGTCCAGACCGTTTTCATAGCTCATCTTCGCAAACTGCTCTGCTTTCTCGTCAATGCTTTTCTCATAAATGAGCGAAAAAGTCTCATCATCAAAAGAGGTCAGTGCCGTCACAGCCAGTACAAGCGGTCGCTTCTCATAAGCAGAGAGGCGCTCCATCACGGTTCGCATCGCCACGGGACCTGCCGAGGCATGAATGTTAAACATATCAACCCCCAGTTTGGTGATCTCCTCAGCCGCATCCGCCATGGTATTGGGAATATCGTAGAGCTTGAGATCGAGGAAGATCTTAAACTCGGGGTTGATTTTTTTGAGTGCCTCGATGAAAGGCTTTCCGTCACGGATGTAGGCACGAAAACCGACCTTCATCCAAATATTGTACATTTTTAAAGACTCGGCAAGCATCAGATTTTCTTCTGCAGAGGGCAGATCGAGTGCGACACACAGTTCCATGGACAACCCCTAATGAAATATTGGTATAATAATAGCCTAAATTAACTACCAAAGGACTAAACCGATATGTTTGGAAAACCATCAAAACGATACGATATCCCTCAAGATGTCATGGAAACCTACCAATATGCCAAGATCAAGACCAACAAAGGCGACATCTGGGTCAAACTCTACCCTGAAGATGCACCCAATACCGTAGCGAACTTCGCACACCTTGCCAATGAGGGCTTCTACGACCACCTGAAGTTCCACAGGGTCATTCCCGGCTTCATGGCTCAAGGCGGCTGCCCCCACTCCAAGGACAATCCTGCCATGGCGGGCACAGGTGGACCGGACTGGCAGATAGACTGTGAGACGGACACTAGCCTTCACCGGCACAGACGCGGAAGCCTCTCTATGGCACATGCAGGCTCCAACACGGGCGGCAGCCAGTTCTTCATCTGTTTCGTACCTTGCCCTCACCTTGACGGTGTTCATACCGTATTTGGTGCCATAGAGGAAGATGATACGGAGAGTTTCATGGTACTTGACAAGATCGAGCAGAATGATGAGATTGAGACGATTGAGATTCACGCTAATAAATAGAGAGCAGGTAGAAGGTAGCAGATAGTAAGTATCTGCTCCTTATTCTCTGCTCTCTGCTCACTAAAGGATTTTTATGTTCGGATATTACCGTGTCGCAGCAGCTGTCAATCATACTACCGTCGCCAATCCCGCCAAGAATGGTGTAGAGATACAAAAGCTCATTGAAGAAGCGCACAGCAAAGAGGTCAGTGTCGTTGTATTTCCCGAGTTGACGCTTACCGGATACACCGCCAGTGATCTTTTTCTCAACCAGACCCTCCTGCAGGCACAAAACGATGCCCTCCAAGACCTTTTGGAGAAGACCAAACAGATCAACACCGTTGCCATTGTCGGTGTCGCTATCATGGAAGCAGACAGGCTCTACAACTGTGCAGCCATCATACAAAGCGGTCACATTCTCGGAGTAGTACCCAAGTCGTACCTGCCCAACAAAAAAGAGTTCTATGAAAAACGGCAGTTCGTCAGCGGACGGGATATTGTGCGTACCACCACCGAGATGTTCGGAGAGGAGGTACCCTTTGGCGTTGACCTTCTCTTTTATGACGGAGCGGAGATGACATTCGGTGTAGAGATATGCGAGGATCTCTGGGCAGTCACCCCGCCGAGCAACCACATGGCAAGCAACGGCGCCAACCTGTTCTTCAACCTCTCCGCAAGCAATGAACTCATCGGTAAACACCAGTATAGGGAAGAATTGGTACGCACACAAAGCGCGCGCTGTATGGCGGCGTATGTCTACAGCTCATCAGGTGTGGGCGAAAGTACGACCGACACTGTCTACGGCGGTCATGCCATCATTGCCGAATACGGCTCTACGCTTGCTGAGAATGAGCGCTTCCGTATGGATAGCCATCTCATCACCGCCGATGTCGACCTTGAGAAGCTCCGCTGGCTCCGTTTGAACGAAAGCAGCTACGGTGATGCCAGACGCAAGAAAACCAGAACGGTCAAACTGGGAACACTGCCGCAGATAAGCACTTTGCAGCGCACCATAAACCCTCACCCCTTCGTCCCTTCAGCCTTTGGGGACAAACAGACCCGTTGTGAAGAGATCATCCATATTCAGGCGCATGGGCTTATTAAACGCATGCGCCATGCAGAGATCAAAAAAGCGCTCATAGGTATCAGTGGCGGATTGGACTCGACCCTTGCCCTACTCTCTACCCACTACGCTTTTAAGATGATGGGGTGGGATACGCAAAATATCATTGCCGTGACCATGCCGGGCTTTGGTACCACCAGCCGCACCAAGTCCAATGCTATGAAGCTTTGTGACGCATTGGAGGTGACACTCAAAGAGGTAGACATTACAGACCTTTCCCTCAAAGAGTTCGAAGCGATCGGACACGATCCTGATGACCACAGCGTGACTTACGAGAATGTACAGGCACGGGCACGTACTTCCATATTAATGAATATGTCTAACAGGGAAGGGGGTCTTGTCATCGGTACGGGAGACCTCAGCGAGATCGCGCTGGGATGGAGCACCTACAACGGCGACCATATGAGTATGTATGCGCTCAACAGCGGCATTCCCAAAACACTCATCAAGTATGTCATCGAATATTACAAGCAAAACGAAACCATCGCACCCATCATAGACGATATTCTCAATACACCCATCAGTCCCGAACTGCTGCCGCACAGTGATGACGCGATCACGCAGGAGACAGAGGAGATCGTCGGTCCGTATGAACTGCATGACTTCTTTTTGTACCATTTCATCAAATACGGCGCCAAACCAGAGAAGATACGCTACCTCGCCACCCTTGCATTCGATGGTGTCTATGATGAAGCGACCATCACAAAATGGCTCAAAACCTTTCTGTGGCGCTTCTTCACTCAACAGTTCAAGCGCAGCTGTATGCCTGACGGCCCCAAAGTGGGAACCATATCGTTGAGTCCGCGAGCTGACTGGAAAATGCCGAGCGATGCGGATGTCAAGGCTTGGATTGATGTTTTGGAAGGGTGAATAGAATAAATTATCACAGAGAATAATAATTATAATTTTATCTTAAATTTTAAATAAAAATCAATTTATTTTCAAATATATGTCTTTTTTAAATTAAATTCTTTATAATCTCTCTCACAAAGTTACAACAACATAAAGGACTACTATGAAATTCTTGAAAAACCTCTTTACATTTGTCGGAGCGGTCGTCGTACTCGGCTTCATCTTCGCATTTGTCAAATTCGATCTCGGTACACGTATCGCACAGGTGAGCAAACTCGATCCCGGTGCACTCCCTGCCTATATGGATATGTTCGGCAAGGTACTTGAAACCGGTGACCCGGCAAAAGGAATGGTACGCAAGGTCAAGATGGTTATTCCTGAAGGTATGACCAAAGAAGAAGCGTTTGAGAACGCGCTGGAGATCGCCGATGCGGTTGCAGAAGAGCATGGACTGGCGTTGGTTGACAGTAAGACCATGCCAAGAGGCGGAAAACTCTTTAAAGACGGTGGACTTTTGACACATATCCGTTCTTACTGTTCTCCGACCATTGCGGACAAATTCCTCAACCACTCCAGAGAGTTTATTGCATTCATGCCGTGCCGTATCGGATTCATCGAAGAGCCTAACGGTGATATCTATATCTATACCATGAGCATGGAACTGTTGATCAATGGTGGATACCCCCTCTCTGAAGAACTGCTTGAATTGGCAAACGAGGTCAGAAGCGGTATGTACGAAATGATGGACAAGGCGGCAAAAGGCGAAGAGGAGTAGTCCCCTTCTCTTCCCTGATCCTATCACTTTTTAGTGCCCTTGGCTATAATGGCACATATGAAACACCTTTTCCCCTATCTTGCAATCCTCTTTGTAATACTCTATGCACTCTACAATGCCTTCATCCGTACACCGACTTCATCTGCACAGACCCAACCGTCTGCAACATACAGACAACATATCAAAACGCATACCGTTCCCCATGCCAAAGAGGAGCTTGCACGCATCAATACACCTGAATTTACAAGAAAATATATCATCGATATTATCAATCATGGTTCAGAAGATCTGCATTACAAACCACAGGAAATTATGGAGGGCGGGTTCGCCTCAAAAGAGGATGCACCCAAGATCGCCTGCTACCTGCTTGCTCTCAGAGGAGATGTGTCTCCTGAGAGCTGTCCCAAGAATGCACCGATGTACTACACAAGCAACTGTGCCGGTTGCCACGGTGAAGATGCAAAAGGACTGGGCGGCACCTACCCCGACCTTACCCGCAAGCCACTGCTGGGTATTGCAAAGCGCAAAGAGGCATTGATGCGTCTTATTAAAAGTGCTATAATAGAGTAAAAACCATATAAAGGAGCCGGTGATGGAAAAAGAATTCAAAGAGATGCTCGAAAAGTCCAAAAAAACCTTGAACAAGGTTGAAGAGAAAATCGAAGAGATGGGAGAGGATCTTGCTGAAGATGCCAAAGCCTACTGGCAGGAACTTCGGTCGTATCTGGAAGGTCTGGGGCTCAGACTGAAAACCGCCTATGAACGCGCCGAAGGTGAAGCGGAGCTCAAAAGCCATCTGCTTGCGCTTGAGGCAAAAGAGAAGTTGTCCGAACTCAAAGATGACATCGACACTTTTGTGACAAGAGTGGGACACAAAAGCGAAAAGCAGCTCGATATCGCCGCACTCAAAGCCCATTTGGCAAAAATGGAGGCTGAAGACCTCATAGAAGAGAAGGAGAAGGAGTTCTCCCATCTGTATGCCAAGTCCAAAGTGGAAGCGGAGAAGCTCTCACAAAAAGCACTCAAAGAGGTCAACGACCTCTTCGTCAAACTGACCGAAATCGTTTAAGGCTCTCTGTGCCGGGTCGAACATTTCTTTTTCTTTGCTGTCTTTGGGGCAGTCTCTATGCCGAAATGATCAAACCGGTTGCTATACTGAAAGCTTCGGGACTTGTCAGCGACATTGCAGAAGAGAATGGTTTGCTGTATGTGGCGACAGATAACGGAGTAGTCGATATTGTCGACCTCACCACACAGAAGATTGTACGCCAGATACATTTTGCACCTATAGCACGCAGCGGCGGAGAGCTGACACCCGTACGCATCCACAGTATCGACCGGATGAACGGCAGAACACTTATGCTCACCAGTGCCCCAAATGCCTACAGGAATGTATGGGTCGAGACAAACGGCACACTCACACGCATCATCGATGCCAACGCAAAGAAAATGCCCAAAAGTGCCTTTTTCGACCATGAAGGTAAAATCGTCTTCGGTTCGTTCGGATCGGACATCATGCGCTATGACACGGATGAGCGTGCCACACTTTATGAAAGACATATCAGTGAAAGCACCATGGGCGGTATGACGCTCGATGCAGAGAGAAAACGGATGGTCATCTCAGATGAAAGCGGCAGGGTACAGCTTATCGACATCAACTCATCCAAAGTGTTACGCGACCTTGCAAGCGAGCATGTCGACAACATCTACCGTGTCGCTTATGCCAATGACATCATTGTAACGGCAGGTCAGGACAGACGTGTAGGGGTTTACATCGGTACAGAACGCGCCTACCACCTCAAAAGCGATTTTCTGGTCTATGCCGTCGCCATCAGTCCATCAGGCAAGAGGGCACTCTACAGCAGCGGTACAGAACATCATCTTCAGCTCTTCGATCCGCGCAGCGGACGTAAAGGCGATACCCTTGTAGGACACAAGGCGACACCAGGGAAGATACTCTTTGTCGATGAGAATGCCCTGATCTCCTCCGGAGATGAAGAGAACATCTATTTTTGGCTGCTTCCTTGAACAAATTTGCACAAATTGCCCTTTTCCCCCACAAATTAATGTAAACCCCAAGAAAACCCGCTACAATGGTGATGATGAAAGATGAGGATCGAGTTCATCTTTTGAGTGTTATGTAAGTGTTAAACCCTGCAAGACCCCCGAAAGACTCTCTATTTAAATGTTTTCACAAATTTAAATTATACAAAGGTATGCAAAATGGCAGAACTAGTAAATGGAACCGTAAAATGGTTCAACGATGAAAAAGGTTACGGATTTATTCAACAAGAGAATGGTGGAAGCGATGTATTCGTACATTTCCGTCAAGTCAACAACCCTGAGGGTGGTCGTGTAACACTTGCAGAAGGTCAAGCCGTCACATTCGAGATCGGCGAAGGTCAAAAAGGTCCACAGGCCGAAAACGTCACAGCGGTATAATCTCCGCTTTGGTTGCAGGCATCGCCCTGCAACACCCTTTCACTTCCAAAACTTCCCTACTTTATCATCAATAAGTAATCTTCAAATCTTTGTCGTAAGATATCTCAAACAACACTTCTATGCGTTTCGTCTCTTTGGGTAAGAGTACAATATCTATCGTCAATTCACCCTCTTTTGAGAGTTTGTAGGCAATGGGCTTTTTGCTTTTGACCGAAAGCAGTTTAACCTTGATCTTCTCGGTGGTCGATGTGGGAATGCGTTCATGTACCTGCAGCTTTTTGGTTTTGTCCGACTTGTTGATGAGTGTAAGCGTATAGCCGTCCTTTTTGCATACTGTACTACCAAAAATGCCACTTTCTCTCTCTTTGAGTACGACTTTTTGGCGGCGTACATCAATGTCCCGGTCTACCTGCGTGTAGAGTCTGTAGACACCCTTGTCATACTCTCCCACAGCCTTCTCGTTGATGATCGCCTCTGCATTCCGCACACGCCACTGATGTTGCTCTATCTGATACTTCGGTTTGAAACTGCATACTTCAAAAGCATTGTGTTGTCGGTAGGAGAAGAGCTCTGTTTGGCATTTGAGAGGTGCTTCCCATGTTACAACGGGTACGGTTTTGGGTTCTCCCGTCGAGGGGAGTGAAAGTTTGTCTAT
>JAJRRK010000127.1 GCA_024279555.1 Campylobacterales bacterium
AACAGTGAAGTCCGGCGGATAAGCAGCGAGTTTCTCTCTGGCAATGGTACTTTGCATCGCATCGAACGCCTGGTTGGCGATGTCGTAGACCGCAAAGTCGAAGTCAGCTACTTTGGAAGCATGTTTTTTGATCTTTTCAATGAAGTGTTTGATCTGTTTGGAGATGTCACTGCCGGGTTTGGGATGTGTCGGCGGTGGCGTAAGCGGTTGTGTTTTGTGGAACTTTTTTTGCGGTTTGCCGCCAAGGTTGATGGCGATGGTCAGGTCTGTATTGTCATGAAACGTAGGGGCGATAGGCACGGGGTTAAGTACACCACCGTCTATAAGCAGCACATTGTTCCGCTCTACCGGAGTGAAGAAAAGCGGCAGGGAGATGGAGGTGCGAATGGCATCGAAAAGCCGCCCGTCATTGATCCATACCTCTTTTTCCCGTTTGATATCGGCTGCCACGGCTGTAAATTTGATGGGAAGTGATTCGATATGCTGATCGCCGACCAGTTCAATGAGCGTATTGATGATCTTGTCACCCTTGATGAGCCCGCTACTCTCCCATGAAATATCCAAAAGTGTAATGATGTCGAATTTGTCGATGGCGAGGATCCACTTCTCGAACTCGTCCAGTTTCCCTGCGGCATACACCCCACCAATAAGCGCCCCTATCGAACAACCGGATATGGAAGCAATCTGAAAACCATGCTCTTCCAGCCACTTGATGACCCCGACATGTGCCAAACCTCTGGCGCCTCCGCTGCCAAGTACAAGTGATACGGTCTTTGGTTTGGACATCTTTTTTCTTTCTTAAAAGAGACTGTACTCTTCTTCGATCGTCTTGAGTATCTCCTTGCCGGCATTGTAGATGAAGGCATAGTTGAAGTGCATGCTTTTGAGCAGTTCTCGCACCTCCTCTTCATTTTCGAACCAATGGGGGTGGTCTATGCCCGGTACTTTGGTCTTGGGTGGGGTCAGGACGATGCTCTTGACCCACATGTTGGAGCGTTTAACATATTCGCGTGCTTTTTCGATGTCGGGCAGGTTGTCGACGAAGATGGCAACCTTGTCGCTCTTACTGGATTTGGTATGGTTCAAGTTTCCGTCGATATGCACGGGAATGAAGTGTTTGGTGTACTTGATACGGTCTATGGAGTAGGGGAGTTCATGGATGTTACAGAAGTCCACCACACGCAGCAGGTACTCTAAATGGAACGGTGCCATCTCCTTCTCCTGATAGACAAAACCGCCTACTTTGAAAGTGGTGCGAAATAGTGTATCGGAGATGGGGTACCCTTCCACCTCTTTGTTCAGTTTGGGAACATCGGGTTTGATCATCTGCATCAACGCTTTGTCTGTACCCACAAAGAGTGCATCATCGGAATTGAGGATCTGCTCGAAGGCTTTGCGCCAGTCATCGGCAATGAATGCGACATTACCCTTATGGGTGAGGATCATCTTCAAAAAACTCATCTCATGTTCTGAAAGATAGTAGAACTTTGCCTCTTTTCTGATAATGACATAACGGATAAGCTTGAATGCCGCCAGTTTGACATCCGAGACCTTGATCCAAGCTACTTCATCATCACTTTTGACGATCTCATCATTGTCATAGACAATAGCGTAGGCACCATTCTCAAGCGCCTTGTCTATCTCCTCCTGCGAAGAGGAGAAGAAGAGGTCACCGTGGTCGACCTTGGAAGGGTACACGGTGGCAGACTCTATAGAGTGAACCGCAGGCTGGTTTGTCAAGACCCCTTCGGTGAGGTTGACGATATCTTCTATTTTCATGCTTATCCTATGGAGGTGCCGGGTTTTTTCGGCTTTTCGGGGCGGATCATACACAGACCGTCCTCATCTTTAGCCGCAAGCAGCATCCCCTCACTGATCATCCCCATGAGTTTGGCAGGCTTGAGGTTGGCAACAACGCACACTTGAGTGTTTAGCATATCTTCTGCCGAGTACCACTCTTTGATACCTGCGACGATCTGACGCGGCTTTTCTTCTCCTAGATCGACCTGTAACAAGAGCAGCTTTTTGCTTTTGGGTACCTCTTGGGCCTCTACGACCGTACCGACTTTCAAAGAGGTTTGGAAGAACTGGTCGATGCCGATGAGTGCCACGCCTTCCTCTTGCTTTGTCTCCGGCTTCTTTGCCTCTTTCTTTGGTGCTTCAGTGGCCGGCTTGTCTGCCGGTGTCGCCTGCTTTAAAAGCGGCTCTTCGATGCGAGGGAAGAGCGGCGGGATCTTTTCGATGGTAAAGGTTTCAAGGAGTTTGTTCTCTTTGATGAGCTTCTGCCAGCTGTTGTTGTCGATGGTGAAGCCAAGTGCTGTAGCGATCTTGGGGCAGATCTGCGGCATGACAGGGTAGAGCATCACAGAAACCTTGGCGAGGATGTTGGCAATGAGCCCGTTAAGTGCCATCGCTTCTTCTTCTTTGCCTTCTTTCATCATCGTCCACGGCTGATACTTGTCAATGGCTTTATTGGCAACAGTGAGCGGCCTCCAGAGCTCTTCAAGGTAGCGGTGGATCTGCATCTCAAAGAGAAAGGGTTCGAGCTTCTCAAGTGAGGCATTCACTTCATCGAGTTCTGTCTGGTAGTACTTGGCGACATTGGATGAGTCCACTCTGCCTTCGAAATATTTGCCGCTCATCCCGATGAGACGGTTAAGCAGATTCCCAAGGTCATTCCCCAAATCGGAGTTGATACGGTCAATGAGTGCTTTTTGGCTAAAGTCACCGTCGCCTCCGAAAGGGACTTCTCTAAGCATGAAGTAACGGAAGTTGTCCAGTCCGTAGGCGTCAGCCACCTCTTTGGGGTTGATGACATTGCCTTTGGATTTGCTCATCTTCTCTCCGTCGCGTGTCCACCAGCCGTGTGCGGCGATGTGCTTGGGCAGTTCGAGCCCAAGGCTCATCAAAAATGCCGGCCAGTAGATGGCATGGAAACGGAGGATATCTTTACCGATGAGATGTACACGCGCAGGCCAGAAGTCCATATTGGCTTCATCCGTTCCGTAGCCTAGTGCGGTCACATAGTTCATCAGCGCATCGAGCCAGACATACATGACATGCTTGGGATCGTTAAGTTCCGCGGGCAGCTTCACGCCCCAGTCGAAGCTGGTACGGGTGATGGAGAGATCTTCAAGCCCGCCCTCGACGAAGCGGATCACTTCGTTGCGTTTGCTGCGCGGTAGGATGCATTCGGGATGCTCCTCGTACCATTTGAGCAGTTTGTCCTCATAGGCAGAGAGTCTAAAGAAGTAGCTCTCCTCTTCTACGACAGTGGTCGGCTTGCCGCACTCGGGGCAGAACTCACCGTCTACGAGCTGTATCTCGGGGAAGAAGGTCTCACAGGAGATGCAGTAGTGACCCTTGTAGACATCTTTGTAGATGTCACCGTTGTCGTGCATCACTTTAAAGGCTTTTTGTACGCCGATCATATGATCTTCATCGGTGGTTCGGATGAACTTGTCATAGCTGATGCCGAAGTCGTCCCAGAGGTTCTTGAATGTCGCAGAGATCTCGTCTGCATACTCCTGGGTGCTTTTGCCCCGGGCTTTGGCAGCCTCTTCGATCTTCTGGCCGTGTTCGTCGGTGCCGGTCAGAAAGAAGGTCTCCAGACCGCTCATGCGGGAATAGCGCGCGATGGTGTCAGCAATGATGGTCGTGTAGGCATGACCGATATGTGCGATGTCGTTGACATAGTAGATGGGAGTGGTGATGTAGGCTTTGTGGCAAGATGACATAAGTAAGGTTCCTTAAACAAATGAGTTTATAAATTGGGGTAATTTTAGCCAAATTGTGCTGTAGGGTGGGTAAACTAACGGTATGTATTATGTCTATATGCTTGAGTGTGCCGACGGGACGCTCTATACCGGTATTGCAACAGATGTTAAACGGAGGGTGGAAGAGCACAACCATTCGGACAAAGGAGCGAAGTACACGCGCAGCAGGCGTCCGGTAAAGTTGGTGTATCAGGAAGCATTCGAAGACAGAAGCGGTGCGTCCAAACGGGAGTATCATATCAAGAAAAAGATGTGCAGAGAAGAGAAGCTGCAATTGGTACAAAATCATATAAATATGGTATAGTTATATTAATACTTTTAAATATGAAGGTTTTCGTGCATGGAAAAAGATAAAAATCGTTATACAGAAGCAGAAAAGAAACGCATTCTCGAACAGCTGAATGAACAGCGGCGGCAGGAACAAAAAGCCAGAGAATCTTTGCGTCGCTATCTTTCTGATAAAAAAGTGTACCGGTATCGAGGAAGCGAATATTATAAGGTCAAAGATTACAAGAGTGCATTCTATATCAAGTCTTCTATCATAAGATCGCTTGATGCAACCGTACAGGAAGTAGAACTTGAACGTACGGGATATACATCAAATCGTACGCAGAGAGGATTTATCAAGTGGGATAGTATGCAGGAGAAGATTCTGCTTTCGGAAAGCAAAGTACGTATCTACTATAAACCTTTTGAGATCGAGTGTGTTTAGAACTCAAATCCTCCGCCGGTACCTTTGTTCATACTGTCATAGACCGCTTTGACATAGGAGTCTCGCACTTCACATGAAAGCAGTTTGTCACACTTGAGGCAGCTGTTGACGTGGTGCTCCTGCTGACACTTTTGGAGTTCTATTTTTTTTTGCTGTAGGGCGATCTCCCATTCATCGAGCACTTTTTCAGACATTAGGCTTTGACCCCGTATGCCTTTTTCAGTTTCTCTATCTCATAGTTCGATCCAAAGAAACAGGGGCTTGTATCGTGCGGGTGGGAAGGGACAAGCTCCATGAGGCGTTTGCCTTTGTTGTCGATTGCCTGTCCGCCTGCCTGTTCGTAGATGAACGCAAAAGGGATCACTTCGAAGAGCTGACGCAGTTTGCCGTGGGGCTTGTCGGAAGTGCCCGGGTAGGAGAAGATGCCGCCGCCCTTGAGGAGGATCTGGTGCAGGTCGGGTACCATACCGCCGGAGTAGCGCAGTCTGTAGCCTTCGGCAAAGAGATCGTCCACAAAGCTTTTGTGGTAGTCGCACCAGTGCTGCTGGGTACCGCCGGGGGCGTTGAGCTTGCCTTTTTCGTTGAGGATGACCTCTTTGCAGACAAGATTGAAGTAGCCGTTCTGCGCACGGTAGTGCCTGGGTCGCTCCCCTTTGACAGCACGCATGATCTCGATGCGTGGTCCGTAAACTACATAGGCGGAGGCGACGAGATTTTCTGCCTTGAGTTCCCCTTCGTAGATGCCGAAGATAGAACCCACAGAGAGGTTGACATCGGCAAGGGAAGAGCCGTCAAGCGGATCGTAGCAGATGGTGTATTTGCCACCTTCATGCAGGAGCAGTTCTCCCTCTTTCTCTTCACTGACGAGGGATCTGACAAGAGATACATCCTTGAATGCCTCTTCGATGATGTAGTCACTCTTGACATCGAGCTTGAGCTGATCCTCTCCTGAAGAGTTCTCCGTATCGCAGTATCCGAGATCTTCGGTCTTGATGATATGGTCTATCTTGAAGGCGCACTGTTCGATGGTTTCAAATATGGTCAGCATGTGGTTCCTTTATATGGCTTTGGCATGGGTGTCGATCCATGTGAGGATGGCATCGAGGTCATTGAGATCGAGAATGTCGATATTGTTAGGGATGGCATAGTCGTCCAGATCGATAGTATGGTCGATCGCGATCGCTTCGGAGCAATCAAAATAGCTCTCATCTATCTTATTGCGGAAGATGGCAATACGCGGCAGGGGCAGGGTTTTAAGACCTTCGACAAGCAGGATGTCAAAGTCATTGACCATGTTTACGATCTCATCCAGACGCTTCTCTCTGTGGGAGAAATAGGTCGTACGGGTAGGGGAGGTGACCACCACTTCGGCACCGGTCTGAAAGAAACGGTGGCTGTCCTTGCCTTTGACATCGAATGTGGCCTTGTCTTTGGGGTCGTTCTTGATGATGGCGACTTTCCTGTTCTCTATCAGCGCTTTGGCAACCTTCTCGACCAGTGTGGTCTTTCCGCTTCCCGAAGGTCCTGTAAATGCGACCGCAACTCTTGTTCTCACGCATAATGTCCTTAAAATGTAGTAGTGGGATTATACATCAACCTTTATTGAATCTATGTTAAAATCCATGCAACCCAAGTGAAGGAGAGACAATGCGTATGATCGCATGGGCAGTTGTATCTGCCGCACTGTTGACTGCCTGTACGAACACGGAGCAGGAAGCACTCCTT
>JAJRRK010000128.1 GCA_024279555.1 Campylobacterales bacterium
CATTTCCATCAAAGGTTGATCTATGAAAAAAATACTCTACCTCTCATTGCTTGCAGGGGTGATTTCTGTGGGGGCATCGGCACAGACACTGCAAAATCTGATCGATTATGCGATGAAACATGCTACTGTGATCAAAAAAAGCGAAGCACAGATGGCGCTGAGCAAAATGAAACACCAGGAGAGCAAAGCCGATCAGTTCGGTTCCATCGATTTGGTAGGCGGGTTCACCCATTACAACCTGCCGCGTACTTTGGCGCCTATGACCCCCTCGTCTATTGCGGAGGGAGGTGCGGTAGCTACAACAAAAGATCTGTATAGCGCCGGCATAACCTACACCGTGCCGCTCTTTACGGGTTTTGCCCAAACGACGCAGGTGGAGATGGACAATATTGCAACAGCAATGGCGCAAAGCAAACTTTCCCTGACAAAAGAGCAGCTTGCCTACAATGTGGCATCTCTGTACCTTTCGATTTTGGCACTGGAAGATATGGCACAGGCACAACAGCAATATGTCTATGCGCTGAGAAAGCTTAAAAATATCATCGCCAAAGAGGTGTCACTGGGGAAGAAGGCGCAGATCGACCTGCTGAAAGCCCAGAAGGATCTGGCCGGAAATCTTTCTTATCTGGAAGTGCTCAAAGGCAATCTTGCAATTACCAAAGCATCATTGGCGTCACTGGTAGGTATTGATCACATTGGCACACTGAAGCGGGTAAAGATATCTGTAAAGCAGCCCCGTATGGCACTGGGTGAACTGATGGCGAAAGCTGATTCGCTTAACCGTATCAAAGTAGCGGACTTCAATGTCAAAAAGGCGGACAGGGGGATCAAGAAGAGCAGATCAACCCTGATGCCACAGGTGGTACTCAACAGCTATTACGGTCACAATTACGGCGAGAATGACTCCAGCAATCCTGCAAGCGGAGAGTGGAACAATGAAAAGCTCTGGCAGGTCGGGGTCAATGCCCAATGGAAGGTGTTTGATTTCGGCAAGCGCGATGCGACGATCCAGAAGGCGAAGATCGCCAAGATGGAGGCGGAGTTTGACCGGGAGCAGACACTGCTTGATCTTAAAAAATCACTGATTGAAGCCAGAGAGAAGATGCGTCAGGAGTATGCGAACTATCAGGGCAATCTCAAGCAGCTGGCATTGGCTAAAGCCAGTGAAAAAATAGAACGGGTTCGCTATGAGAACGGGGCATCTACCATTAACGACCTGTTGTATGCGGTTAGTCAGACACAGCTTGCCAAAGCCAAACTGATCGAGAGCAAGTACAACTACCAGAAAGGAAAGTTCTATCTGGATTATCTGCTTGAAAGAGGAATTCGAAAATGACAAGAAAACGTATCGTAACGATCGTAGCTATTATCGCTGTGGCGGTACTGCTGATCAAGGGAAAAAGTCTGCTCAAAGAACGGCAGGAAGAGGTGGCAAACCAGCCTACACCGATGGCGGATGCGATCAGTGTTCCTGTGGTAAAAGGCACAAACGGCATAATGCACCAAGAGGTGCCGTTTATGGCACAGGTACTTGGAGACAAGAGTATCAAGCTTTCGACCAAACTGGCAGGGTATGTACAAAAGGTTTATGTAGAAGAGTCGCAGAAGGTCAAAAAGGGCGAGCTGCTGGTACGCATTGACGAAACGGAACTGCGTTCGAATATCGATGCGCTCAAGATAGCATTACAGGCACAGCAAAACGATGTTGCACTTGCTAAAAGTACCTATGAACGCAACAGACAACTCTATAAGATAGGCGGACTCTCCAAAGAGCAGCTCGATGCTTCCCGTGTAGGTTTGGAGATGAAACGCTCTGCTGTGGAGAATACCAGACAGAAGATCGTGCAGCTCAAACACCAGCTAAGCTATCTGAGCATTGTTGCGCCGTTTGACGGTACGATCGATGCGATCTTCATGCATGAGGGTGATCTCGCTGCGGTGGGCAAACCCGTATTGAGCATGAGTAACGACAAGCAAAAATTGCTCTTCGCGTTCGCCCCTTCACAGCGTGAGCAGATACAGACAGGACAGATGGTTGTACAGGGCAGTAGAAAACTGGGGAAGATCCGTGCGATTTACCCTACTTCTGCCAATGGATTGATCACGGCAGAAGTAGCGCTTGATGCACCGGTAGGACTGCCAATTGGCAGCAGCATCTCCGTTGCGGTTGTCACACAGAACCATCAGGGCTGCATACTGCCCGATACAACAGTCGTGCACAAAAAAGAGGGTGACTTTGTCATGGTGTACCAAAAAGAGCGTTTTGTACCACAGAAAGTAGAGGTATTGATGCGCCGAGACAACCGTGTTATGATCGCACACTGTCCCAAAGCGTGGATCGCCAGTGCCAGCGAAGTCAAGCTGGCGACACTACCTGCCTACCGCCATGTGAACCTCCTCAAGCCTGTGGAGGCAACAGACCATGAGTAATCCCGACAAACAGACATGGGTTGAGCGGATACTCAAAAAACCGCACATCATCATCTCGTTTTTGGCACTCTTTTTGATGATGGGGGTGATGGGGTACAACAAGATACACCGTAATCTTTTTCCCAACTCCAACTATCCTGAAGTGGCGATGGTCATTGTGCAGCCCGGAGCTTCAGCCAAGACAATGGCGAGCAATATTGCCGTTCCTGTCGAAGAGGAGCTCTATGCACTCGATGAGATACGCCGAGCCTACTCGACTACGATCGATGAGGTTACGGTGATCCGCGCGGAGTTTGAGTATGCCAAAAACATAGACACCGCTGTCAACGATGTCACCAATGCACTCTCCAAAATACGCGCCAAACTCCCCAAAGATATCAAGGAGCCGCAGATCATCAAGATCACCGAGGCAACCGCACCGGTGCTGGTGGTCGCCATGTCTCCCAAAGAGGGCAGCGGGTTGAATCTGGAAGATGTACGCGACCTTGCCGCAGGAGAGATCAAACACAAACTGCTCAAGACCCAAGGCGTTGCCAATGTCGATATCTTCGGTGGATATGAAAAAGAGCTACAGATCATTGTTGACAAAGAGAAGCTCGATGCGTATCATCTCTCTTTGGGACAGGTGATCGCGACTCTTCAAAAGAACGACAATGAATACGCCGTCGGTTTCATTACCAATACAGAACACCGCTATCTGCTCAAATCACAGGGGAAACGGGACAAGGTAGCGAAACTCAAAGCGCTTTGGCTTACACCGGATGTGAAACTCTCTGATGTGGCGCAAGTCTATTTTGGACACTACGAGAACAGTGCGGCATACTACGGTAACGGAAAACCTGCCATAGCACTCTCTATTCAGCGCACCCTCTCTGCCGATGTCATCAAGACCATCGATACGGTCGAGGAGATGATGACGAAGTTCAAGCAGCGTTACCCCAATATCTCTTTTGAAGTGACCGATACGCAAAAAGAGACTATTGAACAGAGTACGACCAATATGTTCGAGTCTCTGCGTGATGCCATTGTGATGTCGACGATCATTGTCTTTCTCTTTTTGGCGAGCTTCCGTCAGATACTGGTCGTTTTGGTCACCATTCCTTTGGTCTATGCCTCTACAGTAGCGCTGATGTGGCTGGTTGGCATCGACTTCAATGTCGTGACACTAACCGCGATCATTTTGGCACTGGGGTTGCTGCTGGATGATACGGTCGTGGTGATGGAGAATATCGAGCGGCACTACAGAGAATTGGGAAAACCCATCCAAAAAGCGGTTTTGGAGGGTACCAAGGAGATCATGTTTGCCGACCTTTCAGGAACGATCACGACGATGATCGCACTGGCTCCCATGCTGTTTGTCGGAGGATATCCGCAGACCGTGTTTGCGCCACTGGTAGGTACGCTGCTGCTGGCACTGGTGGCTTCCTATGTGATATCCATCGTCGCCGTACCGTTGCTCTCTTTGCATATACTTGCCATTGAAAATCCGATGCTGCTGAAAGTGGAGAACGGCTTTCACAGGGTGATTGGAAGAGCGAATGATCTCATTCAGGGATTCTTTGCCAATATCGTTCGTGCGATCACCGCATCTCGGCTGCTTGGATTTGCCTCGGTTGTCGTGCTGTTGGCACTTTTTGTGACTTCGGTCAAACTGGTCATGCCTACCGTGGGACAGGAGTTGATGCCACCGATGGATACGGGTGCGGTGAATATCCGCATCACCACAGAGGCGAATCTTCCCATAGAGAAGAGTGAAGCGATCATGCGGCAGGTCAATAAGATCATCAAGAGTGAAGCGGAGCTTCTTCGTGCTTCGGCGAGTATCGGTTCTGAAGCGGGTGTGTTGAGTATCGGTTCGGGAAGCGGCACGGATCATCTTTATATCGTTGCTACCTATGTCGACAGGTTCAAACGAAAAGCGAGCATCTGGGAGATCGCCAAAGGGTTGCGTCAAAAGATTGCGCAGATTCCAAATGTGAAGTATTTGGAAGTAACACCTTACGGTTCCACGCCGCTTTCGAGCATCCGTGCGGCAGTCGATGCCAAACTGAGTGCAGAGAGTCTTGCGCCGCTGCAAAGTGTAGGCAAAGAGGTTCAAGCTGCACTCAACCGTACCAAAGGCGTAGTATCTACCTCAACGACCTGGGATATGGACAAAGTTGTGTACAACCTCGATGTCGATGAAGCCGAAGCGCTGCGTTACGGGCTGCACCGTGCTGATGTAACTGCACAGCTTCAGGCGGCTTTGCGGGGTGCGCCGGTAGCAAGTTTCCCCAAAACAAACAGTATGGACTACACGGTACGGGTTTGGTTGCCGGTCAAACAGATAGACCAGTTCGACAAAGTGATGGGAATGCTGATCGATACCCCCAAAGGGAAGATACCGCTCAACAAGATCGCAACACTGAGCTCGCAGAAGGAGCCGAGTCTTATTACGCGTGATGGACTTCAATATACGCTGGAGGTCTATGGAGACCGAGAGAAGAGTGCCATATCGCACATTATGGCAAGTTTCGAGGCGGAGCTTGAGAAGGTCAAACTGCCCAATACGGTCGAATTGGAGCAGACCGGGGAGATCAAACAGTTCAAGGCTTCCGCATCCCGTATGATCGGTGCCATCATTGTAGCGGTTGTTTTGATCTTGCTGACGCTTATTGTGTTGTTTGCCAATGTGAAGATATCGTTGATGATTCTCTTCTCTATTCCGCTGACGATCATCGGGGCTTCATGGACGATGCTTGCTGTGGGCTATCATGTCTCAATGCCTGCGATGATGGGCTTTATGCTGCTTTCAGGGATCATCGTCAACAATGCAATCTTGCTGATTCATTTTGCGATGGAGCAGATACAGGCAGGCATGAATAAGCGTGAAGCGATGCTCGAAGCGATCAAAATCCGTACCCGTCCGGTACTCATGACCGCTTTTGCCGTATCGGTAGGAATGCTGCCGGTCGCACAGGGATCTGCCATAGGACTTGAACGGCTTGCACCGCTTGGAGCGGTAGCCATAGGCGGACTGATCGTCGGGACACTGATGACGCTTGTGTTTATACCTACAGTGTTCATCTGGACAGTCAAAGAAGAACGTATTCGAAACATGGAACTTTAAAGGAAAAATATGAAAAAAATACTTACGATACTTGCATTGACCCTTTCGGTGTATGCGCTTCAAACGGGTGAAGTCCCTCCGCATGCTGTACTCAGTGGAGATCATGGCGGCACCAACGATGGAAAGAGCTGGGACTCACGTTCACTTGTCGGAAAAGTTCACACCGTACTCTATATGGACCCGGATGAACGCAAGGCGGCGATGCCTTTTCTGGATGCGCTCAATGCACAGCCATTTGACAAGCAGAAGTACCAAACGGTTGCCATTGTCAACCTTGCGGCAACATGGATGCCGGATGCGATTTTGGAAACAATGCTTGCCAAGCAGCAGAAATCACTGAACAATACGATATTTGTCTTCGACAAGACCAAATATCTGTTGCAAAAATGGCACCTGAAAGATGATGCTTCCAATGTGTTGATTTTTGATGCGAAAGGAAAACTGGTTTACCAAAAAAGCGGTGTGCTTTCAGCAGATGAAATCAAACAGGTGATGCAAATTATCTCAAAACATCTTCAATAAAGGAGTATAGGCATGGCAGAAGAGAACAATACACGGGCAATGGATTTTAAAGAAAAGAAAAATATCTCTCTTTACTCGGTAGGAATCAACCTTTTTCTCTCTTTGATCAAGGTAGCGGGAGGAATGGTTTCCGGCAGTGCGGCATTGGTTGCTGACGGGGTACATTCCCTATCAGATCTTGCTGCTTCATTAAGTGTCTATGTGGGGATTGTTATTTCCAACAAGAAATCAGAACTTTTTCCGCAGGGACTCTATAAAGTAGAAAACCTTGTTGCGCTTGTGAGTGCTTTTGCTATCTTTTTTGCAGGTTATGAGATCGCCAAAGATGTACTGTTTGAAGAGGCAACACCGATTACAAATCTTACAGTAGCACTTGTGGTGTTGGGTATTACGGTTTTAACGACTTTTCTTTATTCGCGTTGGGAAAAGAAGAAAGCGATAGAACTTAACTCGCCCAGTCTTTTGGCAGATGCAGAACATATCAAGACAGATTTTTATACAGCATTAGTTGTTTTGGTTGGTGTTTTAGGGCAATATTTTGGTTATCCTATGATTGAAAAATTGGCAGTAGTGATCGTGGTGTACTTTATTTTTCATAGTGGTTTTGAGATATTGAAAGATGCTATTAAAGTATTGTTGGATGCTTCTTTGGATTATGAAACGATAGATCAGATACGCAAGATACTTGAGAAGGAACCTGAAATTAAAAAGATTAATGCTATTGCAGGCAGAAATGCCGGAAGTTTTAAATTTGTTAGGTTAGATCTACAACTCCATACAGATTCTTTGAAAGAAGCACATACAGTGGCACATCAAATCGAAGATAAAATAAAAGCCAACATGCCATTTGTAGAGAAAGTCGTGATACATTACCAGTAACCTTATTTGTAAGGTGGTAAAAATTCATATTTAGTTAATATAGTCATGATAATCTTTACAAGTATAATTTAATTAAATGGGAGAAAAAATGAAAAAAACAATGCTATGTTTATTGGTAGTTAGTTCTGTTTTAAGTGCAAAGTCTGATGCAGAACCAAAACTTAGTACTCAGGAGGCACAACAAAAGCTAAAAGCTTCTATGATGTTGTTAGATGACAAGCTAAAGCAGAAGATTGCCAAACTTTCTCCTGCAACGAAAAAGACACTTATTCAAATATATAGACATCATGATCGCCATTCCGAACAGGCTACACTTCGTCAGGTCATGCATGAAGTAGGACAAGAATATGAAACGATGGCAAGTGCTATATTTATGGATAATGGAGAGATGGCAGCTGATGCAGCACGCCGATTAGCGAATCATAGAATACCTCGTGGGGGATTAATCGCATATTTAAAACTTGATCAGATTAATGACGAATTACTTTCTAGTCTGGATAGCATGAATACTGCAGTGGAAGGAAATGCTATTAAGTTCGCACAGGCTGCAGAAAAGGGAGATATGGCGACAGCAGCTTCTCTTTTAAGTCCAATTGCAAACGGTTGTATATCATGTCATGCGGTATTCAGAGGAAAACCAGGTACGAATGCACATATTAAATAAGGAACAAGATGAATAAGTTTATAAAAATAGGATTGCCGATAGCGGTTTTGGGATTGGTTTCTTTTGCGCAGGCATCAGACGATGCAGAAAAACTTTTTGATGCAAAGTGTGCGATGTGTCATAGCAAAACAATGCCAAAAGACAGAAGTACGTTAGTTGCGCCGGCACTTTTTGGTGTTATGAGACATGTGAAGATGGCATATCCGAAAAAAGATGATGCTGTAGAGTTTATAGTCGATTATGTACTTAATCCTACAAAAAAGAAAGCAATCTGTATGCCTCAAAAAATTCAAAGATTTGGTCTGATGCCTTCGCAAAAAGGCAACATAAGCCAAGAGGAGCTTAAAGAAGTGGCAGAATGGATGTTTGATAACTTTCCACCTAAAAATTTTGTTGGTAGAAGAGCTGGACAAACCGGTGTAAATTCTGCAGGTAAGAGTATGCGTGGAAGACCCTCTTTTGAAAGCTTTGATGCTAATGGTGACGGAGTAATAACTAAAGAAGAGTTTGATGCCTTCCTTCAAGCACGAATGCGTGGAATGTAATATGCACACAAAGTTTGTGTTATAGGCTTCCAATTCTCACTAGAAATACTAAAAACTTCTACTTTCTGTCTGTACTATGCACGCTTTAACGGGTGCAATCGTAAATGGTACAATTCATGTATAGTTCATATTTTGATGTTAGTATAAGATGCTTCAACATAAAGGATAAATGATGAAAAAGATTTTTTTTGCACTTATTGCATTGCTGGTATTGATACAGTTCATTCCCTATGGGAAAGACCATACTAATCCTCCGGTAATCTCCGAGCCCAAATGGGATACCCCCCAGACCAGAGAGATTTTTATGAGAGCGTGTGGTGATTGTCACTCCAATGAAACAAAATGGCCTTGGTACAGTAAGGTTGCACCGATATCGTGGGGGGTTTACCATCATGTCGTAGAAGGACGGGAACACTTCAATGTCTCTGCATGGGGCGCACAGGAGAAAAACGAAGGTGATGACGCTGCAGAAGAGGTGGAAGAGGGAGAGATGCCTTTGACTTCGTACCTTCTGATACACAAGGAAGCAAAACTGAATAAAGATGAGAAAGAGAACTTTATAGAAGGGTTGAAAAGAACATTTGGAGAGGAGAAATAGTAAGATGAAACATTACAGAGCATTTTTTGATGAAGTAGAATCGATCACTGTAGAGGATGAGTTGGCAAAGTTTCTGGGGGTGAATGATGACGGTATCATCGAGTTCTCTTATGTTGATATTGTCAAGTCTGCCGGACACAGCTGTGGAACAGTCGCAGGGGCATACCTGATAGCACGAGAAGGACTCAAAGCACTCTACAGGGGGAGTCTTCCTCAGCGAGGAGAGATCAAGGTGGAGTTGAAAAAGGCGCCGCGTGAGGAGAATACCGGTGTGGTGGGTTCTGTGCTTTCTATCATCACCGGAGCAACAGAGGAGTATGGCTTTGGAGGCATTCCTACCGGTAAATTCAATCGCCGTGATCTGCTTTTTTTTGAAGCAGACATCGATACGGCAGTCAGACTAACCCGTCTGGATACCCATGAAAGCGTTGGTATCAACTACCTTCCGCAGAAAATAGTGAATCCTATGGCAATCCTGATGAGTGCAATTGGTCCTGATGCGACCCAGGAAGATATAGAGAGTTTTCCGGATCGTTTTCAGGAGATGGTACGGACAATATTTTTAAACAGCGACAAGGTGATAGAGATAAAATGAACAGATCAACACTTATCAAATCAGGTGTAGCGCTCTTGCTTTTGGGGCTGGGCGGCATGGTTTTCTACCAAAAAGTCTATGTCCCCAAATCGACCTATGAGAGCTATAGACCAAGCAAGGGAACTACTGC
>JAJRRK010000129.1 GCA_024279555.1 Campylobacterales bacterium
ATGATGGGAGCCAAACCGAAGTACCTGACCTGTTCGGTGATCATTGAAGAGGGTTTTTCTACCCGTGAGCTTGAGAAGATCGTCCGCTCTATGAAGCAGGAGTTGCAGATCAACGGTGCTCTTATTGTCAGTGGTGATACGAAAGTCGTACCCAAAGGTTCAGTAGATAAGCTTTTTATCAATACCACCGGCATTGGCGAAGTGGCATACCCCGGTATTTCGGCACATCACCTAAAGGAGGGGATGTCCATTCTTGTCAGCCGCGATGTGGGCGCACACGGTGCGACCATCTTTGCCGCCAGAGAGGGGATCATGCTCGAGAGCGATCTGAAAACGGACTGCGCATCGCTCTATCCGCAGGTAGAAGCCCTGATGGATGCGGGCATCAAACTGGTTGCCATGCGTGATGCGACAAGAGGAGGCGTGGCTGCTGTCCTTAACGAATGGGCAAAGGCGTCCGAAGTCTGCATAGAGGTAGAAGAGGAGCGTATTCCTGTGCAGGAGACGGTGCAGGGGATTTGCGAGATGCTCGGTTTTGAGGCAGTCAACCTTGCCAATGAAGGTACCTTTGTACTGTGTGTTCCCAAAGAGGATGAGGCAAAAGCTCTGAACGTACTGCAGCAAACACATGCAAATGCCGCGGTGATAGGCAGCGTGACCACGCAGCATACTGGAAAGGTTGTGCTCAATTCCGCATGGGGTACCAAACGCTTTCTTGACCTGCCCATAGGTGAATTACTGCCGCGGATTTGTTAGTGTAAGTTAGTCATCTATGAAAGTTACGCTTTTAGTTACTTCATTTAACGGTTTGAGTCAAATGCTCTATACGTATATGAGAGATAGAGGATATACCGTAGATGTTACCTATGCAGGCTCAAGAAAAAGCAAGGAGGAGATTGAAGTATTTGATCCTGACATGATACTCTCACCTTACTTGATACACAAAGTACCAAAGGCGATCTATGAACGGTATCCTACCTACATTTTTCATCCAGGACCCATAGGCGACAGAGGTGCCTATTCGTTGGAAAATATGGTTTGCAAGGCAAAGGATGGTTGGGGGGCGGTTATTCTCAAAGCTAATGGTCTCTGGGACGGCGGCGATATCTATTTTGAAGAGAGATTCGGGGTAGATGCTACCACCTCAAGACCCAAAGCCTCTTTTTACAGAAACGAGATCAAAGCGGCGTACTATACGGGGTTTGATCGCTTTTTTGACAATATCGCATCGAGTAAGTACATACCACAGCAACAAAACCAGCTCAATACCGATCCCAAATGTACCATTGACTGGGAAAATGACACTACCAAAATGATCAAACGCAAGATAGATGCGTATGACAGCCATCCGGGCATTGTCGATGAGATATTGGGTATGAAGGTGCATCTATTTGGAGCGTGGGAGGAAGAGAAGCTCAAGGGTAAGCCCAAAGAGGTGCTGGCGAAACGTGATGGGGCTATCTGTCTAGGGACGGTAGATGGGGCTGTGTGGATTAGCCATTTGAAAGAACCGGGCAGGTTCAAGCTGCCTGCAACCTATGTGCTCAAAGATCGGCTCAAAGGGGTTAGAGAAGAGAGGCTCCCGCTCATATTTGACCGCAGCTATCGTACCTTTTATGAGGTGAGTTGCGATATTGAGGGAGATGTCGGGTATCTCTATTTCAACTTCCACAACGGGGCGTTCCGTGCGGAGCAGTGCATTCGGCTCAAGTATGCCATAGAGTATCTCAAAAGCGAGGTGAAGGTGTTGGTATTGATGGGCGGAGAGGATTTCTTTAGCAACGGGATCAACCTTAATATTCTTGAAGACAGCAAAAAGAGCGGAGAGGACGGCTGGGCGACCATCAATGCCATCAACGACCTTGTCGGGGCGGTGCTCTATGCGGGTGAGTGTGTCACGATAGCAAGTCTGCACCGCAATGCAGGAGCGGGCGGTGTTTTTTTGGCAGCGGCATGTGACTATGTGGTTGCCAGAGAGGATGTCGTGCTCAATCCACACTATAAGACACTGGGGCTCAGTGGCAGTGAGTACCACACCTATACCCTGCCAAAGCGTGTGGGAGAAGAAGAGGGGCAAAAACTGCTTGATGAGTGCCTTCCTATCAGTGCCGCTTATGCTCAAAAGATCGGTTTGGCCGATGCGGTATTTCCCGTAAACGGTTATGAGACACATCTCAAATCATATGCAGTATCGCTCACGGATGATGCAGAGGGGTTGGATGATTTTCTGTGGCAGAAGCAAGAGTATATAGAGGAGCATAGAGCTCAGATGGAGGCATGTAAAGAGCAGGAGATCGAAGTGATGTATCCTGAGTTTTGGGATAGCCAAAGTCCCTTTCACGCTTTGCGTTCGGCATTTGTATACAAAGTGTGCCCTACAGAAACACCCCAAAGATTAAGGAAAAAGGACAGCAATGCATGAGTACAGCGTAGTACAGGCACTTTTGAACCAGTGTGAAGAGGTCGCACAGCAGAATGAGGCAAGCAAGATCACCAAAGTGGTTTGCAAGATCGGTGTGATGAGTGGCATCGAGATCCACCTTTTAAAAGTGGCATTCGATACCTTCAAAGAGGGTACCATATGTAACGGGGCGGAGTTTGTCATCAATGAGCAGAAGCTTAAGCTCGAATGCAAAGAGTGCGGTGAAATATTTGAAGTCGATGAGGTGCGCTACTACTGCCCACACTGTGAAAGTCTACGGGTCAAGGTGCTTGACGGGGAAGATATGTACCTGATGAGCCTGGAAATGGAATAAAGGAGAAGCCATGCAAGAGTATTGGGAACTGTATATGAAAAATTTGGAAGGGAAGCCGGCAAGCGTTCTGTTTAATGCCGGCATCTATATGGAGATAGAGGAGTTGAAATACACCTATCCGACGATCGCCTTTGTAAAAGCGAAGCTTAAAGAGCCCAATGAAAGGGGACTTCTCAGCCAAAGCGAGGAGCCTGAGATCTTTTTTTTGGAAGACAAACTTGAAGCTTCGATGATCAAGTTCCGTATCGGCAAGTACGTGGGGCGTATTATCAGTGACGGTCATGTCACCTTTTTGTACTACCTGCAGTTTACCTACAACTGGCAGGACTTTTTGAATTTCGCGCTTGATGAACACGGCAGTTATGAGATCAGCAGTGGGTTTCAGGATGACGGAGAGTGGAACTACTACCGGCATCTTCTCTACCCTACCGACAGGGAGTGGCAGATCATACAGAACCACAAAGCGTGCGATGCGCTCAAAGCCAAAGAGGACAACCTTTACCTGCCAAGAGCTATTGAGCATAAGCTCTTTTTTACCCGTGATGGTGAGCAAAGAGAGGCATTGTTGGCAAAGCTGGAAGAGGAGGGGTTTAGCGTACAGTCGGAGATAGAGAATGAAGAGGGGATGCCGGGTGTGAGTTTCTACCGTATAGACAAACCTTTCTATCATGACATCGATGAACTGACCCTTTACCTGATCGACCTGCTTGAAGCACACGGGGCAAGTTACGACGGTTGGGAGACCAGTATTGTCAAATCCTAAATGCGTTTGACCTCATAAATGATCTCCTCCAGCGAGGTCTGCTCTGTGTTGGGTACTGCTTCAATGCCTGCTTTCTGCAGATAACGCAGTGCCACTTTGATATATCCTTCAAAAGCCCTTGAGAGTGTTTCACTCAATGCCATATCGAAAGTGATATGGTGGGGGATGATGCCCAGCACTGTTGTTTCCGGTGTCGGTTTGCCCTGCAGTTCCAGCATGTCAAGAACCTGAAGCACCCCTATCTCATGGGCACCGCCGCTGTTAAGCCCGTGTCCGCTGAGTTCATGGGAGGGAATAAGATAGATGGATCCGGGTTCATCGTTCAGTTCAATGGAATCAAGGATCAGCAGATGCTTGCTGCGCTCCACAACATTGAATAGGTTAATCCCCTCCACGCCGCCGTTGATGATCTCGATGTTGGGGCTGAATGTATAGTTGTGCTGCAAATAGGTCGCGGCATATACACCGATGCCGTCATCTTTTTGCAGTACATTGCCTATGCCGAGTATGACCATGATGAACCTTTTGTTTACAATGTATAATTCAGGTTAAAAAGTAAAGATACCATATTCAGACTTCAATATAGAGCATAGAGAAACAGTGATGTATGTTAGATGCTGGGAAGCAAGAAGGTGCGTAACAGCATAGGAAAATAAGTCATTCCTCTTCTCCCAAAAAGAGAGGAGGGAAAGGTGGTTTTAAAGTACTTCCACGATCACCTTGGTGACAACAAAACCGCCTACGACAAGCCAGGCGAACATGCCCAGTGCGGTGTAAAGCGGTGCAAGTCCCAGTCCTTTGAATTTGGAGAAGATGGTTCCCATACCCAGTGCGGTCATTGCCATGGTGAGCAGGAAGGTGTCAACTTCGTTGATGAGGTTGACGAGGTTCTCCGGCAGCAGGTGCAGGGAGTTGAAACCGGCGACCATGATGAAATAGACAGCGAACCACGGAATGACGATTTTGGTCTTGCCGCTGTGGTCTCCGCCCGATCTTTTGGCATCCCATGCCAGATAGAGGCCAAGTACGATCAACATAGGGGCGATCATAATGACACGGGTCATCTTGACGATAACAGCGGCATCTGCCATCTCTTTGGGGGAGCCCGGAACGGATGCCGGTACGGCAACGACCTGTGCGACCTCATGGATGGTACCGCCTACATAGATACCGAACTCCCGCGCGGTCATATGCAGAAAGCCTGTTGCGTGTTCGATGATCCCTGTGTAGAGTACAGGGTAGAGGAACATGGAGATGGTACCGAATAGTACAACCATGGAGACGGCAATGGCTGCTTTATACTCTTCAGATTTCAGTACGGGTTCGGTTGCCAGAACGGCAGCGGCACCACAGACAGCTGCCCCGGAAGCGGTCAGGATGGAGGTGTCTTTTTCCATACCGAAGATCTTGTAACCCAACCATGAACCAAGAAGCAGTGTGCTTGTCAGCATGATGAGGGAGACGAGAAATCCGTCCATCCCGACAGCAACGATCTCCTGAAAGGTTAGACGGAACCCATAGAGCACGATAGCAAAACGGAGGATCTTCTTGGCAGAGAAGGTGATACCCGGCTGCCACTCGGCAGGGGTATGGTTATGTAGCGTATTGGCATAGAAGATACCCATGACGATACCGATGACCAGAGGGGAGAGCCCCAATGCTTTGATTGGTCCAAGCCCTGCAATCCAGGTTGCAGCGGCAGCAAAAATAGCGACGAACAGGATACCGCTCAGGGTACCCTTACGGTTTTCTGGTGAAAAAGGCATACGATTTTCCTCACAAATGGAATTGAATTCAAAAAAATTGATTACATTTTTGAAATTCTACCATATTTTTGATATAATCGTAAAATCAATCAAATAGTGAATTATAATAAATTTTTTAGAAGGTAAAGTGAGTCAGCCATGAAACTAACACTCAGACAGATGGAGATCTTTCTCAATGTCGTTGCCTCCGGGCACTTGACCAATGTCGCCAAAGAGATGAACCTCAGCCAGTCAGCGATCTCCATGTCGATTAAAGAGCTGGAGAATATCCTCGGACGACCGGTTTTTGACCGTATCAACAAAAAGCTGGTACTCAATGAAGTGGGACGCGCGTTCCATAAGGAGATCGACCCTATTTTCAAAAAACTCTCCGATATCGAGTATGAGTTCCAAAACTCCGAGAACAAAGGGATGATACGCGTAGGCGCAAGTACCACGATTGTTGACTATCTGATGCCCTCGATCATCTGCAGCTACATGAGTGCCTACCCGGATGTCAAGATTACCCTCAAAGAGGGTAACACCAAAGAGATTAGCGATATGATCAAGAACGGTGAGATCGATGTGGGGTTTGTAGAAGGTTTCGTCTCGGGTTCGGATATCATCAAAGAGAGGGTCGGTGTGGATGAGCTGATTGTCGTGACATCTCAGGAGGAGCTGGCAAAACCGTGCTACATCGACGAATTGGCCGAAAAGCGTTGGGTGCTTCGTGAAGAAGGTTCAGGAACCCGTGAGGTATTCCTTAACTATATTAAAGAGAAGGTAGACAGCCTGAACATCTTTTTTGAGTTGGGGCATACAGAGTCCATCAAAAGTATTTTGCTTAACCGTGAATGCTTGACATGTATCTCCAAGATCTCTGTGGAGAATGAGTTGAGAGAAAAGAAACTCTACGCTGTGCCGGTTAAGAACTTTGAGTGTAAGCGTGATTTTCTGATGATCTACCATAAGGATAAGTACCACAGTACCCTGTTTGAGAAATTCATCTTCTTCTCCAAGAAACTGATGCTTCAGATGCTGGAGAACGACAAGGCTCCGTTGACGCTCAAGAAGAAATAATCCTCTTTGCTTCCTCATACTCATGGGGATGATTGAGGTTCATGAATGCCCGGCTTTGGGGAAAGTCGGCGTAGCCGGAGTCGGTCTCCTCTATCAAGGAGACCAGCTTGTGCTTTCCCTGCGCCATTGCTGCCTTGGCAAAAGGAAGGAAATCTTTTGCATAGACACCGCAAAGAGGATGTACCTTCCCCTCTGTGCGTGCCACCACAATACTTTTCTGTGTGTCTGTCTGTATCAGTTTTTTGATAACGGAAGCATCAATGAAAGGCGTATCGACACTGATGATAAATACCCGTTTGGCATCGTCAAGGTACTCGAGTACAGAGATGATTCCCGCCAGTGGAGAGTATTCAGGATGGCGGTCGAGGATCAGCGGTGCATCGAAGTCGAACTTCGCCTCTTTGGTACTGATGTAGACATTGGTAAATATCTTTTTCATTCGGTCATACTGCCATCTGGCAAGCGAAGAGGCCCCTCCGAAGGGGAGTAGCGCCTTGTCTTCGCCCATACGGGAACTTTTACCTCCGGTAAAAATGACAGCAGGTATGTTTTGCTCTTTCATGCGATCGCCTCCCTGCGCTTTTGATGGATCAAGAGTACTGCAAATGCCATAAAGGTAATGACAGACTCAATGAGGAACAGGTACTCCCCGTAGATTTGTCCTGAGAGGATCGCTCCCACTGAACCGCCCAGTCCGAACGCGATGCCCAGAAAGAACTGCTGCGCCAGCTTTTTCTGCGTGTACAGAGAAAAGACATAGGTGATCGCCGCAGTGTGGTAGAGTGCGAAACTGACCGCATGCAGCGATTGGGAGGCGAAAGTGAGCACAACTGAGTCGGGAAAGAGATAGAGCATCAGCCACCTTAGGGCGGTCACAAGCGTAGCGAACTGCAGAATGTTCAGCAGGTTGCGCTGCAGCAGCGGTCCTTGGAAGTAAAGCATGACGATCTCGCAGATAACACCGAAACTCCACATCCAGCTGGTCATCTCCAGCGAGATACCATGCGATGTCTCGTAAATGGTGAAGAAGTTGTAGAAACCGCCGAATCCTACCTGCATCAAAAAGACCGAGATCCAGAATGCCCAGTATTTTGTTAATGAAAAGCTGGCATCTTCAGAAGCTGAAGTGTGCTCGGTTCTGTCATAACGGATCAGAAGGGCACCGAAAACCATACTCAGAAAGGTCATGGCAGAGAGGTAGTAGAGAGCATCAAATGGCGCTTGAAGCACTTTTCCCAGCCAGAGTGCGATTCCCATGAAACCCAGTGATCCCCACAATCTCACTTTGCCGTAATGGCTTTTGGAAAGGGTGGCCAGAGCAATGGTCTCTACATAAGGAAGCGATATTCCCATGGCACCGCCAAAGATGAGGTTGGCACCCAGATAGAGCCAAAATTCGTTGACTGTTGTCCAGAAGAGCACCGTGGCAAGAAAACTGAGCGCTAAAGAGGCAAGATAGACTCTGGGGGTCAGTGCAATGAAATGCTTGAAGATAAACGGAAGTAAAAAGCGCATAAAAGGTGCGGCGGCATAAATGATTCCTACCTCTACAGTGCTGTAGCCAAGGTCGACAAGGACTTTGGGCATGAAGATCACATAGACCCCCACCAGTGCGAAGTAGAAGAAGTAGAAGGCACTCAGAAGCAGTGCCAGTGGTGTCAGCAGAGGTTTCATGGTTTCCTGACGATAGCAGTGTTGCTCAGAAGATCATGCAGGTTTTTCCTATCCTTTCTGAAAAACATAAGCATCCATCCGAAAAGTGTGGCTGCGGAGAGCACGGCAGCGAGGTTTCTGAAGAGTATCAGGAAGAGGGAGGGACGTTCTCCGGTCGATTCGTCGATCACTTCGATGTTGTATGCCCGGTAGCCGGGGGTTTGTCCGCTTTTGACCATAAAAACGGTCTGTACGATCACAAGAGGAACCAGTATATAAAGCCATCCAAGCGCTTTGTGTGCGGCAAAGCCTTCTCTTCCGCCCATGACCAGATAGAAGACTGCATACATAATAGGCATTAGCAGCATGAAACTGTCTGTCAGAAAGGCTTTGAGCTTTTCGCCGGCGGTAGCGTATTCTCTGCTGTGATGCGATTGCTGCAGGGGTTTTTTCTCTTCCTTTTCGGTATCTGTCCGTCCCTGTTTGACATCTCTAAATCGTTTTTTTGCCATTATTTCAGTCCTTGTGTCATTGTGAATATCGGCAGCAGCATCGCAGAAACGATCACCCCGACCACTGCCCCGATGAAGAGCATCATGAAGGGTTCGAGCATGCTCAAAAGCATTTTGAGACGCTCCTCATTCTCTTCGGCATAGAGTTTTGAAAGGTTTTCGAGGACTTCGCCTACTTCGCTCGATTCCTCTCCCAGTGCGAGAGACTGCATGAAGTTTCGTTTGAGTTTCACACCTCTGCTCAGCTGCAGGGCGTTGGAGAGCTTGTTCCCCTCCATGACCTTCCGTGCCGCGTTGTCAAAGAGTTCCCGCAGGCGGTAGTTCCCGAATGAGGCGACCGCCAGCTTGACAGCCTGCGCGTAGGCAACCCCACTTCCCAGCAGCAGCGACAGGATGTAGGAGAAGCGTCCCAGCTCATGATTCTGTATGAGCGTACCCAAAACAGGAAGCCTTAACAGCCAGCCGTCAATGAGCCGATGGAACCCGTCCAGTTTGGCATAGGCAAGCTTGAAGAGAAGGATGAACAGTATGATGCCCGTGAGAAGATACATCCAGTAGGCGGTCAGAAAATCACTGATGCCCAGAACGAACTGGGTGATCGGAGGGAGCTTCTGGTCCGTATCTTCGAATATCTCGGTGATCTTGGGTACGACGAATGCGATCAGAAAGGAGGTCATGGCAATAGCCACAGTGAAAATGACCGTCGGATAGACCATCGCTCCCTTGACCTGTTTACGCACCTTGTCCTGTGCGGAGAAGAAATCGCCCATTTGGGTCAGCACCTCCACCATTTTCCCGCTCTGTCCGGCAATATTGAGGCTCTGCACGTAGAACTCCGGCAGGACATAGACCTTTTGGGTATTGAGGGCATGGTAGAGTGATTTTCCCTCGTCGATCATTGTTTTGAGGGAGTTGAGGAATGAGACGTAGCGTTTCTCCCCCTCATGCTGGTTCTCGAGCAGTTTGATGGCGGTAAGGATGGTCATACCCGAATTGAGATAGGAGGAGAGCTCTTTGGAGAAGGAGGCAAGCATCTCTCCTGGCATTTGGCGTTTGGTAAGGTTCTCAAGGGAGAATTCCCGCGTAGGCTGAAGCGATTCGTAGTAGATCCCCTGTGTACGAAGTTTCTGCCCTGCCTCTTCGACAGTTGCGGCACTGACGGTTCCTTTGGCACGTTTGCCTCTCTTGTCGAACCCCTTGTACTTAAATAGCATCTGTGTTCCCGATCCTTTTTCTCATGGAAAGTATTATAACTTTTTTAGCTTTCAGTGCCAGTTCTTTTGGATCATAGTGAGCGCAGTTCGAACCGGAAATAGGTGGCGGGGTAGTCCGCTTTGATCTTGATCTCATTGACAATGGCGGCGGGACCCTGTGTCTCCTCTTCGGGGCTCAGGTCGATCGGCTCGGGAATATAAATATGCCGTTTGAGTGCTTTGAGGATTCTCCGGCTCTTGAAATCATCGACCTTTATTTCGTTCTGGAGCAGGTCATAGGCACTCTTTTCGCTTTTGTGGTAA
Organism: Campylobacterales bacterium; assembly: GCA_024279555.1. Classification (GTDB taxonomy): domain Bacteria; phylum Campylobacterota; class Campylobacteria; order Campylobacterales; family Sulfurovaceae; genus Sulfurovum. Next base: position 10,027 of record JAJRRK010000129.1, read on the forward strand.
CGCAGCACCTCTTTGCCCAGGAAAAGCGTATCTTCAAGTGCATGTTTGTTTCTTTCGGAAATATAGGTGATCTGCTCATGGTTCTGTGAGTGTATCTTCAGGACATAGACGATCGCACCGGAGAGGATCAGTACGGAGACGAGGATCTCGATGAGTGTGAAAGCGGGACGAAGTGTTTTCAATAGAAGTCCCCCTCTCCATCGAGGTTATGAGCATGGGCGAGCCAGAGGTCGCGTGCCGCTTCGAGCGAAGCGGTTTTTTGTGCTTCTTTAAAATAGGCGGGAAGAAAATAGGACTCGTCCCCTCTGTGCAGTATTAGCGGTGTGCTGCTTCCGTTTGGATAAAAATCGATTACCAGACATATTTTTTGATCTCGGTATCGTCCATAATTTTCTTTCTGTAAAGCATCGTCGGCACCGACCGTATAGACCTGCATCCCCTTGAGATCAATGTTGCCCTTCCATGGTTCGAAAGAGGTGGAGATGCTCTCCCTCAGATAGCAGGAACGGCACCCATTGATGCAGATGAAGGTGGCTCTGCCCCCGGAGCGTATGCCCTCTCTGATCTCCCTCTTCAGATTCAAAGGGGTCAGCGAGGCTGACCGTTTTTTGCTCTTCTCGACCCCTTCAAAACCGAGGAAATAGACAAGCGAGACAATAAAGATGACCAGCAGCAGCTCGATCAGAGAGAAGCCTTCCCTTGTGCCGGACATCTGCTGCAAGAGGAACCTTATTTGTTACACTGGGAGAAGAGGATGTCTTTGCCGTTCTCCTCTCCCCCCTCTTTTCTGTCGGCACCATAGGAGATGATCTCTACATCATCCCCTTTGTTGATATAGACAAAAGGTGTTTTCCATGAATCTTTCGGCAGCTTTTTCAGGTACGGTTTGGGGCGGTAATTGGGGTATTTTTCCGGATCGGGGTTGCTCAGTAGTGCTTCGAAGCCCTCTTCCGTATCGGGGTAGACCCCGTTGTCAAGCTTGAACATATCCAGGCGTTTTTTGAGATCGTCCATTTTGAGGCAAACCGTGTCCCGCTTTGCCTGATCGGCAGAGTCCATCAACCCAGGTGCGACCACAGCAACGAGTCCTCCAAGGATGACAATGACAATAAGCAGTTCGATCAGAGAGAAAGCGCCTCGCAGCGCACGCTTCGATACGGGGTTGGTGTGTTTCATGGGAATCCTTGTGTTGCTTTGGTATAATAAATGCCATATTTTAACGATTTTAGATTAATAGAGCTTTGCAGATGAAGAACCCTTCGACTCCCGCGCTACTGTTTTGTAAAAAGAGAAGCGGGTTCGCGCTCATCATCACCCTCTCTGTCCTGACGGTGGTCATTGCCCTCACAGGGGTGCTCATAGGCTATCTCGATACGGCCAGAAGAGATGCTTCCCAGACCAAAGCATTGATACAGGCGAATCTTTTCTTTGCTGATACCAAAGAGATACTTTCAAAGTTCAAAGAGCGAAAAACCCTCTATGCCACGCTCTATCTCGGACCGGTTCCGCTGCAGAGCGAAGATGGCCGTTTTTCGCTGGTGATCCGTTGCAGACCGTTAGAGAACGGTGTCAATATCAACTGGCTGGGTATGGGGAACGCCCCCGCGATGCAGCCTCACTACGAAGCGGCACAAAAAGTTTTTGAAGCGATCGCCCAACAGTACGAACTGCGCGATCCCACCCGTCTTGAAGAGATGATCATCTCCTGGGTGGATCCAAAGCGGGGGAGCACAGAGCAGAGGCAAAGCAGGTTGGGGAGAAAAAATGGTATTATATCATTTCAACAGTTCGAAGCACTGCTGACGCGCTACCAGTTCGAAGCGGACGATCCGAACGCAGGCAGGGTGCCGTGGCGGAAATACTTTACGTTCCACCCCGCACCCAAACAGGCGGCTGAGAATCTCATTGCAGGCGACTATCTGTCTGTCGAACTGCTCTCTGTGCTCTTCGGTCTTGACCGGGCAGTGGTCGAAGAGGAGTGGGTGGCGTCCGAAGGGGCGCTGAAGTCCCTTCTGCAGCGCTACGGCATCGTGTATGACAAGGCACTCTTCTCCGAGCAGTTCATCGACCGTTCGGAGTGTGAAGTACAGTATAATTATCAGGGAGAGCGCTATGGGTTCTCGTTTGTCGATATTGAGGGAGAGGTGAAAGATTTTGCGTTTGATGGGAAACAGTAACAGGTTGCTGCTGGTACACCGCCGTATGGAACGGGTCTCTCCCGAAGAGGCTGTGGAGATCATGCTCACCCCCCAGTTCTATACGCTTAAAAAAGAGACGCTTCCGGTACGGTATGCCTATCAGGCGAAGAAGATCGCGCCTTCGCTTTTCGAGGGGCTTCTTGAAGCGTCGAGGGCACATGAGTACTTCGTCTACAAAGAGGAAGACTCATGGGTATTCATCGCCTATGATCCCTCAGAGATTATTGACTTCCTTGAGGAGAGAGGGGTCGCTCCCGAGAAGGTCTCGAAGATCTATTTTGCGCAGCAGGCGCTCAGACATTTCGCAGAGGCACCGGTACAGCTGGGTGAAAAAGAGGCGCTGACAGTCATAGACAATATGGTTGTCGTAGTACCGCAAAATGCCCTGAAAGACAAAACTTTTGCCACGTTCAGTGACAGTTTTCGTCCCCCCAAAGGCATCCGTCTGGAGGCAGGGACCTCTTCGGTGCTTGGCAGGAAGCAGGCGGTTATCCTCGCGGTTATCCTCTCTCTTTTTGCACTTGTCTGGATGGTAGAGGGGTGGCGTTACGGGAAAAAGAATATGACGCTGCAGACAGAGCTGAACACGCTTTATGAAGCGAATCCCGCACTGCAGAGTGCGTATGCCCGAGAGAGTGTAGCGGAAAAATACCGCAGTATCGACAAAGCCCAACGGGCGAAACGGGAGGTCATCGGAAAAGTGGCGGGGCTGCTCTTCAAAGGGGTGACACTGACGGGCTTCACGCTCAAGGGCAGCAGCTTCACAGCACACTTTAGCGTCAGTGACGCGCAGGTGGCACAGAAACTCAAGCAGCTTGTCAAAGCGGCAGGTTTCTCATTCAAGAATGTTTCTGCAACGGAACTGGTCGTGGAGGGCAGGGTATGATCTGGAAACGCTACCGCAATGAACTGCTTTTGTTGGCTGCACTGCTGATGGCAACGGGTGCCTTCTTCTACAAGCATACACAACATACCGCCAAGGCAGAGATCAATCAGCAGATGGCAAAAGAGATCGCACTTCTGCAGGAGACAGTAAGCCTTAAATCCATCTGGGCAGACAGGCAGATCCCCAAAAAACTTGCAGGTGTCCGTTCTCTGGTTCCCGCATCCAAAGTGACATGGCAACAGAAAGGCAAGCGTCTTTATGCCACATTTCATGACCTCTCTCCCTCCGAGGTGAACCGTGTGATTACACGTCTGCTCAACATTGCCGTGCAGGTGGAGCAGCTGGAGGTGAGGAAAGAGGGCGAGCACTATACAATGGAGATCAAATGCAAATGGTAAGACGTATTCTGATCGGTATTGTGCTGGTGTGGGCGGCACTGGTTGTTTTTATGCCCAAAGAGGCGCTTTACTTCAAACTCGAACGTGAACTGGTAAAGCAGGGGGTCGAGCTGAACGAAGCTTCCATCGAGGAGGGACCCGCAAGTCTTACCCTGCATGATGTTTCCGTTTATGTGAAAGGGATAGAGGTAGCGCAGATCAAAGAGGTGCACCTCTTTACACTTCTTTTTTATAATCGGTTGACAGTAGAGGAGGTCACCGTCGATGAGGGGCTGAGGAGCATGATGCCTGCAGGGGCGGACCGTATCGTCCTCCAATATACACCCCTCTCGCCTCTGAGACTCTCTATTGAAGCGGAGGGGGCGTTCGGCAAAGCGGTAGGCTATTTCGCGTTTAAGGAACGTCTATTGCATCTCGATCTAACGAAGACTGGCACCCTTGGTGTACTGCGTGGACAGATGAAGCAGGGAGAGAAAGGATGGTATTATGAAAAAACTTTCTAGTACTCTCCTGATCAAGCGGGTGACCGCCCTGCTTGTCATACTGCTGGCGGTCAAACTCGTGTGGTTTGCTGCGGAGATCGTCTTTTTCCCTGCGGAGGGGGTGAACCATACCGAGCAGAGGCGGGCAAAACCGCTCTACTACCGCATCAAGCTCACCCCGAACAAGGCGCCTGTCCCTCAAAAGAAAAGCCCCCAAAAGCCGGCAGGAAGTATCCGTGACATTACCCTTCTGGGGATCTACAAGGCACCCGATATCACGGTAGTCACCGTCAGCTACAAAGGCAAAAGCAAAGTCCTCTCCACCGGGGAATCGGTTAACGGTTTTGTGCTTGACCGTGCAGGGAATACCTTTGCCATCTTCACCAAAGGGGGCAAAGAGTACAAAGTGACGCTTCTGCATGCCAAAGAGACGACAGGAGGATCAGACACGCATAGCCGTACCCCTGCACGTTCTTCTGTTCGCCCGAAACAGCCTGCCGGAGAAGTGATTGATGCCGGTGACCACAAGGTCGTCGACCGCTCCCTGCTGGAGCACTATACGCAGAATATGGACGATATCTACAAGAATATCGGCATCAAAGAAGTCAAAAAAAATGGTAAAATAGAGGGTTTCCGTGTGACCTTCGTCAAACGGGGAACCCCCTTTGCCCAACTGGGTCTCAGACGGGGTGATGTACTCAAAGCGGTCAACGGAGAGCCGCTAGACAGTTACAAGGCAGCTTTCGATGCCTACAAGCGTGTCAAGGATACCAGCGATATGACACTGACGATCAAACGAGGAAATAAAGAGATGGAGTTGGAATATGAAATTAATTAGAAGCCTGATGGCAATACTGCTGATAGTGACCACCTCGATACAGGCAGATGATGAGCCGGTCAATCTCAACCTCCGGGATATGAGCGTGAAGGACTTCATTGAAATGGTCTCGAAGATCACACACAAGAATATTTTGATCGATGCGGATCTCAAAGGGAAGATTAACTTCATCTCTCAAGAGCCCATTAAGAAATCCTCTCTCATTCCTCTTGCCAACTCCATTCTCGGAAGCAAAGGGCTGACCCTCATAGATCAGGGGGATTTCTACAAGGTGGTTAAAGGATCCAGTGCCGCAGGGGAGGGGTTGGATGTCAGTAGTTCTATCGAGGGAGAGACGATGAAAACTGTCATGTTTCCGCTGAAGAACTCCAACGCGGCAGTGGTGCGCGCCAAGATCAAACCATTGCTCAACAAGAATGACAAGATCATCTCCTTCAAGGAGAACAACGTACTTGCCATTACTGCCACCCCGCGTACCCTCAAGTCTATCGCCAAG
>JAJRRK010000130.1 GCA_024279555.1 Campylobacterales bacterium
AAGCTTAATTAGCCTGTGCGAAATCGCAGGCATGTATGGTAACATACACCCTGTTAGAAGGTCGGAAGGAGTAGAAATGACAAGAACCAGAAAAGAAGAACTGGTAGCAGAGATGACAGCGGAGTTCAAGGACGCCGGTGCGATCATCGTCTGTGATTACAAGGGTATGACTGTTGAAGCTCTTGAGACCGTGCGTAACATGGCACGTGAAGAAGAGACAAAAGTCAAAGTCATCAAGAACCGTCTTGCTGCTATCGCATTGGAAAATGCAGGTTGCGAAGCACTGGAACTCAAAGATACAAACCTTGTGATCTGGGGTGACACACAGGTACTTCCCTGTAAGATCGCTGACAAAGCGGCTACCCAGTTTAAAGAGCATTTTTCGATCAAATCAGGTTTGATCGAAGGTAAAGTTGCCTCTATGGAAACCATCAACGCGATGGCGAAACTTCCAACAAGAGACGAACTGCTCGGTATGCTTCTCAATGTTTGGAACGCACCGATCCAGAACTTTACTATCGGCTTGAAAGCGCTTGCTGACAAAAAAGAAGCTGAAGAGGCGTAAGAGTATGCGGTGAGAGCCGTAGGCTCTCTTTTTGCAGGAGGAAACTCTTGTGATATTTTGAAAATTGTTCATAAAAGGATAAAACTATGGCAACAACTAAAGAAGATGTATTAGAATTCATTTCTAACCTTTCTGTACTTGAGCTTTCTGAGCTTGTAAAAGAATTCGAAGAAAAATTCGGTGTAACTGCACAGGCAACTGTTGTAGCTGCCGGCGGTGCAGCTGCCGGCGGTGAAGCTGCCGAAGAGCAGACTGAGTTTGATGTTGTTCTTACTGATGCAGGTGCAAAGAAGATCAATACAATTAAAGTCGTTAGAGCGATCACTGGTCTTGGACTCAAAGAAGCGAAAGCTGCAGTTGAAGAGACACCATCTGTACTGAAAGAGGGTGTATCCAAAGAAGAAGCTGAAGAGCTTAAAAAGCAGATCGAAGAAGCTGGTGCTTCTTGTGAGCTTAAATAATCCCGGTTATTTAAGTGGATTTCAGGCAGTTGCCTGAGATCCAGCTATACCCACTACTTTCAGATATACTGATAAACTATTCGGAGACATTTCATACCCTCCTCTAATAGTTTCTTTGTGTATCTGGACATGAACGTTTTATATTAAAGTTCATCAGACGTCTAAACAAACGAAATATATTCACATCAACCAACCATCATAAGGATAACCATGTTAAATTCTTTGCATTCTGGTAACCGACTCCGTGTCGACTTCTCCAAGACACCCAGAGAGATAGAGATTCCCAACCTGCTTCAACTTCAACAAAAAAGTTACGAAAACTTCCTGATGCTCGGTGAAAGGGATAGAAAGAACTCTACACTTGAAAAAGTGTTCCGTTCGGCATTCCCTATCCATGATCAGCAGAATCGTCTGACTCTGACCTACAAGAATTCAGAGATTATCAAACCCAAATATACCGTACGTGAATGTATGGAAAGAGGGTTGACCTATGCTGTTTCACTGAAGATGAACATTGAATTGATCATCTGGAACCGTGACGAGAAGACCGGAGAGAAACTGGATCCCAAAGAGATCAAACAGCAGGCAGTATTTGTTCGTGATATTCCGTTGATGACAGATAGAACTTCTTTTGTCGTTAATGGTGTCGAGCGTGTTATTGTCAACCAGCTTCACCGGTCACCGGGTGTTATCTTTAAAGAGGAAGAAGGGACAACGGTTGGCAGCAGCCTTCTTTACTCTGCACAGATCATTCCGGATCGTGGTAGCTGGCTCTACTTTGAGTATGATGCAAAAGATATCCTTTATGCCCGTATCAACAAAAGAAGAAAGATTCCTGTCACGATCCTTTTTAGAGCGCTGGACTACTCTAAAGATGATATTGTCAAACTTTTCTATCCCACCAAAGAGATTATCATTAAGAACAACCGTTTCCTGGTAAAGTTCGATCCGAACGACTTTGGCGGAAGAGCGGAGTATGATGTCAAAGATATGGATGGAAATATCGTTGTGAATGCAGGAAAGCGTTTGACAAAGAAAAAAGCGCAAAAGCTTATTGAAGAGGGGCTTGAGTGGATCGAATATCCGCTTGAGACACTGATGGAGCGTCATCTCGCGACTGCTGTTATTGATCAGGAGAGTGGGGAAGTACTCTATGATGTCGTCACACCGTTGGATGAGGCAAAACTCAAGAAGATGATCGATCAGGGAATTGACAAGGTCGAGATCATCAATGATCTTGCCGAAGGAACTGATAAATCGATCATCAATGCATTCATTGCAGACCAGGAGAGCCTCAGGCTGCTCAAGCAGACAGAAGAGATCGATGATGAGAATGTTCTCTCTGCTATCCGTATATACAAGGTAATGAGACCAGGCGAGCCTGTCACTCCAGAAGCGGCGAAAGCGTTCCTCAAACAGCTCTTCTTCGATCCTGAAAGATATGATCTGACAGAAGTTGGTCGTATGAAAATGAACCACAAACTGGGACTTAATACACCTGAATATATTACTGTGCTGACAGCAGAAGACCTGATCAATACGGTGAAGTATCTCATCAAAGTCAAGAATGGGCATGGACATATCGATGACCGTGACCACCTGGGTAACAGACGTATCCGTGCAATTGGTGAGTTGCTTGGTAACGAGCTACACAACGGCCTGATCAAGATGCAAAAAGCGATCAAGGACAAGATGACGACCATTTCCGGTACACTCGATGAGCTAATGCCGCATGATCTTGTCAACTCCAAGATGATCACCAATACGATCCTCGAATTCTTCTCTAGCGGACAGCTCTCACAGTTCATGGATCAGACCAACCCGCTCTCCGAAGTGACACATAAGAGACGTCTCTCTGCACTGGGTGAGGGTGGACTGGTCAAAGAGCGTGCCGGTTTTGAAGTGCGTGATGTTCACCCGACACATTACGGGCGTATCTGTCCGATCGAGACACCGGAAGGTCAGAACATCGGTCTGATCAATACCCTGGCGACCTACTCCAAGGTCAACGAGCATGGATTCATTGAAGCTCCGTACAAAGTGGTCAAAGACGGCAAAGTTACTGACGAGATCGTCTATGTGACTGCGACACAGGAAGAGGATAAGTGTATTGCACCGGCGTCAACCAAGGTTGATGAGAATGGTTATATTGTTGAAGACCTTTTGGAAACACGTCTCAATGGAAACATCGAGCTCAATGAAAGAAGCCGTGTCAACCTGATTGATATTTCTCCATTGATGATTTCCGGTTCTGCCGCAGCACTCATTCCGTTCCTTGAGCATGATGATGCGAACCGTGCACTCATGGGGTCAAACATGCAGCGTCAGGCGGTACCACTGCTCAAGACAGAAGCACCGGTTGTCGGTACAGGTATGGAGGCGATCGTTTCACGTGATGCATGGGAAGCGGTCAAAGCGAAGCGTTCCGGTAAGGTGGAAAAGGTGGATGCGAAGAACATCTACATCATGGGCGAGGATGAGACAGGGGTATTTATTGACCACTATCCGCTTGAAAAGAATATGCGTACCAACCAGAATACGACATTTACCCAGACACCGATCGTCAAGCTTGGAGACAGGGTCGAAGCAGGACAGGTCATCGCAGATGGTGCGAACATGGATCAGGGCGAACTTGCCATCGGTAAGAACATTATGGTTGCGTTCATGCCTTGGTACGGATATAACTACGAGGATGCAATCATTGTCTCCGAGAAGATTATCCGTGAAGATACGTTTACCTCTGTGCATACCTATGAAAAAGAGGTTGAAGCACGTGAACTCAAGCATGGAACAGAAGAGATTACCCGCGATATTCCCAACATCCGAGAAGATGAACTGCTGCATCTTGATGAGAGCGGTATCGTCAAGATCGGTACTTATGTGAAGCCGGGGATGATTCTTGTAGGAAAAGTATCGCCCAAAGGTGAGATCAAGCCGACACCCGAAGAGAGGCTTCTTAGAGCGATCTTCGGTGAAAAAGCGGGACACGTGGTCAACAAATCGCTCTACTGCCCTGCTTCCATGGAAGGTGTGGTTGTCGATATCAAAGTCTTTACCAAGAAAGGTTACGAGAAGGACGCACGTGCCATACAGGCATACGAAGAGGAGAAGGCGGCACTTGACAGTGACCACCATGATCAGCTTTTGATGATCGACAGAGAAGAGATTCTCCGTATTGCACACTTCCTCTCTGAGCAGGAACTTGCAAAAGATGTCACCATCGGTGAAATAGAGTATAAAGCAGGAAGTAAGATCCCAGAAGTTGTTGTTAAAGGTGTAAACCGTTTTGCCCTTAGAGGTGTGGTGCAGTCTTATAGTGATGAAGTGCAAAATGAGTATGAAGCACTTAAGAACTACTTCCTCAAGCAGAAGAAGAGACTAAAAGTAGAGCATGAAGAAAAACTTTCTATCCTGGAGAAAGATGATATCCTCCCTTCAGGTGTGACTAAACTCGTTAAGGTTTATATCGCTACCAAGCGTAAGCTGAAGGTTGGAGACAAGATGGCAGGTCGTCACGGAAACAAAGGTATTGTTTCCAATATTGTACCTGAGATCGATATGCCGTATCTTGAAGATGGGCGTCCGGTAGAGATCATCCTCAACCCGCTTGGGGTACCATCGCGTATGAATATCGGGCAGATCCTCGAAGTACATCTTGGGCTTGTCGGTAAACGCTTGGGTGAGCAGATTCAGGAGATGTTCGATAATCAGACAGAGGATTTCATCCAGAAGCTTCGTGCAAAGATGATCGAGATTGCCGATGTCGCAAAACTGATGAATGCCAAAGAGACCCTCGGAAAAATGAGTGATGATGAACTGCTCAAATATGCCAGAGACTGGGCACGAGGGGTGAAGTTTGCCGCACCGGTCTTTGAGGGTGCCAATCAGGCAGAGTTTGAAAAGCTCTTTGAATTGGCGAAGATCGACAGTGACGGGAAGATGACACTCTATGATGGAAGAACCGGAGAGAAGATGATCGAACGAGTCAATGTCGGTTATATGTATATGCTCAAGCTACACCATCTTGTCGATGAGAAAGTGCATGCCCGTTCAACCGGACCATACTCGCTGGTCACACAGCAGCCGGTCGGCGGTAAGGCACTCTTTGGTGGACAGAGATTCGGAGAGATGGAAGTGTGGGCGCTTGAAGCCTACGGTGCGGCACATGTGCTCAAAGAGATGTTGACGATCAAATCAGATGATGTTGAAGGTAGAGCGAGAGCCTACAGAGCGATCACCAAAG
>JAJRRK010000131.1 GCA_024279555.1 Campylobacterales bacterium
AGAAGCGAAACAGGCCAGATCATACGGTGCTCTGGGCTACTGTCTGGTAACCGCAGGAAAAGGACTTGACGACAAGAGAGTCGACTTTGTAGCCCGTGCGGCTGAAGCCATCAAATCCAAAGTGGAAGGTTTGAACCTCATCGCCTGCAACGGTACGGCGACCAAAGAGCAGCTATCGTATCTCAAAGCGCATGGTATTGACAGCTACAACCATAACTTGGAGACTTCCCAACGCTACTATCCCGAAATATGTCAGACACATGAGTGGGAAGAGCGCTACAAAACCTGTGAGAATGTCAAGTCTGTCGGCCTGGCACTCTGCAGCGGGGGTATTTTCGGTATGGGGGAAGAGGCGGAGGACAGAGAAAACCTGCTTCAGGCTATTGCTTCATTGCAGCCCGAGTCAACGCCGTTGAACTTCTATCATCCCAACCCTGCACTGCCGATCAAAACCCGCAATATCGAACAGGCCGAAGCGGTAGAGATCATACGCAAAGCGCGTACCCTTTTGGGGAAAGAACGGCTCCTGATGGTCGCAGGCGGCCGTGAACTTCTCTTTGGCGGAGATGAGGCAAAAATGTTCGAAGCCGGTGCCAATGCCATTGTCATCGGGAACTATCTGACCACCCCCGGGCAGGCCCCAAATAAGGACAGAGAAATTCTCGAATCTCTCGGATATGAGGTAGCCGTAAGCTGTGATACACACTAGCATCACCCTCATCCTTACCCTCTCGCTGCTAATCTGGGGCAGCCCCTTTATGGCAAAGTTCCTGCGGCTTCCCATTCCTGCTGTCGAGATCATTCTCGGATCTCTTTTTGCCTATTTCGGTCTTGTCGGAGACAATCAGTATTTTGACCTTATCGCCGAAGTGGGCTTTCTCTATCTGATGTTTCTTGCCGGTATGGAGGTGGACCTCAAACAGATCACACGAAGCCCCAAAAGCATTATCCGCAAAAGCATACTCTTCCTTTCACTCATGACCTTCTTCTCGGTCGGATCAGGACTCCTCTTTGGTCTTAACGGCATTATTGTCATCTCCATGCCGCTTATCTCCATCGGACTTCTGGCTTCTCTTTCAAAGACCTACGGGAAGGAGCAGCCGTGGATCAAACTGGCTTTCATTGCAGGGATTCTCGGGGAGATCATCTCTATTGCCGTTTTGACCATCTTTGATGCTGCCAGTACAACAGGAGTGACCTTTGCACTGGTCGAGAAGATCGGATACCTCTCTGCATTTATGCTGACTGTCTATGTCCTCTACCGCTTTCTGAATCTGCTCTTCTGGTGGTTTCCTGAGCTCAAAAACATACTGGTCCCGGAATTTGATACATCAGACCAGGATATCCGCCTTGCTATGGCACTCTTCTTCATACTCATCAGTGTAATGCTGGCACTGGAGCTGGAACTTGCACTGGGATCATTCATTGCAGGTGTAGCGATCTCTGCCTTCTTCCATCATGAGAAGGAGCTGGAAAAAAAGATGTCAAGTCTGGGATTCGGGTTTCTCGTACCGCTCTTTTTTATTCATGTGGGAGCATCGTTCGATATACGTTCACTCGCTGTAGAGGGAGTAGTCACAGGGGCGCTTCTGATCACCTTCTTGATGATCCTGGCAAGAGTACTGGCCGCGATTGCACTCAAGCATATTCATGGCTCAAAAGAAGCCCTCCTTGTAGGGCTTTCCCTCTCTATGCCGTTAACCTTGCTTGTTGCCGTCGCGACCATAGGGTATGAAACGAAACTGCTGGACCTTCTCAGTTACTATCAACTGATACTCGCAAGTATTTTTGAGATCCTGCTCGTCATGGTAACGATCAAGATACTGCAATCAAAAAAAAGTACACAGGATCAGTCTTCCTGATCCACTTCCGCGATCGCTTTTTTCAATTCTTCTTCTGCTCTCTTGGCTGCTTCCATCTCTTCTTTAGTGATATTGATATCAACTGAGGCAACTGCTGTTTTTGCAGATTTTGAAGACACTGCCGACTTCACTGGAGCCGGAGTTTCTGTTTTGGCTTTGGCTTCTTTTTCCAGTTGGGCTTTCTCCGCCTCCAAGCGTGCCTTTTGCGCTTTTAGTCTCTCAAGCTCTGCCTCTTCCGCTTTTTTCTTGGCAGCAGCACGTTCCGCTTCCAGCTTGGCAAGTGCCTCTTTTTCCCGCTTCGCTTTCTCTACTTCCGCCTTGCGTTTCGCTTCAGCTTCTGCTCTTGCTTTCATCTGTGCCGCTCTGGCTGCATCGATCTTTGCCTGATCCTCTTTAACCTTTTCGATCCTGACAATTTCTTTGGGAGCTTCAGTCTTGGTCGGAGTTGCTTTGGGGGTCTGCGGTGTTTCGGATGCTTTACGCTTCACTTTGGCAACGGTGTTCTCTGTCTCAGATGCTTGAGGCACTTCTGCTTTTTTGGGAGGTTCGATCGTCTCAACGACTACCTCTTCCGTTTCTGCTGCCGGTGTAGCTGCCTCTTCTGTTTCATCCTCATCCTCTTCCGCATCGATGTCGGCATCATCCTCGGCTTCTTGAAGTGCTTCGAGCTTTGCAGAAGCACTCTTCAGTTCTTTGAGAAGGCTCTCCTGCTCTTGCTCAAGCTTTTGAAAATTCTCATTTAATTCAAAAGGGTTCTCTGAAGCACCTGCACCTACTGTTCCCGCCAACAGTGCCGCTATCCATACATATCGTTTCATATTCTACTCCTTAGGTTCTAATTGTTTCAACTCAAAATACGCTTTTTGAAGTTTTTGGTTCTCCGCTTTCAAGATCTGTGCTTCCTGCTTCAGTGTCCTCTTTTTCTCTCTGAGTTGCTGTAGCACGGTCAGCGAGTTCTCACCATAGATCAAAGTTCCTACATAGATGCCAAAGAGCAGAATCCCGATCGTTGCCAGCAGCAATGTCTTCAGTGACAAACCTGCCAGTGTCACGACCCCTTCTCTGTCTGCCAATTTTTTATTTCTCTCTATTCAAAAAGGCTTGCACCAAGGTACTCGAAATGTCCAAGCTCCGCCTCGATCGACAACAATCTGTTGTACTTGGCGATCCTGTCGCTTCGTGCTGTCGACCCTGTTTTGATCTCACCGGTGTTGAGTGCCCCGGCAAAATCAGCGATGAATGTATCTTCGCTTTCACCTGAACGGTGGCTCATCACACAGGTATAACCTGAACGTTGTGCCAGACGGACTGTCTGCATCGTTTCACTGACTGTACCAATCTGGTTGGGTTTGATGAGAATGGAATTGGCGATCCCCTTGGAGATCCCTTCGGAGAGGATCTCCACATTGGTTACAAAGAGATCATCACCTACCAGCTGTATTTTGTCTTTCAGTCTATCCGTCAGTACTTTCCAGCCT
>JAJRRK010000132.1 GCA_024279555.1 Campylobacterales bacterium
ACGCCTGTTGGTGATGGTATGATGGGCAGAGTGGTCAATCCGCTTGGTGAACCGCTTGACGGAAAAGGTGCGGTTGAAGCAGCTGAGTACAGATTTATCGAAGAGAAAGCACCGGGGATCATGGCACGTAAATCTGTCCATGAGCCGCTTCAGACAGGGATCAAGGCGATCGATGCACTTGTACCGGTAGGTAGAGGACAGAGAGAGCTGATCATTGGTGACAGACAGACAGGTAAGACCACACTGGCGATAGATACGATCATCAACCAGAAAGGTCAGGATGTTGTCTGTATCTATGTTGCGATCGGTCAGAAGCAGTCTACTGTTGCAGCGACTGTCAAGAAACTTGAAGAGCACGGTGCTATGGACTATACAATCGTAGTCAATGCCGGTGCTGCTGACTCTTCTGCACTCCAGTTCCTTGCACCGTATGCAGGTGTCACGATGGCTGAGTACTTCAGAGATAACGGAAGACACGCGGTGATCTTCTATGATGACCTCTCCAAGCATGCGGTAGCATACAGAGAGATGTCTCTGATCCTCAGACGTCCTCCGGGTCGTGAGGCGTACCCTGGTGATGTCTTCTACTTACACTCAAGACTGCTTGAGAGAGCGGCAAAACTGAACGATGAGCTTGGAGCAGGTTCTATTACCGCATTCCCTATCATCGAAACACAGGCAGGTGATGTTGCGGCGTATATCCCGACAAACGTCATCTCTATTACAGACGGTCAGATCTTCCTTGAGACAGACCTCTTTAACTCCGGTATCAGACCTGCGATTAACGTCGGTCTTTCTGTATCGAGAGTCGGTGGTGCAGCGCAGATCAAAGCGACTAAGCAGGTTTCCGGTACTTTGAGACTCGACCTTGCATCATTCCGTGAACTTCAGGCGTTCGCACAGTTTGCATCAGACCTTGACGATCACACCCGAGCACAGCTCGAGCGTGGTCAGAGAATGGTTGAAGTACTGAAGCAGGGGCCATACTCTCCTGTACCTATTGAAAAGCAGGTAGTGATCATCTTTGCCGGTGCCAACGGTTATCTTGATGATATTCCGGCATCTTCTGTTGTGAAGTTCGAGGCTGAACTGATGCCGTTTATGGAAGCGAAATACGCCAATGTTCTCGAGGCGATCAGAAACGACAAGAAGATCACAGACGAGACAGAAGCTGAACTGAGAAAAGCGATCGAAGATTTCAAAGCTTCATTTGCAGCGTAAGAAAGGCTAATCATGGCTAATTTAAAAGAGATCAAGCGTAAGATCGGAAGTGTAAAGAATACACAGAAAACCACTAACGCTATGAAACTCGTCTCTTCCGCGAAACTTAGAAGAACGGAAGAGCTTGCAAAAAGATCACGTGTCTATGCTGCAAAACTGACAGAACTCCTCAACGAGATCGCTCAGAAGATGCAGAAAGCAAGCGAGGACGGGTTGGACAATATCTACTTCAAAGAGGTGCAAGACCCCAAAGTGGTCGATATTGTCTTTATCACAGCGGATAAGGGTCTTTGTGGTGGATTCAATGCACAGACGATCAAAAGGGTCAATCAGCTGATCGCTGATTACAAGGCTGCTGATGTCAAAGTACGTCTCAGAGCAGTGGGAAGAAAAGGGATTGATTACTTCAAGTTCAACAATGTTGAATTGAATGATGAGATCATCGGACTTTCCGCGGCACCTGACTATGCACAGGCAGCAGATTTCATCAATGAAGTCACAGAAGCATATGTCAACGGAGAGACTGATCGTATCATCATGGTACACAACGGATATGTCAACATGATCTCTCAGGAGATCAGAGAAGATCAGGTACTGCCGGTCGATCCGTCCAAGCTGGAGCTGAATGCTGTTTCTACATCCGAGCTGGAAGTAGAGCCTGATGACGATGATACACTGCTCGATGCACTGGTCAAGCGTTATGTGGAGTACAGCATGTACTACTCTCTTATCGATTCACTCGCGGCAGAGCACTCTGCGCGTATGCAGGCGATGGACGCAGCGACCAAAAATGCAAAAGAGATGGTCAAGTCACTGACCGTACAGTACAACAAAGCTAGACAAGAAGCGATTACTACTGAGCTCATCGAGATCATCAGTGGTATGGAATCAATGAAATAATTAGAGGAGAAGTAATGACAGGTAAAATAGTACAGGTCTTGGGTCCGGTAATCGATGTGGACTTCACAGACTATCTGCCGGAGATCAACGAAGCGTTGGAGACAACCATTGTTCTTGACGGTAAAGAGCACAGATTGGTATTGGAAGTAGCGGCACAGCTTGGGGACAACAGAGTAAGAACCATTGCTATGGATATGAGTGAAGGTCTCGTCAGAGGTCAGGAAGTCAAAGCGACTGGTGCACCGATCAAAGTACCGGTAGGTGAAGAGGTCCTCGGACGTATCTTCAACGTGATCGGTGAGACGATCGATGACAACGGTCCTTGTGATGCGAAGACCTACTGGTCCATCCACAGAGATCCGCCTCCGTTCGAAGAGCAGAGCACAAAGACCGAAGTATTCGAAACTGGTATCAAAGTCGTCGACCTGCTTGCACCGTATGCAAAAGGTGGTAAAGTCGGACTCTTCGGTGGTGCGGGTGTCGGTAAGACCGTCATCATCATGGAGCTGATCAACAACGTTGCGATGAAGCACAGCGGTTACTCGGTATTTGCGGGTGTCGGTGAGAGAACACGTGAAGGTAATGACCTTTACTTTGAAATGAAAGAGTCTAACGTCCTTGACAAAGTTGCACTCTGTTACGGTCAGATGAGCGAACCTCCGGGAGCACGTAACCGTATCGCCTTAACAGGTCTGACAATGGCTGAGTACTTCCGTGACGAGATGGGTCTTGATGTACTGATGTTCATCGACAACATTTTCCGTTTCGCGCAGTCCGGTTCAGAGATGTCTGCACTTCTTGGACGTATCCCTTCTGCGGTGGGTTATCAGCCGACACTCTCAAGTGAGATGGGTAAACTTCAGGAGCGTATTACCTCTACGACGAAGGGTTCCATTACTTCTGTCCAGGCGGTTTACGTACCTGCGGATGACCTGACTGACCCGGCACCTGCATCTGTATTTGCACACCTCGATGCGACAACGGTTCTCAACAGATCGATCGCGGAAAAAGGTATCTACCCAGCGGTGGATCCACTCGATTCTACATCAAGGATGCTCGATCCGCAGATCATCGGTGAAGAGCACTACAATGTAGCGCGTGGTGTCCAGCAGATCCTTCAGAAGTACAAAGACCTTCAGGATATCATTGCGATCCTCGGTATGGATGAGCTTTCTGAAGATGATAAACTGGTTGTTGAGAGAGCAAGAAAGATCGAAAAATACCTTTCTCAGCCGTTCCACGTTGCGGAAGTATTTACGGGGTCTCCAGGTGTCTATGTAACGCTCGAAGATACGATCGAGGGATTCAAAGGTCTGCTTGAAGGTAAATACGACCATATGAACGAAGCAGCGTTCTACATGGTAGGAAATATGGCTGAGGCTGTTGCGAAAAACGATAAGATCAACGCTAAGTAAGCTTAGTTCTTGTCTGACAAAGGATACTTATGGAACTAATGAAGCTTGAAATCGTCACACCAAACGGTGTGATCTTCGACGATGAAGTCCGACAGGTGACACTGCCAGGGGCAGAGGGTGAGTTTGGGGTCCTTCCCAAGCACGCAACACTCGTTTCTCTTCTTGGCGCAGGAGTCATTGAGATCATCAAGGCGGACGGAAGTGAAGTGGCAGTGGCCATCAACTCCGGATATGTCAAAGTCGATGAAGAGAAAACCACCTGTATCGTTGACGGTGCAGTAGCGCTCAGTGGTGAGGACAGTGATCTTGCCAAAGCACTCAGCGAGGCAAAAGAGCTGCTGAAGAAAGCAGAATCCTCCAATACAGTTATCGCTGCGGCGGTAAGCAAAGTAGAACAGATCGGAAAGTCTCTTTAAATTGGGTTCTCTTCTCAATTATTTCACCAGCAGCAGTGCGATCACGATTTTCGTACTATTGCTGCTTTCCGTCTATTTCATCGCGACGTTCTGGATCTTTCTGGACCGTTACTATATTCTCAACTCACGCATCTCCTCGGAAGCACGATCACTCAAAGCACTCTATACAGGTCAGTCAAAATCAGTGGCAAGTAGTTCACTTATTTTTACTTATCTGACAAGGGTCAACAGACCGAATAAGGCTATTTTGGAAGCGGCAGCTTCTGATGCCATCAGGGTATCTACCAAGGGACTTACCTGGCTTTCAATTATCGCATCTACATCACCCTTTATCGGTCTTTTTGGTACGGTTATCGGGATACTCGAGACCTTTTCGGAGCTTGGTTCTCAGTCATCGGCTTCCCTCAGCGTAGTTGCCCCTGCTATATCAGAAGCGCTTATTGCCACAGCAGCGGGTATCGCTGTGGCTATCTTCGCTTACACTTTCCATCTCATTCTCAAGCGTAAAGCCTATGAGCTTTCGTCACTGCTTACCTCACAGTCAGAAGTGATCCTCTCCCAGGCAAAAGAGGCGTGAGGCGATGTTTTCCTGGGATGATAATCCGGATCTGAACATTACTCCGCTGGTCGATGTCATGCTGGTGCTCATGGCGATCCTGATGATCACGGCACCGACGAT
>JAJRRK010000133.1 GCA_024279555.1 Campylobacterales bacterium
ACCGGACAGCGCAGGCGTGCCATACAGCTTTTGGAAACACACCGACGGCTCAATATTGTTACAAGCAATGATGTTTACTTCAGACTTTTGGCACTTTATGTTAAAGAGAATGATGTTGACGGTGTTCTGAGTATCTATCAGGCCTTGTATGAAAATGACAAAAATGAAGAGTATCTCGACAAGATCATTAAAGCCTATGCGTTCAAAGGGGATATTGAGGGAGCGATCGGCTATCTTGAGAAGCAAAAGGCAGGGAAGAAGACACTCTATCAGCTCTATAAGGTCAAAAAGCATTTCAAGAAAGCGATGGATCTCGCCCGGAAATTCTATGAACAGGATAAAGATCCAAAGTGGCTGGCGGAGATTGCCATACTGACTTACGAACAGGCAAAAGACAAGAATGATCAGAAGATGATCGAAAAGGTGATCAAGACTTTCGACAAGGCCATTGCCGAGGGAGTTGATGACAGCATCTACCTCAACTATTACGGTTACACGCTTATTGACAAAGATATCGATGTCAAAAAGGGGATGCAGATCCTCAAAGACGCCCTGCATCAGCAGCCTGACAATACCTACTATCTCGATTCGCTGGCGTGGGGATACTACAAAGAGGGGCAGTGTAAGAAAGCCTATGAACTGATGGAAAAGGTCGTAGCCCAAGAGGGGCTCAAAGAGCCTGAAATTGCTGCACACTGGGAGGCGATTAGGCGCTGTAAGTAGTGTTCAGCACCTTGCAGGTATAATGCGTTAAAAATTTCCCAAGAGAAGAGTTATGGCACAGATTTTAGATGAGATTATCAAGAAGACCCGTGAAGACCTTGAAAAACGCAAAGTGGACTACCCCGTAGAGTGGCTTGGACGTTCACTGGCATTCAACCCTTTCGTGCCTAAAGATGTACAATCAGCACTCCGTTCAACTCCGGAAAATCCCTATCGCATCATTGCAGAGGTCAAAAAAGCCAGCCCAAGTAAAGGGGTAATACGTGAAGACTTTGATCCTATTGCCATTGCGCAGGCGTATGAAAAAGGCGGGGCGGATTCTCTGTCCATCTTGACCGAGCCACACTTTTTTCAGGGCGATAAAGAGTATCTGGGGATGGTACGCCGCTATGTAGGCATTCCGCTGCTGCGTAAAGACTTCATCATCGACAAATACCAGATCGTTGAAGCATTGGCATTCGGTGCGGACTACATTTTGCTTATTGCCAAAGCGCTTTCACGCAAGGAGCTCAAAGAGCTCTACGAGTATGCCCTGCACCTTGGGCTTGAGGTATTGGTGGAGATCCACGACAAGAGCGATCTCGTTAAAGCGATGTTTGCCGGCGCAAATATTGTAGGCATCAATCACCGAAACCTTGAAACATTTGAGATGGATATGCGTTTGACCGAGAAGCTTATCCCGCTGATTCCCAACAACAAGATCATTGTAGCGGAGTCGGGCATCAACGACCATGAGACGGTTGTAGAGATCGCCAAGATGGGTGCCGATGCCTTTTTGGTCGGTGAGCACTTTATGCGGCAGGATGATATTACCGCCGCGATCAGAGCTGTGAAATATGGAGAAAACGCGTAGGGTCGGTTTACCGACTATATTCTGTAGATTAGTTGTCCTGATGGTCGGTAAACCGACCCTACAGGGATAATGTTACATCAATAACTTCTTTACGACCTGATTGATCCGTCCGCCGTCTGCGCGGCTACCTATCTTTGCTTTGGCAACGCCCATCACTTTTCCCATATCTTTCATGCTTTGTGCACCTGTTTGTGCAATGATCTCTTTGAGCGTGGATTCAAGCTCCTCATCACTGAGCGGTTCGGGAAGATACTGTTTGACAATGGCAAGTTCAGCTTCTTCCTTGGCGACAAGGTCGTCGCGTTTGGCATCGGCAAACTGGCTTTTGGCATCTTCGCGCTGTTTGGCATACTTCATCAGTACGGCTTCCACATCGGCATCGCTCAGCTCGCGTCTTTCATCTACCTCTATCTGTTTGATGGCAGCCTGAAGGTTTCTGAGTGTATCTCTTTTTTGTGTCTCTTTGGCGCGCATTGCCTCTTTGATGTCGTTTTTGATTTGTTCTTTCAGTGTCATGGGATTAGACCTCTTTTTAATGGAATTATACTATAATCAATGTATGATCATTACCATACAAGACAAACAGTTCGATACCAAAGAGATCACGCAGCTCTATCCGGCAGCGGTGATCAAGACAGGCTACAAAGACGAGACCACACAGGCGAGCCTTGAATGGCTAGACACGGAGTCCAAAGGCAAAGTGGAGGTGGTCGGCTACGGCATCTTCGTCCATCTTGGTGAAGAGAAGATGGAGAGTTTTGTGTTCGCCACCAGAGACGAGATGGATGCGGAAGTGGGGCGTATCGCTGCTCAGGTACAGAAGTAAAAAGGAAAATGATGAAATCAACAACAGGCGTGCTGCTGGGTATGTTGCTTGTGGGGAGCATGGGGTTTGCCAAGAGTCCCGCTTATGATGCCTCCCGATACAAATACATCGGTGTATTCAATGAAGCAAAAGCCTCTCAACACATGGCCGACACCATGAGCTTGGAACAGATGCGTAAGCAGATCAAACAGGCGTGGCAGGCGGGCAACGATATTGAAGAGCTCAAATACGGAAACGGTCACTGGATCGGTCTCTTTGGCAAAGGGGATGCCAAAAGCCATCAGACCTATGTGGTCGCTTCCCGCTGGAATGCCATTGACCATATTGTCGAAGAGTACTGGAAACAGGGTTACTTCATCACCAACATCGAACATGGGCTTGCCGAGTGGGTGGTGGTTTTCGAGAAGAACACAGGGTTTCTCAACCAGGCGTACGAAAGACGCGCCAAACGCGACGAATTCATAGAGGCGGTGAACCGGCGCTGGAAACAGGGGTATGATCTGCTGGATTTTGAGTATGGTGAAGGACACTATACCGGTATTTTTGTCGAGCGGAAAACGAAAATGCCACAGGCGTTGGCGGTGCGTTCTACCTGGTTCAATACTTCGAAAATGATTAGCAAATACTGGCAAGAGGGCTACCGCATCAAAAACATTGAATATACCCTTGGACGGTGGATGATCCTCTTTGCCAAGAACGACAAAAAGTTGGCACAGGGGTTTGAAACAGCGCATGACATCAAAAGCTTCATGGCTGTGTTTGAAAAGCGCAAGAAAGAGGGGTATGCGTTGATTGATTTGGCTGAGGGGTGGTAATCATCTTCTTTGATTTTAAGGTGGATTATTCTATGATTCCAGATCAATATGTGGAGGGGATATGAGTACATTCCAACTTTTTCTGCTTGTCGTTGCCGGCGGTCTTTTCTATCTGTTCTTCAAGCAGCTTTTTTCCGGAAGCTACCCTAAACGGGGGGTAGACTTCGAAGCCAAAGTGCCTGATGAACACATTGGAGGCATCAACCGTCCCGACAAAACTTTCTCCAAGCCAAAAACAGCTCTCTCCCGCATAGAGGAGTTGATCGTCATGGCGGACAAAGCGATCGAAAAAGGCGATCTTCTTGAGGCGCGCAAAGCGGTACAAAGCGCGCTGATTATCGATGAGAACAATATCGAAGCACTGCGAAGAGAGGGGTATCTCTATCTTGAAGACAGAGAGTACGAAGCGGCGAAAAAGGTGTACGAGAAGATCCTTTCGCTCGACCCCAACGACGACATCGCGCACGATTCGCT
>JAJRRK010000134.1 GCA_024279555.1 Campylobacterales bacterium
CAGTTCAGCATAAACCCCGTAAATACGGGCTCTAAATGGTCGGAGTGACAGGACTTGAACCTGCGACCTCTACCACCCCAAGGTAGCGCGCTAGCCAGACTGCGCCACACCCCGACATTTTTTGGAGAGTGTGATTATAGAACAGGTGCTCTTAAAGAGGGGTTAGAAACCCCTGAAAGATCAATCCTTTCCGAGATCCACCACTTTGTATTCTGCACCTACCAATTCACAGGCTCGCTTGGTGATGTTCTGAATGGTGAAGCCGAACTTCTCGAAGAGCTCTCCTGCCGGTGCAGAGGCACCGAAACTCTCCATGCCGAGTACATCGTCAGCATACCTGTAGTACTCTGTCGCTGTTGCCGCCTCAACCGCCATTACTTTGGTATCAGGGTCGATAACCGCTGCTTTGTAGTCGGTATCCTGCTCATTAAAGAGATCAAGACACGGTACGGAGACCACATTGGCTTTGACCCCAAGCACTTCAAGGTGACACGCGGCCTGAAGAGACGGCATCAACTCTGAACCGCTCGCCATGAGTGTCAGGGTCGCCCCTTCCCGTTTTTTGACGATGTAGGCACCTCTGCTTGGATCACCAAAATCTCTTTTGGGCTTGAGGGTCTTGAGCTTTTGACGGCTGAGTACGAAGGCACTCGGCGCACTCATCTCAAGTGCCGTTTTCCACGCTTCGACATTCTCAGTCGCATCTGCCGGTCTCCAGACATAGAAATCAGGCAGCGCCCTGAACTGTGAGAGGTGCTCAATCGGCTCGTGCGTCGGCCCGTCCTCTCCCACACCAATGCTGTCATGCGTCCAGACAAAGAAACGCTTGATACCCGTCAATGCTGCAATACGCGCCGCAGGCTTGAGGTAGTCGGAGAAGACGAAGAAAGTCGCATCGAACGGAATGGTCGTACCATACAGCCCCATCGCATTGGTGATTGCCGCCATGGCATGTTCACGGATACCAAAGTGCAGGTTCTTTCCTTTGGGAAAATCACCCATATCTTTGAGTTCCGTCTTATTACTCGGCGCAAGGTCGGCTGAACCACCGAGAAAACCTGGAACCGCTTTGGCGATGGCGTTGAGGATCTTGCCGTTGGAGTCACGGGTCGCCATCTCTGCATCTTGACTAAAATCCGGGTACCCAATGGCCGAGAAGTCAGGGTTGAGCAGTTTTTCCAGTGCGACATTCTGCTCGACCAGCGGTGCCTCTTTCTGGCGGTGTATCCACTCTTTTTCTGCCAACTCTCCCTGTTCGATGGCACATCTGAAACGCAGGAGTACATCTTCGGGGATCTGGAAGGTTTTATCAGGGTCAAAGCCCTCTTTGGCTTTGGAGGCGCGGATGATCTCCTCACCCAGCGGTGCTCCGTGCGTATGGTGTGTCCCTTCCAGCTCACCTGCACCTTTACCGATGATGGTGTTGGCGATGATAATAGTAGGTCTGTCGGCTTTTTTTGCCGCTGTCAATGCCTCATCGATCTGGTCATAACAGTGACCGTTGATCTTGAGTACATTCCAGTTCTGTGCCTCGAAACGCCTGGCGACATCTTCACTCCATGCGATGTTGGTATCACCCTCAATGGTGATCTCGTTGGAATCGTAGATCAAAATCAGGTCTTTAAGCTTCAGATGTCCTGCCAGCGAACAGGCTTCGTAGCTGATCCCTTCCATCAGGTCACCGTCACCACAGAGGCAGTAGACTTTGTGGTCGATCAGTTCACAGGTCTCGGAATTGACCTGTTCCTTTGTGAATGCTTCTGCCATGGCAAACCCGACCGCATTGGCGATCCCCTGCCCGAGTGGACCGGTGGTGATCTCCACACCCGGTGTGTGTCCATATTCGGGATGCCCCGGTGTTTTGGAGTCAAGCTGTCTAAAACTCTTGAGATCATCCAAAGAGACATCATAACCCCAAAGATGCAACAGTGAGTAGATAAGACCGGTCGCATGTCCTCCTGAGAAGACCAAACGGTCACGGTTGAGCCATGTAGGGTTTTTGGGATTGTGGCTGAGATGTTCACTCAATACCACCGCGATATCTGCCAATCCCATGGGTGCACCCGGGTGTCCCGAGTTTGCTTTCTGTACCATGTCGGCTGCCAGAAAACGGATGGTATTGGCCATCTTTTTACGCATTTTGTTCTCTTCGGTCATTTCTGCCATCATTTTTCCTTTGTGTGATGTCTGTATAGATAGGTTTCCATCAAGGGGCGGAGCGCCTCTTGCATTTTGGGTTCAAACGCTTCAAAACGTCTTTGTAAATCCTTTGCCAACGCATCCGCTTCTTTCACGGTCTGCTCCAGTCCCAAAAGATTGACAAAACTGTTCTTGTCTCCGTCGTTTCCTGTAGTTTTGCCCGCCTCCTCCTCGCTCTGTGTCTCATCAATGATGTCATCTTGTATCTGAAAAAGCAGCCCAAGATCGATACCAAAATCATAGAGTGTCTTCTGCATTTCTCTGTCGAGACGGACGATCACCGCTCCCATCTGTAATGAGGCAGCAATCAGCTTGGCGGTCTTGTTGGTATGCAGTATCTTTACCTCATCGAGACTAAGCGGTTTGTTTTCGAAGTAGCAGTCGATCGCCTGCCCAAGCACCATTCCCTGTGAACCGCCATTCTCGGCAAGCAGTTCGACCAGTTTGATCTTCACATCTTCACGAAGCGGTGCTTTGGCAATGAGCAAAAAGGCATCAGAGTTGAGTGCATCACCGGCAAGGATCGCCGTAACCTCATCGTAACGCTTATGAAGTGTTTGATGTCCCCGGCGCAGGTCGGCATTATCCATCGCAGGCAGGTCGTCGTGAATAAGCGAGTAGGTATGAAACATCTCCAATGCCAGTGCCACAGGAAGTGCGGAGTCGTAAAGCATCGGCTCGTAGGCATCGACGATACTCAACAGCAGCATGGGACGAAACCGTTTTCCCCCCGCCTGAAGCATCGCACCCAGCGCTTCTTCATAGACAGGGTGAAAGCTTACTGATTTCGGTAAGTTTTGTGCCAGATAGGCTTCGAATCTCTGCATGGATGCTCACTCTTTGAAATTACGGAATTATATCTAATTACGATAAAATAAGCGTATGGAACTTCAAGCACAATTGACAATGATCGTCTGGCTCAAACGAATCGCGGCTGTCCTGACCATAGGGGTATGGCTCTATGTCATGACCATCTTCATAGGAGACCCTGCCCCGTTCTCCGAACTGGTACCCTACTGTATGGGAAGCACCATGCTGATCTTTGGCGTACTGACGGGAGTGTTTAAAGGGTTGGAATACTGGGAACAACAACTGACAAAAGAAGAGAAAAAGCATGAGTAAGAAAACAATCAAAAAATCAACGATGTTCAATCTCAAGGGCATCCTTATACTGCTTGCCTTTGGCATCTGGGTCAATCTGATCATAGGAACAGAGGAGAATATCGGCTCTATCGCCGATGCGATACAGGCTTACGGAAGCAATACACTGCTCATGATCATCGTAGGATATATCGCCCTGATTGTTCTGGGGCTCTTCTTTGAAGCGGGGGACTAGAGGATAAGACTTTCGTCAGACTCAGGGCGTAAGATAGTAGCGCCCATTTCAACTATTCCTCCCCAATTAAACCCATTTTTACTACACTCATTCTTTAATGCCACACTTCTTGGCAATATACTTTAACTGATCTTCCAGATCATATTTCTCCACATCAACAATAACATCTGCCAATTTCTTGTAGGCTTTCTCTCGTTCTTTGTAGAGTGCTTTGGCCTTTTTCTCATCGGCAAAGAGTGGGCGTTTGGCCAGTTTCTGTTTGCTGTTCTTGGCAGTTTTGAGGCGATTGTGTATCCATTCAAAAGAGGCATCAAGCAGTACTACTGTACCAAGCTTCTTGAGATTTTTCACTTTGTAAAATCCACCGCCACAGGAGATCAGTGTTCCCGTCACACACTGCTCGATCCAGTCTGCGGTCTGCTGTTCACATTCACGAAAGTACTTTTCACCTTTTTTCTCAAAGATTTTCTTGACTTCTTTGTTCTCTTTAGACTCTATAAGGTCATCGGTATCGATGTTATAGACACCATATTTCTTGGCAAAGGCACGCGCTGTCGTCCCTTTTCCTACTCCCATGAATCCTATAAGTATAATATTTTTTTTCATCTTTTTATCCCGCTACACAAAAGGATCGCAAAACAATCCATTCCGACACTTTTCACTCTTCACTCCTCACTATTCACTCGGTAAAGCTCTGCTTTATCGCTACACCATATTGTAACGGTCGATGATCTTTTTGAGGCGTTTGCGTAGATTTTTCAGTGCCGCTTCCGCATTTTCACCTTCGGCGACAAGCGACTCAAACTCGTCAAACTGTATCTTCGCCACCCAACCGATCTTGGTATGAAGCTTAATACCCACAAAACGCACCTCACCAAAGTGTTCTTTTGCCATTTTATAGATGCGTTCTATCCGCTGCTCAATTGTTTTTGTCTCTTTGCTCACACTATTTCCTTAATATCGTCGAAATTGGTTTGAAACATTATAGCACAGCAATAAACACAAAAGTATTACAAGAAATACAAGTGAATAAAAAATACTCAAAAAAATTTAGTCAAAAAGCTTTTTCATTGCCTTAAAAAACATTGCACTCAACCCTTTTGGTTTAGCAAGTTTTTCAATAAATTGATCATAGTTCACCTTACGCTCTTCAAGATAACCGTCAAGGTATTCAATAGAAGCTTCCATTCCATGTTCATTTTCTATTTCAAGCATTTTAGTATAGAGCGGTTCAATCGCCTTAACTACACTCTTTGGAGCAGCTTGTCGATATGCAATATAGTGGCGGATATTCCCTTCTCTGTCGCGTTTGATATCAAAATCGGTCGTTACCCAGTAATGATCGCCATTTTTAGCAAGATTCTTTACCACTGCCGTAATATTGCGTCCGCTTTTAAGATATTTCCACATCAAGTGAAATATAGCTTTTGGCATATCTGGATGACGCAGTATATTATGTGGCTGTCCTATCAGTTCGCTCTCTTTGTAACCTGATATCTCTGTAAAATAATCATTTCCATAGACAATCTTCCCTGTTGTATCCGTTTTGCTTACAATGTAACGCTTAGGATCCAGTTTAATCTCGTTTCTTGTGGGTATAGGCTTTGAAATATTAGACATACCGTCTCCTTTTACTTATAAAAATATTACAAAATTGTAACATAGTTAAAATAATATCATTAAAATGTCTTTTAAATATCATATATTTATGTTATTTTTTATACCTTTATCGCCTTCCATTTTCCCTGTTTAAAAGTATACCAAAGCCATACTGCCTTGACAAATGTGTCGGTAATCATTGCGATATAGACCAGCAAAATGTCACCAAAGAGCCATGAGACAATAAAAGCGGGGATGATCCGTGCCAACCACTGGGTAGTAAGGTTGATTTTGAGCGTACGTTTGGTGTCGCCTGCGCCGCGCAACGCACCGGAAAGTACAAATCCAAACGCCAGTGGAACCTGTGAAAAGCCCACAATACGCAGGTAAAGGCTCGCCTCTTCGATGGTCTTGGCATCGTCGGTAAAGAGCCAGACAATCTTTTCGGGCATGAAAATCATAAAGAATGAGAGCAGGAACATGAAGCCTGCCGCATATTTGAGTACCAACAATACATCTTCTTTCGCACGCTGAGGGTCTTTGGCTCCTAAGCCCTGCCCCATCAGGGCCATCGCAGCAATGGTAAAGCCGATGCCTGGCATGAAGGCGATTCCCTCTACACGAAGTCCTATCTGGTAGCCTGCCAACGCTTCGGTGCCGTACTGTGCGATGATCGCTGTAAAGAGCATAAAACTCCCGAAGGTCAAGGCACGCTCGAAAGAGGCAGGCAGTCCTACCTTCAGAGCACGGTGCAACAGCCCTTTGGAGTAGTACCATACCGGCAAATAAGGGGTCTTGCCTTTGAGGTAGAGCCAAAGATAGACCAGTACCTCCATTCCGTTGACGACCACCGTTCCCACAGCCGCCCCCATGACACCAAGCTGGGGAAACCCGAATTTCCCGAAGATCAGCAGATAGTTGAGTAGCACATTGAGCATAATGGAGACAAGCTTTACCTTCATCGGGGTCTTGGTATCTCCTGCGGAGTTGAGCGCAGAGACAAACACCATCTTCAGGAATACAAAAGGCATCATCCATGTCAAAGTCTGTACATAACTCTCCCCCAGTGCCACCACCTCAGGTGCAGTACCGAACCAGATATAGATCTTCGAGGCAAAGAAATACCAAAGTACCATCGCAGTGATACTAAGGAAAAAGGCAAAACGCAAGAGTGTAGAGAGCCCGATGGAAGCACGCTTGAAATGCTCTGCCCCTACAAAACGAGACAGCAGTGCCGAGGTGCCTACATGCAGCACGGTCAGTACCGCAAAGATGAACATCAGCGACTGCAGCCCAAGCCCTACTGCTGCCACGGCAAAAGCCGAGAGCCTACCGACCATGACCAGGTCGGTGATGACTTGCAGCATATCGAGTAGAGAGTTAACCGCCGCGGGCAGGGAGATGCGTAGAATCTTTTGATGTTTGGGAGGAAGATATCGCAGCATTGTTCCGCCTACAGAGATGCAAGTCTGTCAAGATGGACATAGAGCACGACGATGATCACCGACGCCCATGCCATACACCACGCGACCGCACGCAGCCGCTTTTTTGCTTTGAACATCCTACGGGTACGGTAGAGTACTACCGGGTAGAGAAAAAGTGCCACCACTTCGGGGAAGAAGACCACCCATGAGAGCCCAAACTTCTGCATCGACAGCTTCACCCCGACCAGTGCGGTATAGACCACCCCGTAGACGATCAACAGCATCACCATTTGAAAGAGCATGAAAAGAAGATTGGCGGCGGCTTCATTGCTGTGGTCGTTATAATACTGCATCAAAAAGTACCTTTCGCAACGCATCAACAAGCGCCTCTTTCTCCATGCTTCGCACTTTTGCATCATAAGCGGCAAAGTCCAACCCTTTTTTGTCGATCTTCTTTTGCAAAATGATCTCACCCCCGTCAAGTTCGGAAGTGACCCAATGGACAGAGACGCCCCCTTCAGGATATTCGTCGGCATAACTCTTCTCGATGGCATTAAGCCCTTTATGACGGGGAAGCAGCGAGGGGTGAAGATTGATTGCCTGTATCTGTTCTGTAAATACCGGAGTCAAGATGCGCATGAAACCTGCCAATACTGTCAGGTCGGGAGCGTAGCGCACCAAGCGCTTCACCACTTCGGCATCGAACGCCTCACGACTCTCATACTCTTTGGGGTCGACAACTTCAAGCGCAATACCCGACTCTTTGGCAACAGTGATCCCCTCTGCATCGGGATTATTCGTCAAGGCAACAACCACCTCCGCCTCTTTGCCGTGCAGTGTTTTGACAATATAGGCAAAGTTGGTACCTTTACCGCTGAAGAGAATTGCGAGTTTTTTCATGCGCGTATTGTAGCAAAAGATAGTTACATATGGTGGAATATCCCAAAGGTATTCCCTGCGGGCAATCCACCTTATGGTTCCAAATGAGCAATCTGATCAATCATATCCGTCGGCAGCATCGCATAGGAAGCACCCTCGTATCTCTCTGCCCCTTCTGTGAGTGCGAGTGAGCCTTGAATGGCGGCATCGAGTCCCGTATAGCCCTGTGCCAGCAGTGCAACGATGAATCCGCTGAGCACATCACCACTGCCGCCTTTACTCAATCTGGCGCTTCCGAGCGGATTGACATAGAGCGTCTCCTCTTGCATGATAAGCATATTGGCACCTTTGAGCAGGAGGGTCACATGGGGAAACTTTGCATTGAAACGGCGAACCGTCTCAAAACGGTGCGCCTGCACCTCTGCCACGCTCAGTTTTTCTCCGGTCAGTTTTTCCCAAAGCACGGTAAACTCTTTGGGGTGCGGCGTAATGACCACGTCTCTCTCCTTTTGGGAAAGGATCGCAAGGAGGGAGTCAGAGTAGAACGCATCGGCATCGAGTACGACAGGAAGATGCGAATCGATGACATACTGCTGTAAAAACTCCTCTTCAAAATGATCACCCAGCCCCATCCCTACAGCAAGGGCAGAAGCGTTTTGTGGTACCACCGTCGCATGCATCAAAAAGGGTGGCGGCGAGATGTGTTCATGTACCACCAGGGTGGTCAAGCCGGCACCAAATCGACTTGCCGCCGTGGCGGCAATGATGCCAGCCCCCTCTTTCTCCCCGCAAAATACCGCCACATGCCCGAAACTGCCTTTGTGGGTGCTCTTTTGTGTGCGCGAGGGAAGCTTCAGGTCGTTGCGCTCCAACACGAATGTATCACTTGCCCTCTCGTACATCCCGCGGCTCACTCCCAGATCGGTACAGATGATCTCCCCGACCGCCTCTTTGCTCTCATCGAGGTAAAGACTCTCTTTAAGCGCCCCCATGGTCACCGTCACATCTGCTTCGAAAGCAAAGGGCATCAGCCTGCCCTCACTCCCCACCCCCGTAGGAACATCACAGGCTATTTTGAAACCGTTGAGAGCATTGAGCCTGTGCAGTATCTTCTGCGTCTCCCCATCCAACCGGCGGTTAAGCCCTGCCCCAAACAGTGCATCGACGACCACATCGGCATCATGCACTTCATTGCAGGGCACAATGCCCAGTTTTGCGGTTCTCTCCAACTGCAGCTTTGCCATCGACGACTTCACCCCAAACGGCACATACAAAGAGACCGCATAGTCACCGTAGAGCTGCCGTGCCAAAACCATCCCATCGCCCCCGTTGTTCCCCGGTCCACAGGCAATGAACACCGTACTTCCTTGGGGAAATTTGGCTTTGATATACTCCGCCATACCCCGCGCGGCGTGCTCCATGAGGACATCTTCGGTCAGCCCGTATTCATCGTAACAGCGCTTGTCCATCTCGTAGCAGGATTTAAATAGTTTTTGCATAACACTTATTCCTTTATTATGAAGCAATAATTCCTATAGTGTCGATGTTCGGATGGCAATGCGACAAGTGATGCGCCCAACCCGAAGGGCGCTTGCGTTCGCATCACGCCAGAGTGTTGTCATCCGAACATCGACCTCTCTAAGGGATTATTTTATCATAACTTAAAACTATTTGGATATAATTCGCGTCTATTTTATCGCTTTTGCAAGGATTGCCTGCAAAAAATCTTGATAAGGAAGGGGGTGCTTTGATATGCCGGGAATTAAACTTTCACCACGTGACTCTTTTGATGACGCGTACAGAAAATTCAAAAGACAGTGTGACAGAAACCTTATCGTAACTGAAGCGAGAGCAAGACAGTACTACGAAACACCGACTGAGAAGAGAAAGAAAGAGAAGATCGCTACACG
>JAJRRK010000135.1 GCA_024279555.1 Campylobacterales bacterium
AAGCAGTTCACGATCTCTTTACGCATCTCATTGCTTGAACATCGCTTCTGCTTCTTTTGCAGCAGTCAGTCCCTTCAGGGTCAACTGTCCGTCAAGCAGATACTTCTGGGCTTTAAGCTCTTTGAATATCTGCTTGGCCTCTTTCATTGTAAACATACCCGTATCGACCAGCATAGCACGCACTTCATCGAGACTCTCATCGGGTTGGCGCTTCAAGATGCCCAGCAGTGTCACCTGCTTGAGCACTTCATGTTCTTCGGGATTCATCGGTTTAGTGCAGCTCTTCGTTGAGTTTGACTTCCCGCGTACTTCTGCGCGCGATGATCTCACCGGTGGTGGAGTTCTGACGGTAGTGGATACCGTTGAGTCCCTGGAGTTCTTCACCTTTGAAAGTGGTCTTGTTCTCCAGTTTCGCGTCCGGATTGGCGGCTTTGATCTTCTCAAGCTCTTCAGGCGCTATCTTGATCTTCGTGCCTGCCAGAATGGTCAGACCCGCATCGACGATACAGCCGTCACCCAGAGGCAGTCCGGTAACCGAGTTGGCACCAAGCAGTGTGTTCTCCCCGATGCTGATCGGGTTGCCGTCCGTACCGCTGAGTACACCGAGAATACTCGCACCTCCGCCCACATCGGAGCCCGCACCGACAATGGCAGAAGAGCTGATGCGCCCTTCGACCATAACCGGACCGAGCGTACCGGCGTTGAAGTTGATGTAACTTGCCCCCGGCATCACTGTCGTACCTGCTGCAAGCTGCGCACCCATACGCACTTTGGAAGCTTCAAGGATACGCGTGTTGTCCTCAGGAATCACATGCTGCAGGAAGCGCGGGAACTTGTCGACCGCATCGATGACAGGGAAGGTACCGTTCAGCTTCATCTCTATCTCGTTCTCTCTGAGGTACTCCAGCTCGTACGGTGTATTGCCTACCCATGCGACATTGCTGAGAATGCCGAATGCGCCGTTGAGATTGACCTTTCTCAGTTGGGCTTTTTTGAGTGAAAGCGCATAGAGTTTCAGATAGACCGCTTCGACCGACTGCGGGTTGGCATCTTCAAAAAGGAAGACAATACGGAAATCCTTACCGATGTCCTCCATTGCCGCGAGGGTCTTGACAACCTGTACATTCTTGTGCGCATCTCCTGTCGCTTCCGCTGCATACGGCGCAAAAGCCGCCATGGCATTGGCGACAAAGTTGTCGTTAATGGTCGCCACAAACTCCGAACCGCTGAAGTCCACAGCAATCTTGGCTTCCTGAAGTGCTCTGAGGAAGACCGCCGCCGAACCGAAGTTCTCTTTCCAGTTAATCAGCGGGAAATTCGCCTGAAGCACTTTGTCCGCATTCTTCTGTCCTCTGTCCACCCGTGCGATACCAAATGCCAAAGGCTCTCTGTAACCCTCCTGCGCTGTGGTCTCTGCTACCAGTTTTTTGAACTCATCTGTCGATGTGAGCGTTTCTATTGCCATGTAAAACTCCTGTGAAAAATTAGGGTGATTATACTCGGATTTATTTAAATTAGTGTAAAATCGCGCCATGAAACACTTACGAGGCCATACCAGACGGTACTTTTCACTGGCAGTGATTGCGATGTACTCCACACTGCACAAACTCTGCCGTCTTGACAGCAACTACCGGTACCATAAGCTTGCCTATGCGCCGTTGCCTCGTAAGACCTCTCCACCGTCAGTATAAACATCTCCATCTCATACAGATCAAGATAGGGTAGCGCTATCCACCTGTACTTTTACCTACAGTAGATAACTCTACCCTATTTGCGGTAACCATTTTATAGAAGACCAACAACAAACAAGGAACAACCATGAAACAGACAACCATCAGCCTCATCGCAGCCACACTGCTTTTAGGAACAAACACATTCGGTGCGGAGGATCTGGGTGAAATCACCGTTACCACAGCCACACAAACAACACAGACACTCGATGAAGTGACTTCCGATGTCGATGTCATTACTGCCCAAGAGATCGCAGACAGAGGCTATACGACCGTTGCACAGGCACTCAGCGGTGTTTCCGGTATCTCTTTTGTGAGCAATGGAGGTATTGGTAAAAGTACCTCGCTTTTTTTAAGAGGTATGGATAGCAAACATATCCTTGTACTCATCGACGGCGTACGATACAACGATCCTACCTCATTAAACGGTGCGCCATGGGCAGATCTAATGGTCGATGACATTGCCCAGATCGAAGTGGTCAAAGGAGCACAGTCAGGCATATGGGGTGCGGACGCAAGTGCGGGGGTGATCAACATCATCACTAAAAAAGCTTCTGAAGGCTTTCATGCTTCTGCACACTTTGAAGGCGGAAGTTTCCATACTTACAAATACGGTGCGACTGTCTCTGCAGCAAACGGTGGAAACTATATCAAACTCTCATACAATATTGTCGATACAAACGGTTTTACTACTGTAGCTCCTTATGGTCAGGATATCGATCAATATGAAGATGATGAATACCGAAATAAAACACTGAACTTTCAGGCAGGTGTCGCATTTGATGAAAACAACAAAGTTGATTTCATGCATACACGTATTGAGGGTAAAGGCGATGCCGATCCTTATATCGGATTCCCGGTATTTGCTTTTGACCCCAATGGTGACTACCGCATAGAAAGTGACTACCGTTTTACAAAACTTTCTTTTGAGCACAAGGATAGTTTTGAAATACTGCATGCCTATGCACAACGTTCCAACTTTAGCCGCTACTATCCCGACGACCAGTTCAGCCAGAATTTTGACGGTAACATCAATGAGTTCGGTATTAACTCCAAAATCAGCTACAGGGAAAAAGATTTTATTCTCATCGGATTTGACAGAAAAGACTACAGTTATGAAAACAACCTTAACAAAAGTTATGACTCCAAAGGTTTTTTTGCCACCAACCTGAATACATTTGATGGCTTTTGGGGAGGAAAAACCATTTTGACAGAGTCACTTCGATACGATGACTACAGTGATTTCAGTAGTAAAACCACAGGAAAGATCGGGCTTAAACACATCCATTCCCACATTGAAGGATTGGTGACTTCACTTAACTATGGTACCGCCTACAATGTACCGACTATGTATCAGCTTTTCGATCCGTTCAGTGGAAATACCGACCTGATTCCGGAAACGACTAAAAGTTATGATGTAACTGTTGCATACAAAAATTTCAAGGTAACCTACTTCAATAACAAGATCACTGATATGATCGATTATGTTAGTCTCTATGATACTAACGGTAACTGGATCGGCGGAGGATATGACAATGTATCGGGCACTTCTAAGATCGACGGTCTTGAACTCGCTTACCAAAAAGAGGTGATGACAAACCTGCTGCTGAGCACCAACTACACCCGCCTCTTCACAGCTGAGGACAACGAAGGCAAGGCACTGGCAAGACGTGCCAAAGAGACCTTGAACCTTGCCATAGATTACTACGGTATCGACAAACTTCACATCGGGGCAGATGCACAGTACATCGGTGAACGCTACGACAGAGCCGACAAACAAGGTGCGCAGACAGGAAAATATACGGTATTGAACCTCACTGCCGACTACCAAGTAACCGACAATATTCAGGTTTATGGTAAAATCGAAAATCTCGGTGACAAATACTACCAGACAGTTGACGGCTATGCTACCAGCCCAAGAGCCTTCTACATTGGTGTGCGAGGGAAAATATAGCGAAGCGTTGCTTCATTCGTAGGGTCGGTTTACCGACCATAACTGCATGATAAGGAGTAAGAAATGCACCCAAATAAAATGACATGTGCACTTAAATATGCAAGGCGAAGCCTGTTTGGCGTGCTCCTCATCACCCCTCTTCTACTCTGTGCCAAAGAGCGCATCGTTACCCTCTCTCCTGCCATCAATGAGATCGTTTATGCACTGGGAGCGGGCGATGATGTTGTGGGCAATACCACCTACTCTCTCTACCCCGAAGCCTCTAAAACCGTAGCGAAAGTAGGCGGATATTTCTCTCCCAACCTTGAGAAGATACTCGCACTGCGCCCCACCCTTGTGATCATGCAGCCCAACAATGCCAAGCTCGCCGCACAGCTTGCAAAACTGCACATCAAGACCATGACCGTACCCATCGACCGGCTTGCACACATCAAAGGCTCTATCTTGAAACTCGGCAAACATTTGCAAAAGAGCGATAGAGCCAAAGCGATCATCTCACGTATCGACGAAGCGCTCAAACAGACACAGGGCATTGTCAAGAACAAAAAGATACTCATCGTCTTTGGGCACAATACCGTCATATCGGGCAACATCTTCGTAGCCGGGCAGAACCTCTACTTCGATGATATCATCACCGCCTCGGGTAACACCAATGCACTGCACAGCGACCGCAAAGGACAGCCCGTACTCAACCGCGAGAACATCATCGTGCTCAACCCCGATATTGTGATCTTGCTTGCCCGTGATCTTAAGAAACTTGGGCTGCACAAAAACGATCTCATAGATCCTTGGCTATCCCTGCCCATTCGTGCGGCAAAGCAGCGCAATATCTACCTGCTTAACAAGACCTACGACGGCATACCCAGCGATAGGTTGGTGCTTTTTTTACAAGATTTCAAGGCGATTTTGCATGCAGCTAAAGATCACTGACTATACCGACGATGTCCTCAAGCAAGTAAGCTTCACGCTTCACCGAGGCGAAAACCTTGTCATTCTCGGTGCCAACGGCGTGGGCAAGACCACCCTTGCCAAGGTACTATGCGGACTCATACCTTCTGAATGTGTCGAGGTGTGCGGAATCAACCCTTCAAAACACTTCGGTACCAAGCGTGCCAAATACATCAATTATCTCCCTCCCAAGCTGGAGGTGTACGATGCCTTTTTGAGTGTCGAGGCATTCTTGCAGCTTTCACACTTCAACACGGCACTCTCCATAGAGGGTGCACTCAAGCAGCTTCACGTCACCCATCTTAAAGAGCAGCCCTGCCATACCCTCAGTTCCGGCGAAGCGCAGCTTGTGTTGATCGCATCAGCCCTGCTGCACGGTGCAGACTTCACCCTGTTTGACGAGCCTACCGCCAACCTCGACCCTGTGCGTATGCGCAAACTCTTTACACTTTTGCGTACCGATGCGACCCTGCCCAGCAAACTTGTCATCACACACAACCTCGACCTTGCCTACCGTCTGGGGTTCGATGTGCTCTACCTCCATCAGGGCAGCGTAGCATTCCATGGCAGCAGCGAAGCTTTTTTCGCACAGGAGAACCTCGATGCACTATATGAGAATAGTGTACGGCACATCGACGGGCATGTGGTGGTGACATTATGAAGTTTCTGCTTCTATTTGCTTCGCTCCTGCTGTTGGCAGCTGCTCCCTTTTTTGGGCAGGTCGATCTGCCGATCCATGCTCTCGGTACCCCCGGGAGCATGGCGTATCAGGTCTTTTGGCAGATACGCATTCCACATGTACTGTTAGCCTTTCTGGTCGGGGGCATCCTCTCACTTGGCGGGCTGATCTTTCAGGTGGTCTTTCGCAATCCCATGAGCACCCCTTTCACCCTTGGTGTGGCAAGCGGCGCGACCCTCTTTACCGCCATTGCCATCATTGCGGGTATGAGCATGCTCAGTCCGCTCTTTGCCTTTGGAGGTGCGATGTTCACGGTGCTGGTGCTCTTTGGCATCGCCGCACATTTCCGCCGCCACGACCCTACCGCTTTACTGCTGGTGGGCATTGCCTTGAGTTTCTTCTATGCTGCGGCGCTCATGGTGGCGTTCTACCTCTCAACGCTACAGGAGAGCTACGAGATATTGCGTTTTACCATGGGTAGTCTCGATGTGGTAGGCTATGAGAACATTACCCTGCTTGGCATCGCCTCACTCTTTTTGCTTGCGCTGGTACACTACTACCGCACCCCTTTCAAAGCCCTGCTGACATCGTACGAGTTCGCTTTTTTGCAGGGTGTCAATGTCAAACGCCTCAGCTACATACTGCTCTTTGGGGTCTCACTTGCAGTGGGTGTGGCAGTCAGCATGACAGGTCCCATCGGTTTTGTAGGACTCATCATCCCCCACATTCTCACCTCACTTTATCGTCAAAGCGCCGAGAAGCTCCTGCTGCCAAGTTTCTTCTTCGGCGGTGTGTTCCTCGTCTTTTGCGACCTCATAGCCCGAAACCTCGGCAACGCCGACCTGCCCATAGGGGTCGTCACCTCCTTTGTGGGTGCGCCGTTTTTTATCTATCTGTTGTTGCGGCGAGGGAAATAGTGATGAGTTTTGAAGCACAAAAACGCTATATCGATCCAAGAACAGGCAGAATCAAAGAAAATATTCTTAAAAAAGATGCTATTGATTTACCCAAAAGACATCGAAACTTTCAATCGTTCAAACAATCATTTAACAATGTAAACCATTTTGAATTTGAAATTGCCGGATGTTTTGTCGTTGTGAATATCAGGTATGCCTATAGACACTTCATTCAAAACACCTATCACGAGTATAGAGCCAATATCAACGGAGCCCTTCTACCTACCATTATTGACCCTATTTTGATAGTAAGGGAGACACAAAACGAACAAGAGACACTACAGTTTTACAAAGCATTTAAAAGCGGTAATGAACTTCTACATATTGTCATGTTCAAGGCATACAAAGAAGAGGATGGGAAATACCATTTTAAGACCATTTTTAAAGCAGATAGTTTAGCAAAAGTAGAAAGAATGATTAAGGCAATAGATAGAAGAACATTGTACTTTAAGTATGCAGAGGGTAGCGGGAGCTAAGCCCGAAACCTCTACCGTCTCCGGTGAGACCTCTCTGCTGTTGTTATTATAGTGTATTTTGTACAATAAAGTCAAGCGATGATTAGGATTTGATATTATTTAGAAAGGAAGAGAATGGAACTGGTATATCTATGGATAGATAGGCAAACACCCACTCTCCAAACTCATCAAAGACATCGCCCAAGAATTAAACCTCATCTAACATAAGGAGAAAACAAATGTTACACCCCATTACCAAAGACCCCGAGTTTGTCCATGCCCTCAAAGACAAACAAGCCGCATTGATGCTCGCACTTTCCAATACTGCCACAGCGGACATCCCCGGCATTACCCAAGCGGGCATACCGGGGCAGATATATCTCACCCCTGTACTGGATGCGGAGTTTGTCACTACGGGCAAGGTGGCAAGCATGCCAAACATCGCCGAAACCCCCAAAGGGGTTCCTACCCCTGCGCTCATTACCCGTGCCGTGCACCTGCTTCGACCTTTTGCGCACATTGCACTGCTCGATCTGGGGCTCAAACAGCTCCCGCAAACCG
Source organism: Campylobacterales bacterium (assembly GCA_024279555.1). Classification (GTDB taxonomy): domain Bacteria; phylum Campylobacterota; class Campylobacteria; order Campylobacterales; family Sulfurovaceae; genus Sulfurovum. The sequence continues at coordinate 7,284 of JAJRRK010000135.1, forward strand.
ATGCGACCATCCACCGCTTTGAGATACCCCCAAGCGGCAACATCGCCAAAGATGCCGATATTGACGCCAAAACCGTGTTTGAAAAAGGCGTTTCATTCGGGCAAGGCTACTCATTGCAAAGTGATTACCTCATCCTTGGTGAGTCGGTGCCATCGGGTACGACCACCGCCCGCGCAACAGCATTAGCACTGGGGTATGATGCCGACGATCTATTCAGTTCCAGTTTCAAGTCCGTCCCTGAAGACATCCGCACCCAAACGGTTGAAGCCGCACTGTCACTCATTGCCGACAAAGCGGATATATGGCACGTACTCGGCGCAGTAAGCGACAATATGCTGCTCTTTGTCGCGGGCTTTTTGGTAGGTGTCAACGGCCGCTTTCCCATTTTGCTTGCGGGAGGCACACAAATGGCATGCGCACTGCTTGTAGCAGACAGCCTTGCACGCCATATCGGGCACAGCTTTTGTGCAGACAATGTTGCGCTTGCGACTACCAAGTGGGTTGCCCAAGATACACACTCAGACATCAGAGCCCTGCTTGAGATGGCAAGCTTCGATACCAAAGCACTCTATAGCGACTTTGACTTCTCCCAAAGCGACCACCCCGCACTCAAACTCTATGACGAGGGCGAAGCCAAAGAAGGTGTCGGTGCGGGCGGCGCGTTGGTCTATGCGATGCTCAATGACCTTGACAAGGAGACGATCACCCGACAGGTTGAAGGATTTTTGGGATGAAAATCCTCTACTTCGGCGGACAAAAATCGGGCAAAAGCCGTTTGGCGGAGCAAAGAGCATTGGCGCTTGCAGGCGAGAACAAACCTGTCTATATCGCCACTTACGACAATAGTTTTGGCGATGCGGAGATGCAAGCACGCATCAAAAAGCACCGTCTGCAAAGAGAGAGCCGCTTCTTGACCGTCGAAACACCCGTTGATATTGCTGCGCATATCCGCCCCGGCGGCACTTATCTTGTAGACTGCATGAGCATGTGGATGCTCAACACGCTTGAAGAGGAAGAAGAGAAGGTTTTAGCGCAAATCGACAAACTCTCCACCATAGAAGCACACATCATCTTCGTGCTCAACGATGTTGCTTCAGGCATCATCCCCCTCGATGCAACGAGCCGGAAATATGTTGACCGAAGCGGCATTGTCGGACAGAAACTTGCACAGATCTGCGATGAGGTCTATGAAATCAAGCTTGGGCTGGAGCGTAAACTCAAATGAGTGCTTACCAACACGGCGGCGACATCGCTGCCTTTGCCAAACAGTGCGGCTGTAGCCCGTCTGAAGTGATTGACCTCTCTTCCAACATCAACTTCGTCAAACCCTGCGTTAATGTTGACTTCAACACCCTTGATATTTCACCCTACCCCGACTACGACAGGCTCTATGATGCGGTCGCATCACACTACGGTGTGGGAGCTGAAGCCATAGAGCTGTTCAACGGCGGCTCTGCTGCCATTTTTTCTTTCTTTCGTCATATTAAGGACGGACACAGAGGTCTTCCCCTGCGGTGTACGATCTATACCCCCGCCTATTTGGAGTACCAAAAAGCCGCCGAAGTATTCGGATATGCATTGGAAGCAGTCAACAGGTTTGAAACCCTCGATGCACACATAGCCCCGCACAGTCTCGTCATCTTCGTCAATCCCGCTACACCTGATGGCAAATACTATGATATCAAAGCCCTGCTTGCGTATTGGCATGCGCAAAACTGCACCGTTCTCATTGACGAATCGTTTCTTGAATTTACCCCATATGACTCCGCTACCGCTCTCCTTGCGCACTATCCCAACCTCTACATTCTCAAGTCTATGACCAAATTCTGGGGTGCGGCGGGGATTCGCATTGGAACACTGCTGTCACAAAGGCACAACATCAAAGCACTGAAGCGCACCGAGCCGCTTTGGAAACTCTCGGCGTTTGATTGTGCCTATATCCAAAGCGCGCTCAAGGACAGAGGCTTGAAAGCGCGCTCTGATGATGCCCATGCCAAAAGCAGAACCTACCTGCTTGCACTGCTCTCTTACAGCTCTTATGTGGCACAGATCTATCCGGGGGAAGCCAATTTTGTACTTGTCAGACTACAACACATCGACGCACACACCCTTCAAGAGAAGCTGACACCCTACCGTGTCATGATACGCAACTGCGAGAACTTCGAGGGGCTTGACAGTACGCATATACGCATCGCCATTAAAAGCATTGAAGAGCTCTCTGTGCTCAAAGAGGTACTACATGCATAATATCAGCGTATTTGGCACAAGCTCCGATGCGGGTAAAAGCACCCTCACATGGATTATTGGGCGCATCTTGCAAGATGCCGGATATAGCGTTGCGCCTTTCAAAGCGCAAAATGTCTCCAACAACGCCCATGTTGCCAATGACGGCAGCGAGATCGCCGTAGCACAGCATTTTCAAGCCAAAGCGTTGGGCGTACCTACCTCGTGGCACAACAATCCCGTTCTACTCAAATCGGGAAGAGGCTCCTCCGCTTCTATGATTGTGGGCGGCAAAACAGCAGGCGAAAAAGATGTGCGCGCCTACTATCGAGACCTGGATCGGCTCAAACCCATCGTCAAAGAGGGCTTTGGCTATCTGAACGACCGCTACGACTGCGTCATTGCCGAAGGAGCAGGCTCACCGGTGGAACTGAATCTAATGGACAAAGACCTCTCCAACATCTTCATCGCCACCGAGTTTAAGACTAAGATCATCTTGGTAGCCGACATCGAAAAAGGCGGGGTGTTTGCTTCGGTGTACGGGGTCTATCATCTCTTACCCGAATCTTTGCGAAGCAATGTCATCGGTGTGATTGTCAATAAATTCCGAGGCGATATGCGTCTGTTTGATGAAGGTGTTGAGATCATCGAACGCAAGTTTGGCATCCCCGTGCTTGGCGTGCTGCCCTACCGCCCGTTTAATCTTGGTTTTGAAGATAGCCAAAGCCTGCTCAACTATACGCAAGATTGCAGCAAGGCTACACGCCATGTCGCTGTCATTGCCTACCCTACCATGAGCAACTACACCGACTTCGAACCGCTCCTTGCCGATGAAAACACCTGTGTCAAGTTTGTACAGGAGAACATCGACCTCAGTGCCTTTGAGTGTGTGATACTCCCCGGATCCAAGCGGGTGATGGAAGATCTGGAGTGGCTCAAACAAACGGGACTCTTCGCGCAGATAAAGCAGCTCTATCAATCGGGGCAAACACATATCATCGGCATTTGCGGCGGCTATGAGATGCTCTTTGAAACCCTCATCGACCAAGCCTGTATTGAGTCGGACACCTCATGCAGCGTTGAAGGATTGGGCTTTATCGACGATACGATCCTCTTTCAACCCGAAAAGATCGTACGAAAAGAGGGGGATCGCTACGAAATACACCACGGTACAAGCACCAAATACCCGCTTGAGTATAAAACCGAAAAGCTCTACGGCACCTTTGCGCACGGCATTTTTGTCGATGAGAACTTCAAGGCATACGAAAAAGCGCACATCAACACTTTTTATGAGACCATGAAAGCGCACCTTGATACTGAAAGGATCATCAGCAGTGTACTTTGATGTTGCCCTGATCGCCTATGCGGTGGACCGGATCTTCGGTGAATTTTCCTTGATCCGTCATCCGGTTATACTGATGGGCGATTACATTACATGGTTTGAGAAGCGGTTTTACAAAGATTCTCTCATAAGAGGCGTATGGCTTTCACTCTCGCTTATTGGTTTGGTTTTTACATTGAGCGTTGTCATGCAATGGGTGTTGTCCCTTCTACCCTCTGTTTTGGCCACACTTGCGCTCGGACTTGTCGCCTCTACCGCCATCGCATCTAAAATGCTCTATGACTCGGTACAAGAGATCATCACCAAACCGCACAAGATCAAATATCTTGTCAGCCGCGATACGGATCATATAAGTCCCTCCGACATCAACAAGGCTGCCATTGAAACCTACGCTGAAAATCTCAGCGACGGTGTGATCGCCCCACTCTTTTACCTACTGCTTTGGGGACTGCCCGGTGCCTTTGTCTATAAAGCTGTCAATACGCTTGACTCGATGGTGGGTTACCGTAGCGCACGCTATGAACGCTTCGGTAAATTCGCCGCAAGACTTGATGATGTCGCCAACTTCATTCCTGCCCGCATTACGGCTGTGTTGATTTTTGTTTTGATGTACCGACACTCTTCACTCTTCACTGCTGTTTTTCAAAATGGAAAACAGCACCCCAGTCCCAACGCCGGTTATCCCATCTCCGCCATGGCATTTGTGCTCGGTATCAAACTGGGCGGTCCCACACACTACTTTGGTACCCTCGTGCCAAAAGCCTATTTTGGGTGTGGACGGGAGACAATCACTACAGAGGATATTGCGCGCGCATTGACACTGCAAACAAAATTGGATATAGTCCTCATCACAACTTTTACTCTGGGGACTTTGGCGTGAGAGATTTCTACTTGGGGCTAAAACTGATGCTCTCCTACTTTACCGTACTGCCTGTACGCTTCGGGGCACATGATGATCTCTCCAAACCCGCCGTACCGGCTGCCATGCTCTTTTGGCTGCCGCTTGGCGGATTGATTTTGGGCATGCTTGCACTTGGCATATACACCTTACTGACTTCGCTTGGGTGGTTGGCAGGTGTGGTGGCGGTTATTGCCTACATGATGCTCTACGGTTTTTTGCATACCGAAGCGGTAATGGATGTGGCAGATGCGCTCTATGCCAAGCATTCGGGTAAGGATGCTTACGAGATCATCAAAGATCCTACCGTAGGAGCCATGGGGGTGCTGTGGGCAGTAGGTGTGATGCTGATGAAGGTCTCCGGTGGCGTATATCTGCTTACCCATGACGCTTTTGGACTCTTCTTGGTAACCGTAATGATCAGCCGTATGGGGCTGTTGATACTCTTTTTTACCCAGTCGTTTCGCTCTACATTCATTACTACGATGCAGCAGGGCTTCAGCCCCAGCATCTTTTGGTCTTCGATGCTGCTTTTTGGCAGTATCGGGATGCTGATTGCAGGGTGGCATTTTCTCCTGCTGCTCGCTATAGGACTGGGATTTGCCTATCTCTTTGCAACACACATCACCAAAAAACTTGGCTTCATGAACGGTGATGTACTGGGAACCACGCTGGAGACGAGTGAAACCCTGCTCTTTTTGTTCGGGGGCGCACTGTGGCTTTGACACTCCTTCGCCATGCGCCGCTTCACCCCAAACATCAGGGGCGGTACAACGGCTGGAGCGACCTGCCCATCGAACCTTCACTCTTTGATGCCCAAGCGGTCAGATTGCTCACACAACAGCATTTTGACCACATATACAGCTCCGACCTGCTCCGCTGCACCCAGACCCTTGCCTATATGGGAATAGAACGCTAC
>JAJRRK010000136.1 GCA_024279555.1 Campylobacterales bacterium
CTTGGCGACTTCATAATAGTTCAACGATTTGTCAATCACAATACTGAGATCTTTGTAGACTCCCTGAAATTTAGAGATCGGCCTGGCATTGATATGTTTAGGCATCAACGCTTCAAAATCCACTTCAGCAATGAAGGTCACAGGCACATCATACGCTTCCTGTACCGTAGGATGCAGTTTACTCATGAAGCCGCATACCTTCCCGTCAATAATAATATCTGCCGACTGGTACGGATGAATAAATCCGTTCTCATAACTGCAGGGAACCAGCTCGAAATGTCCAATAACCGCACCTAGTTTCTGTGTGAAAGTGGCAAAATCGATCACAGCCGGTTTCCCTGCGTTCTTGACACTTTCGGGTTCCACTTGTCCCGCAAAGACAAAGCCCATCCTCTCCGACTGGACACGTTTCGCATCGAAGACTGCACCGATCTCAAAGAGAGGAATTGACTTCTTGGAGTAGCTTACATTGCGTTTGACTGCCAATAACAAATTCACAAGCAGTGTGCTTCTGAGGGTATTGAGTTCTTCAGCAATGGGATTGGCAAGTTCCAATGACGCTTCTGTCGTCACGAATCCATACTTCTGCAACATCGCTTTTTCACTGAATACATAAGAGACATTCTCATAAAAACCGACACCCACTGCACGGTTTCTCAATGCTTTTTTGGCCTTATAGCGGTAACTCGTTTCGTTCAGACGCATCTTTTCGGCAAAGAACAGCGGTTTTGCCGGGATATTGTTGATCCCGATGATACGCACGATCTCTTCGGCGATATCCTGAATATTTCTGATATCATGCCTGAAAAGCGGTACTTTAGTCGCCAGTTGATGATCATTCATAGCCGTGATCTCGAAACCAAGCTTCTTCAGCACAGTTGCGATCTTGCTCAACTCGATATTCATCCCCACAATAGCGGAGATCTCTCCCGCATCAACGAGAACTTTCTCTTCTTCTCTCTCTAGCTCGACATCCAGTGAACCCTCGTAGCAGTCTATATCCGTATACTGCTCCAATACCGAAGCAAGATAAGCAAGTCCAAATGCCAGATCCGGGTTCGACCCCCGTGATGTCTTATAATACAGATCATCCGTTTCAAACTTGCCGTCCGCTACTGCTTCAGAGAGAAGATCAGGGTTAATATAGCTCGCTTCGATCAATACTTCTCTACTCTGTGTTGTCGGTTTGGTTTCTTCAATCTGGTTTACCCCCGCAATGCCGATATGTTTACCATTGGCATGGATATGGATAATACCTTTCTCTCTTCCTTCAACCGTAACGATCACTTTCTCTTCACCCGGTTCACAAAAACTCGCACAGTCATACATGCGAAGGATCACACCGGTCGTATGAGTTGCATAAGAGAGCATCTCCATAAGAGGGTTCCCCGCTTCTACCTTGACCATCGCCAGACGAAGCTTGATCAGGAAACTGCTTTGACTTTTTTCAATATGAGCAAGTTTGTAACGCAGATCAGCAGCCATTTCTCCCTTGGTATGCAACTCCGCCTTGCGTGCAATACCCAGCTTCATATGCTCCGCCTGCTTATACTCGAATGGTTTCATCTCAATATTCAATGCGGCAGAAAGATCACGTGCCACGCCATAGATGCTCAGACAGTCCCCGCGGTTAGCAGTCAGTTCCAGTTCTATGATCGTATCGGCTACTTTCTCGTAGGTACCCAGTTCTCGCCCTACTTCAAGTTCACCGATACTCTCATCGAGGATCATGATCCCTTTGCCCATATCGGGCAATCCCAGTTCAGAAGCCGCACAGACCATCCCCTCGCTCTCGACACCACGCAGCTTTGCGTGTTTGATCTCGAAATTGCCCGGAAGTACCGCCCCGATGGTCGCCACTGCCACATACTCCGCATCAACCACATTGGCAGCACCACAGACAATCTGGCGTACACCGGCACCTACATCGATCTGGCAAACATTCAGTTTATCCGCATCAGGGTGTTTCTCACAGGAGATAATCTTCCCGATCACTACTTTTTCGGGGATCGTGATCTTCTCCATGCTGTCTACTTCAAGCCCGATGGCATTGAAGGTCTCATAGAGTGTTTCGTCGCTAACGGTATTGAGATCAATAAACTCGTTCAACCATGTTCTTGTGACTATCATCTAAACTGCTCCAACAAACGAAGATCGCCTTCAAAAAGACTTCGAAGATCAGGAATGCGGTGCATCAGCATTGCAATACGCTCTACACCCAGACCAAACGCATAACCGCTAACATCTTCATACTCAACCGCTTTAAAGACGTTCGGGTCGACGATCCCGCATCCGAGGATCTCTATCCATCCTGTATGCGAACAGACACGGCACCCCTCTCCACCACAGAAGATACAGCTGATGTCCACTTCCGCAGAGGGTTCGGTAAAAGGGAAGAAACTCGGACGAAAACGCACATCGACATCCCCGAACATATAGTGCAGAAAGTCTGTCAGTATCGCCTTGAGGTTGGCAAAAGAGATCTTGCCTTTTTCATCAACGACCAATCCTTCTACCTGATGAAACATTGGTGTATGGGTTAGGTCATAGTCGCGTCTGAAGACCGAACCGGGCGCGATCATACGGATGGGCGGCTTCTCCTTGAGCATGGTGCGTATCTGCACAGGAGAGGTATGGGTACGCAGCAGACCACCGTCTTTAAAATAGAAGGTATCCTGCATATCACGTGCAGGATGGTACTTGGGAAGGTTGAGTGCTTCAAAATTATGGAAGTCATCCTCTACCATATCACCACTCTCAACCGAGAAATTGAGCGCCATAAAGTAGTCGATAATTTTATCCATTGTCTCCATCACCGGATGAAGCGCCCCTTTCTGAGCCAATGTGCCATAGAGTGACACATCGATCGCTTCATTTTTAAGCATTCGTTCTATCTCTTCGGCTTTGAGTGTCTCATACCGTGCATCAAATGCTGTTTGCAGCGCAGCCTTCTGCTTGTTCAGCCCTTCCGCGAACGCTTTCTTCTCAGGACCGGGGATATCCTTCATCTTGGCAAACTCTGCTGCCAAAATCCCTTTTTTCCCAAACAATTCGATACGCACTTTTTCAAGTGCTTCAAGCGTACCTGCCTGCTGTATCTTTGCTTCTAAATTCTCCATAATGCTCCATTTATCGCATAGTAATTGCCGTGATTTTATCCAAATGTAGCTAATAGTGGGATTTAGTGTGCTATAATTGCCCAAATGACACCACTAACAAGGAGATGTACCATGTGTATATTCTGCAAGATCGTCAACGGAGAGATTCCCAACAACACTGTTCATGAAAATGATGATTTTCTCGCATTTCATGACCTCTATCCCAAAGCACCGATACACATTCTTATTATCCCGAAGAAACACGTGGACTGTTTTCAGAACGTTGATCCGGAGATGATGGTGGGCATGACGGCGTTCATGCAGGAGGTAGCGAAGAAAACGGGTCTGGATATCACCGGATACCGCCTTATCACCAACAATGGTAAAGACGGTGGGCAGGAGATCATGCACCTGCATTTCCACATGCTCGGAGGCGGCAAACTGCTTTGGAACCACCAGCACGAGGATCCACATAAGAGTATCTAGCAGGCTTCGCCCTTAATGGGTAAAATGGGAACGATTCCCATTAAACCCATCTCATCCATTTCCACTATTCCTCCCTATTTAACTATCCAACGCAGCCAATTTTTCCTCATACTCCGCCACGATCTCTTCCTCTTCCAAGGTAGCCGTTTCAAGTCTTTCAAACCATTCATCCACCTGCTGCTGCAAAAGACCCACCTCTTTGGAGAGCTCGATAATGGCACTATTGTCACCTGATAACGAAGCCTTCTCAAGTGCTTCGTTTTTCACCGCCATTTCCGCTTCCAGTTGCCCGATATTCTCTTCACTCAGCCTGATCTCTTTGGTAAAAGGTTTACGCTTTTCGTTGCGCTCCTGTGTCAGTGCACGCCGAAGCTTCTTGCGCTCCTTGTAATCGATCTTGGGCTTCTTCTTTTTGGGTTTCTCTTGATTCTCCTCTTCCCAGCCGATCTTTTCGAGGAATTCATCATAAGTTCCCTCAAAATACTCTGCACCTCCTTTATGGAAGATAATCAGCGCATCGGCAAGCCGTCGCAGCAGCATCTCCGAGTGGGTGACCATGATCAGGGAACCCTCAAAGGCCTCAATGGCATCGGCAAGTGCATCAATCGACTGCATGTCAAGATGGTTGGTAGGCTCATCAAGAAAGAGCAGATTGGCAGGAGTAGCAATGATCTTCCCCAGCATCACTCGGCTGCGTTCCCCTCCGGAGAGCACTTCGATCTTCTTGTCACCCAGCTCACCGGGGAACATCATGCGTCCGGCAATGGTACGCGCTTCGGGTATCCCCAGTGCCTTGTCCATCGACGC